>NZ_JBBKBP010000012.1:0-111222 GCF_037890165.1 Blautia sp. HCN-1074
TTAATTCTCAAGGAAATGTCAACATGTATGTAGTTTTGAAGGTGCAAAACCTTTAATGGCCCAGTGGCTCAGTTGGTTAGAGCGCCGCCCTGTCACGGCGGAGGTCGAGAGTTCGAGTCTCTTCTGGGTCGTTAGCAATAAGCTAACGAGTTTAGTAAATTGCATATGGATATGGAATCTTAGCTCAGCTGGGAGAGCATCTGCCTTACAAGCAGAGGGTCATAGGTTCGAGCCCTATAGGTTCCATACTTGGATGGATTCCCGAGTGGCCAAAGGGGGCAGACTGTAAATCTGTTAGCAACGCTTTCGAAGGTTCGAATCCTTCTCCATCCACTTAGCTCAATAGCTAAGCCGATGTGGCTCAATTGGCAGAGCAGCTGATTTGTAATCAGCAGGTTATCGGTTCGAGTCCGATCATCGGCTTTTAATTCAATAATGAATATCGCGGGGTGGAGCAGTCTGGAAGCTCGTCGGGCTCATAACCCGAAGGTCATAGGTTCAAATCCTGTCCCCGCTATTTTGCCCAGATAGCTCAGTTGGTAGAGCAGAGGACTGAAAATCCTCGTGTCGCTGGTTCGATTCCGGCTCTGGGCATTCACTTTGAAAGTGACAATTAAATAAATATGGAGCATTAGCTCAGTCGGTAGAGCACTTGACTTTTAATCAAGTTGTCCGGGGTTCGAATCCCCGATGCTTCACTTTTAACTTCTATGATATTCCATAGAAGTTTTTTTGTGTATAAAATTTTATTATTATTTGTCAATCGGATATTTGCACTTCACTTCCGATACTTGACTATAACCGAATAACTGCTTTGCAGTTTAGTAAAAGGGGGTACAAGTAAGTCACCATCTACTGCTTATTGTTCTTCGAAATTGGAGCAGGGAACTTACAGAAAGACGAAATTAAGGAAATATTATCATATGGTTCTAAACATAGAGGGTTGCTGCATAAAGTATTAGTACCTGATAGCCGTAGGAAGTGCGCAGTCTTAGCGGTGGACAGGCTTGTATGGCAATAATATATGTAATGCAGAACAGGAGGAGTTTCCATGAAGAATTCTATAAAAGATCTGAAGAATTATTTCCAGATGATTATGACGGCTGTTACCTGCTTTGTAATGGGATTTGCAAAAATAAAAGATCAGAAATGTGTATGCCAGAATAGTGCTAGAAGACATGAAGAGAGAAAAACAGGATGTTTAAATGCATTATGGAAAAGCCTTGGAATGGGAATGTGTTTTGTCTATGAAACTCCGAAAGCCAAAATGATTTCAGAATATATTGTGAAGGACAGAGATTCAAAGAAAGACAGATCATATTTACAGCCTGATGAAAAAAAGAGTTCCCGGAAAAATAAAATTATTTACTGGGATGAGCCTAGAATTCAGAACAGGATAAATAAATCTGTATATTTTAATACGGGGTGAAAATCCCCGTATACGTTACTGTTCACTTCGTTCTCAGTAACGTAGCCAAAATTCATTCCAGATTGCCTACGGCAATGGAATTTTGAAAAGTGTACATACAGAAAGATATAGGTGTATATACTAAAAGGAAAGAAGATCATTAGAAATCGATGATCGGATAACCTGGATGGTCTTATATATGAAAAAATCTTTTTTCCCCGGAACAACGGGAGTCTTTTGTCTGTTTTTTATTCCCTATATGATTACAATAATTTTTAATGGTGTAGATACGACTTTAATTAATAGAAAATTTGATGTGGAAACAATATTACCGGTTATTGTGGCCGGGCAAATTGGAGATAATTATGAATTGGAGACAATAAAAGCGCAGGCAGTTATTGCGAGATCTAATCTTTACAGAACAGTAAAAGAGCAGAAATCACTAAATTCTGTTTTGAATCAAATTAGAGATGAAATAAAGAACAAATCATTAAAGTCGTTATATTTGCTTATTATGCAGGATAAATATGAACGTGCAGTAAAAGAAACAAAGGGAAAAGTTATTACATGGGAGAATAAGCTGAAATTAGTTCCTTTTCATGAGATTAGCGCAGGAGATACCAGGGATGGAGAAGAAGTTTTCCACAGTGAAGAGGATGCATATCTGAAATCTGTACACAGCAGTGTGGATAAGGAATCAGAAGATTTTTTAAACAGTGTATATATAAATAAGAATATACTTCCTAAAGAACTTGAAATAAAGTCAAGGGATAGTGCAGGTTATGTTACAGAACTTCTGGCAGATGGAAAAGTGTTGGAAGGTGAATCATTCAGAATGGGAATGGGGCTTAGTTCAGCAAATTTTACGATCCAGACAATAGGAAATAAAGTTCGATTTCTATGTAAAGGAAAAGGACATGGATTAGGATTTTCACAGTATGGTGGGAATGAGATGGCTAAAAATTCTAAGACAGAGGAAGAAATTCTGGAATATTATTTTCCAGAAATGGAAATAGTGGAGATTGATGCTGTTATGAGCAAGTAGCGGAAGCGGATTGCTATAGGTATCTTTTGCTTAAGTGTATTATTTTCTGGAATTATTATAGGATTAAAAGATATAAATATAAAATTGTTGAATAGATGATAATATTCTGGACACCCTATAGATATGAAGATGAAAATAGAGGTGAATGGAATATGATGAATAACAGAGTTACACGAATTATTGCCAATTCCGTTGGGCTGGCTGCTGTAGCAGCATTGGGAATTACGGTATATCAGTTAGGAACATCTCCAATTAAGGAAGAAGCGCCAAGGGAGCAGACGGAAAGCACAGATCAGGAAGAACAGAAGCAGGATACAGATGAACAGTCTATGGTAGATGTCGGAACGAGCCAGGTTGAATCTGAGAATCATCCACTGTCAGGAGATGAGGAAAATTTAGATAATACAGAGTCGACATCAGCAAATGGAACTACGGATGGGGAAATATATGGGAATACTGTGGATAATAACGATGTAGATGGTACAGCATATGTGGATAACGAAAACTCTGTTGTTGGTGAAAATGACAGTAATGCACAGCAGGGTAAGGGAATATCGTCAATGAATACTGGTGATGGAGCGTCTATTGCATCGGATAGTGAAACTACAGATGTTTCGGCATCTGCAATCAATCTTCCGGAAATTAATTTCTCTGAAGATACATTGATGGAGTGGCCAGTCAATGGAAATATTTTGCTGGATTACAGTATGGACCAGACAACATATTTTCCCACACTTGATCAGTACAAACTAAGTCCGGCGATTGCTGTTGGAGCAGTTGAAGGAGCACCTGTAGTAGCTGCAGTTAATGGCACAGTTTATTCTGTAGAACAGGATGCACAGACTGGCACTACGTTGACAATGGAAATTGGAAATGGATATCAGGCTATTTACGGACAGCTCACAGATTTAACTGTGTCAGAAGGGGATACGGTTAAAAAAGGAACTACTATCGGATATATTGCACAGCCGACAAAATATTATAGTACTGAAGGAACAAACCTTTATTTTGAAATGAAAAAAGATGGAGAACCAATTGATCCGATTGCGTATCTTCCATAATATTAACCGAATCAGGTAAGTCCCCTGCGGAGGTTGCGAAGAGCAATAAGCAGTGGGTGGGGATTTGCTTGTATCAGGAGGGGGACAAGCCCCTCCTGATAAACTGCGAAGCAGTTATTCGGTGTAGAGCCACGTAGCGGAAGCGGATTGCGAATAGCCGATTGACTTGTTTGATTTGTATGTGCAAAAATATAGAGGTATACGGCACAAATTTATTTAATAAGCATGGATTAAGTTTGAAAAGTGCACTATTGAGAACGAAGTGAACGGTGAACAGTAACGCGGACGATTTTCATGGACATATAACGATATTTTGATATTTGCAACAAAAAGTATATCTGTAGTATAATAGAAAAAAATTTGTTGGTTATTGGGGACAGAGAGGACAGTAACCTTTGTCACCGGATAGGGTAAACAAATAATGCGAAAAATACGTGTGAAATAATATTACAAACAGCGTGAAAGAGGAATTTTTGCATGAATATTAATGAAATAGCGAAGATGGCTGGAGTTTCCAGAGCTACAGTGTCCAGATATCTGAATAATGGTTATGTCAGTGAAGAAAAGAAAAAAGTTATCAGCAAAGTTATAGAGGAAACAGGATATCAGCCTTCTTCCCAGGCACAGATGCTGCGTACGAAAAAAACGAAACTGGTAGGTGTGATTTTGCCTAAGATTGATTCTAATACGATCAGCCGGGAGGTTGCCGGAATCAGTGATATACTGACCCAGAAGGGCTATCAGATGATACTGGCAAATACCAATAACAGTGTTGAAGAGGAATTAAAGTATCTCTCTTTGTTTAAAGATAATCAGGTGGATGGAGTGATTTTTATAGCAACGATTCTGACAAAGCAACACAGGGAAATGTTGAAAGAATATAAAGTACCGATTGTCTTGCTGGGGCAGCACCTGGAAGGATATCCGTGTATTTTTCAGGATGACCATAAAGCAGCGATGAGCCTTACCGAACAGATGTTAAAGACCGGAAAGAAGTTCGGATATATTACGGTTACAGATAAAGATGAAGCTGTTGGAAAGATGCGAATCTCCGGAGTAGAAGAAATACTTAAAAAAAATAATATAGGGTTAGATAAATCATGCGTTAAGTGTGGAAACTTTACCCTGGAGTCTGGATATGAAAAGGCAGAAGAACTGTTTACGGAGCATCCGGATATCGATACATTAATATGTGCAACAGATACAATGGCGGTTGGAGCGGTGAACTGGCTGAAGAAGAGCGGATACCATATTCCAGATCAGGTTCAAGTCGCCGGCATGGGTGATAGTTATCTGGGGAAAATAATCGAACCGAAGCTGACAACTGTTCATTTCTTTTATAAGACAAGTGGAATGGAATCTGCAAAAATGTTAGTGGATCTGATGGAGTCAGAGAATATATCGATACATAAAGAGATAAAGATGGGATGCAAAGTGGTAATGAGAGAATCCCATAGAAATATATAGCAGATTAAATATATAGCAGATTATAAGAGTACAAAGAGAGTTAAGAGCTTTCAAAATAGAAGTTCTTAACTCTTTTTATTATTTTATTGTTATTTATACATTGGTATTCTGCAAAAAAATAAAGTCCTGTTGTCTCAGGCAATTTTGGACAAAGTCAATCGGATATTCGTAAGTGAAGCAGGGGATTTATTTGATTCGGTTAAATTATGGTTACGTTACTGGGAACAGAATGAAGAGTAGCGAACCAGGCTATGCGACGGGATGTTACAGACAGAAGATGCTACAGACAGAAGATTTTATAGACGCGATTGCATCTTGGATATAGTGTATAAAAATGAGAGCGAATATTTGTGATATCTTACATATTTACAAATAAAAATAAGATGGATATAATAAAAACAACATATGAGAACGATTCCATAAAGAAAAACATATAGATTTATATATTTGTAAGTGAAAATACAAATGTATAAAAAACAAAGTAGAATCAAATATGGGAACGATTACATAATAAGAGGGAGGATATTATGGATTACAGAAAGACAGCCCAGGAAATATACGACCATATTGGTAAAAAAGAGAATATTATTTCCGCGGCTCATTGTGCCACACGTCTTCGACTGGTTATCGGTGATAATGCGAAGGCTGACAAGGAATATATTGAGAATATTGAAGGTGTTAAAGGCGTTTTCTTTGCCCAGGGACAGATGCAGATCATTCTGGGAACAGGAGTTGTCAATAAGGTATACGATGAATTTATTCAGATTGCCGGAGTTTCTGAGAGCAGTAAGGAAGATCTGAAGAAGGTTGCAGCTTCCAGAGCAAATCCGGTACAGAGACTGATTAAGACTCTTGGTGATATTTTCGTTCCGATCATTCCGGCAATCGTTGCAAGTGGTTTCCTTATGGGAATTATGGAAGCATTGAATTTCATGGTTAACAATGGATTCCTGAATATCGATACCAGTGGTTCGATTTATACGTTTGCACAGCTTTTCAGTAATACGGCATACACATTCCTGCCAATTCTGATTGCATACAGCGGTGCGAAAGTATTTGGCGCGAATCCGTATCTGGGAGCGGTTATCGGTATGATTATGATTCATCCAAACCTGCAGAATGCATGGACAGTTGCAACAGAAGGTGTTCAGGCAACACAGAAAGTATGGTTTGGACTTTACTCTATTGATATGGTTGGGTATCAGGGACATGTTATCCCGGTTATCATTGCGGTGTGGGTACTTGCCCAGATTGAGAAAAGACTTCACAAAGTTGTTCCAGCGATGTTTGACCTGTTTGTTACCCCGCTTGTAAGTGTATTTGTAACAGGATATCTTACATTATCTATTATCGGACCGATTTTTGTAGCTGTTGAGAATGGACTTCTGAATGGTATTCAGTGGCTGATTGCTCTGCCATTCGGTATCGGAAGCTTTATCATGGGTGCGTTTTATGCGCCGACAGTTGTTGCCGGTGTGCATCATATGTACACAATCATTGACCTTGGACAGATTTCCAAGTTTGGAGTTACCTACTGGCTGCCACTTGCGTCAGCAGCAAATATCGCACAAGGTGGAGCTACACTTGCAGTTGCACTCAAAACAAAAGACCAGAAAATCAAATCTATGGCTGTTCCATCTGCATTAAGTGCATGTATGGGAATTACAGAACCGGCGATTTTTGGTGTAAATCTTCGATTCGGAAAACCGTTTGTGATGGGATGTGTTGGTGGCGCAGTTGGCGCGTTGTTTGCATCGGTTACAGGACTGGGCGCTACAGGAACTGGCGTAACCGGTATTTTCGGAATTCTGCTTTGCCTGAATAATCCGGTATCTTATATTCTGATGTTTGTAATTGCTTTTGGTGCGGCTTTTGTGTTGACATGGCTGTTTGGATACAAGGATATGGCAGCCGGAGAAAATAAAACTGTCGAGAAGAATGTGGAAAATATTTCTGCTAAAGGTACAGAAAACATTGAAAGAACAAAAGATATAGAAAGTGTAAAAACCGAGACTGGTGTAACTGAGAATAAAGAGATTTCTAAGATGGAAGAAACAGCTGACAATGTAGAAGATTTTTCACTTTATAGTGCATTAGAAGGAACAGCAATTCCAATGTCCATGGTGAATGACGCTACATTTGCTTCTGAGGTTCTTGGAAAAGGAGTTGCCGTAATTCCTGCTATGGGAAAGGTAGTTGCACCATGTGATGCGACCGTTGAGACTGTTTTTGATACAAAACATGCAGTTGGTTTAAGCACTGAAAGTGGTATGGAACTGCTGATCCATATCGGAATTAATACGGTAGAACTTGGTGGAAAATATTATACAACTCACGTAAAAGATGGTGATCAGGTAAAGAAAGGACAACTTCTTGTGTCCTTTGACATGGATAAAATCAAAGAAGCTGGATATGATGTGACTACTCCACTTATTGTAACCAATTCAGATGATTATAAAGATGTGAAGGTTTTACGTGAAGGCGCAGTAACATCTGCTGATAAAGTATTGGAGATTGTGAAAGCATGAGCACATTAACGAAAGTTCTTGAGAAAAACGTAGCAGAGATTGAAAAGAACGCAGATATGAAAGAAGGCAGATTCCGATTGGGGCATCATCTGATGCCGCCAGTCGGATGGCTGAATGATCCAAATGGGTTATGCTGGTATAAAGGTAAATATCATGTGTTCTTTCAGTATGCGCCATTTGATGTTGAAGGTGGATTAAAATTCTGGGGACATTATACAAGTGTAGATCTGGTAGATTGGAAATATGAAGGAACAGCTCTTTACCCAGATTCTCCGTATGATTGTCATGGAGTTTATTCTGGATCTGCGCTGGTTGAAGATGAAAAGATGCATCTGTTTTTTACAGGGAATGTAAAGATTGATGGTGATTATGATTACATTAATGAAGGAAGGGAAACCAGCACACTTCATGTGGAAAGTGAAGATGGAATCCATTTCGGAGATAAGGAAGAAATCATTTCTTTTGAAAAATATCCGGAAGATTTTACATGTCATATCCGGGATCCTAAAGTCTGGAAAAAAAATAACAGATACTATATGATTCTTGGAGGACGCCTGAAAGAGGATAAAGGTGCTATTTTAGTTTACGGATCAGAAGACATGAAAGACTGGAAGCTTGATCGTGTGATCACCACACCGGAAGCTTTTGGATATATGTGGGAATGCCCGGATTATTTCGAATTGGACGGACAGAAATTTTTATCTGTATCACCTCAGGGACTTAAACGGGAAGAATATCGTTTCCAGAATATTTATCAGTCCGGATATTTCCCGGTAAAAGAAGATGAATCTGTAGATACTGAAGATTTCCGTGAATGGGATATGGGATTTGACTTCTATGCTCCGCAGACCTTTGTGGACGATAAGGGAAGAAGGATTCTGATCGGATGGATGGGAATGCCGGACGCAGAAGAAGAGTATATAAATAAGACTATCGATGAAGGCTGGCAGCACTGCCTTACAGTACCGAGAGAACTGAAAGTACAGGATGGAAAAATTCTTCAGTATCCTGTTAAAGAACTTGAGCGGCTTCGAAAAGAGAAAACGATACTTCATGATGAAAAATCAATCGCGGAGATTCGCGTTGAAGTGAATGAAGGGTTTGACCTGGTACTTGAAGAGATTGCAATAACAGACAGCAGTTTTCAGATCAGCATGGGTGGTCAGATGATATTTAAATATGAAGAGGGAATCGCTGAAATTGGCTTTTCCGGAATTGCAGGTGCGGGAAGAGACAGGCGAAAAGCTAAAATCAGTGAACTCAGGAATATCCGTATTCTCGCGGACACTTCGGCAGCAGAGATTTATCTGAATGATGGAGAGACTGTATTTTCAACCAGATATTATCCTGACCGTGAGGATCTTCAGCTAAAGATCCTTGGTGGTAAATTCAGGGGGAATCTCTGGAATCTTCGGAAAATGATATTCACAAAATAAGAAAATAAACGTATAATAAAGCAGGTGGGAAAGAAAATCCTCAGTCGGTTTCCCTACCTGCTTTTTTGACATATAAATAGTTCTGATATTGTAAATGCAAGTCAGAAAAGGATATGTCCGGATGAGATACGTGCTTTATACCGGCTGTTTATTATAGAAATAAGGATGATTGCAGAGATGCTAATGCAATTGTCCTTTACATAAATTGTAACTGACCAGTCTCCTCACAGGAGATTGCTGAATAGTTACTATAAATCAATAATAAATAAGCAGATGCTAATAACAAGTCTGTGGGAACAAAAGAAATCGAATGTATGGCAATATAGCCGGAGATTTGTAATTTAGATGGAGAGTTCGATGAATTATACTTACATTGTCAAATGTGCAGACGAAACTTTTTATACGGGGTGGACAAACTGTTTGCAGAAACGGCTGAAAGCACATAATGAGGGAAAAAACGGAGCGAAATATACAAAGGCCAAAAGACCGGTGACGCTGGTATATTATGAAGGTTTTTCCACGAAGGAAGAGGCAATGAGACGGGAGTATCAGATTAAGCAGCTTACCAGAAATAAAAAACTGGAATTGATGGATTTCTGACCAGATTGTACAAGGAGGACAAAAAAGATGAAAAGGATGACGAAATGGCTTGCAGTGTGTGTTGCATGTATGGCGTTCAGCGTTCCGGCCATGGCAGCAGAGATGCCTGGAGTTACAGTGACACCGACTCCGGTTGAGACACCGGATATTACACCAATCGAAACACCGACACCAACACAGAAACCACAGGTAAAGAATGGCTGGTATACTTACGCGTCAAAGAACAAAAGATATTATAAAGATGGACAGTATCTGACCGGAATGCGTAAAGTTCAGGGAAAAATCTATTACTTTAGTCCTAAAGGTTTCATGAAAACAGGATGGATAAAGTATAACAATAAGAAATATTATTTCGGCTCAAATGGAGTAAGATACAGTGGTGTCAAAAAAATTGATGGAAAATATTATTATTTCAGTGATAAGGGTGTTCTGAGAACAAAGACTGTCAAAGTTGGAAATACGACATATTACTGTACAGAAAAAGGAATTCTGGAAGCCTGGAAGAAGGGAAGTACTTTTTATTATCCAAGTGGAAAGAAAATGAATTCCACAAGAGCATATGAATATGAAACTTTACAGAGAGCAAAACAGGTTGTCAATGCGATCACAAAACCAAGTATGTCAAAAAGTGAGAAGTTTGAGACTTGCTTTAGATGGGTAATGTATCAGCATTATTATGATACCAGAAGAATTTTCTACAACCAGACTGCATGGCCGGCATTATATGCCAATGACTATCTTATCCTGAGTGGAAAAGGCGGAGACTGCTTCTCTGATGCATGTTCTTTTGCATACCTTGCAAAGGCGCTGGGATATACAAATATTTATGTTTGTGTAGATACAACGGCAACTGATGGAAGCGGACATTGCTGGGCTGAAATCGGCGGCAGAGTATATGATCCATTATTTGCAGAAGCTAAGAGCTACTATGGATACTTTGGTGTAGGATATGGTTCTTATGGATTATATCCGGAGAGACGAGTGGCTGTTTAACCGAATCAAGTAAGTCCCCTGCGGAGGTTGCGAGGAGCAATAAGCAGTGGGTGGGACTATATAAATTTTGAAGAGTTTTAAAATTGAACATATAAAAAGATGCTCTGGCAGATTACATTGTGACTGTTCAGAGCATCTTTTTGAGTTATTCGGTGTAGAGCTACGTAGCGGAAGCGGATTGCGAATATCCGATTTTATGGCAATTCCAGAAAATAAGATACATTGCTTATACTGGTAATGGTGCTACAAAGAAATACATTACAACAAAGTGGCAGGCACTTCCAAGCATGACAAAAATGTGGAAGATTTCGTGAGAACCGAAGTTCTTATGTCTGGAATCAAAGAGTGGAACTTTTAATGCGTAGATCACACCACCAATAGTATAAATGATTCCGCCAGCCAGAAGCCAGTCAAATCCTGCGCGTGGGAGTGCATGGAAAATAGGAACAAATGCCAGTACACACAGCCATCCCATACCAATATAGAGTACAGAGGATAACCATTTAGGACAAGTGATCCAACAGCCCTTTAAGATGATGCCAAGAATCGCAACGCTCCATACCAGTGCACATAAAATATAGCCAATGTGGTTATGAAGAACAATCAGGCAGACCGGAGTGTAACTTCCTGCAATCATAACGAAAATCATCATGTGATCCATTTTCCGAAGTCGTCTGTTGACTTTTTCCGTAGAGTCTACGGAATGGTAGATAGTACTGGCTGCATAAAGCAGAATCATAGACAGGATAAAAATACTCAGAGCTACGATGTGGATTACGTCATAGGAACGTGCAGCCTTTACGATAAGGGGAATTGCCCCGGCAACAGCGAGAAGCAGAGCGATTCCATGTGTAATAGCACTTCCGGGATCTTTTAATTTGAATTTCATAAAAATCGCCTCCATTTATGTGAGTAAATAAAAACAATAACATGTAGTTTTAAAAACTATATAATAAGTATACGATTACTATAACATAAATATTCAAAAAATCAAGTATATATTTTGGGAATCAAATAAAAAGATTTTGGAGCATGGAAAATAGTTGAAAATGCGTGATAAAGCTCATATAATGAGATTAATTGAAAAAACAATTATTGTGGGATAAGTAAGTGACAAGGGAGGCAGTTCCATGGGGAAAACTATAACGATATGTTTTACAAATAATAAAGGCGGAAGTGGAAAATCTACCACTTGTTCTAATCTTGGAGCGGCAATGGCTCAGGCTGGAAAGAAGGTTCTTCTGATTGATGGAGATATGCAGCTGAATTTGTCACTTGCGTTTTTTTCAGAGGACTGGGTGCTGGAGCATGCAACAGGGGAGAAGAACTTGTATTATGCGATTAAAAAGCAGGAAGACCTAAGTTGTTATGTGGTACATACTCCATATGAGAATCTGGATCTGATTCCGTCTTCTACATTAATGAGTTCTATAGAATATGAACTTTTTACAAAATGGCAGAGAGAATTTATTCTTCGGAAATGTATTCAGAAGATTAAAGAGACAGGAGCTTATGATTACATTTTGATTGATGCACCGCCTACACTTGGAGGCTGGGTTATGAACATTCTATGTGCTTCAGATAAAGTGATTATTCCGGTTGAGGCAAGCCCGTGGGGAATGTTTGGACTTGCAAATATGTTTGAATTCTTAAATGAAGTAAAACAGATATCACCAGAGCTTGAAGTCGCCGGGATAGCGGTGACAAAGGTGGATACGAGAAAGAATTACTATAAGCAGACGATGGAAACATTACATGAATTGGAAGATATCCACGTGTTTGAACAGATAATCAGGGTGGATAGTTCCATAGAGTGGTCCCAGGACAATAGTATTCCTGTTGTAGAGTATAAAAAATCAAGCAGAAGTGCAAAAGAATATACGAAATTAGCGGAGGAGGTAATGAAATTATGTCAGTAGGCAAAGAGAGTATCAGACGTGCAGCAAGTGCAGGTGCAAAAAGGACTACAAAAACGACAGCAAAAACAGCAGATACGGCAGCAGTTAAAACAACTGCCAGGACAACAACCAAAACAGCAGCTAAAACAGCAGCTAAAGCAACTTTTGAGAAGAAAACGGTGAAGAAATCAGTTGTTTCCACACAGGATACCAAAAAGCTGGAAGCAGTATTTGTTACAGAAAATAAAAATGAGACAGTAGAAGGGCCAGTTCGTATTAAAGAGGAACTTCCGGTATATCTTCTCTGAATTAACTTGCCAGAAGAGAGTTAATTTGTTATGCTATACGAAAAACGCAATCGGTTGCGCATATCGACAGGATGTTATTATGATGACAGAAGAAGAGAAGAGAATATATACAATTGATGATATTGCAAGAGAGCTTGGAGTTAGTAAAACAACGGTATCCAGAGCTATTTCGGGAAAGGGACGGATCGGACAGGCAACCAGAGAAAGAGTATTGGCATTTATCAAGGAGCATGACTATCGTCCAAACGTTGTTGCGAGAGGCCTTGCACAGCGAAAAACTTATAATATTGCACTGTTAATGCCGAAAGATTATGTTGCGACAGAGTTCCTGTTTTTTAAAGATTGTATGAATGGAATCTGTGAAGTAGCCTCGGAATATAATTATGATATCATTATTTCTATGATTGACGGAGAAGATATATCGCAGATACAGCGTCTGGAAGCAAATCGCAAGGTGGATGGGATTATAGTGAGCAGGGCGGTGGTAAGCTCTAAGGTACAGAAATATCTGAAAGAGTGCAGAGAACCATTTGTGCTGATCGGTCCGTCAGATGATCCGAATATTCCATTTATAGATAATAAGAATCAGGAGGCAGGAAAAGAACTGACAAGTATTATGCTGATGAAGGGAATGCGTCACCTTGCGCTCCTTGGGGGAAATCAGTCTTACAATGTTACGGTAAGCAGATATCAGGGATTTCTGGATGCACATCATGAATGAGGGATTCCTGTTGATGAGAATCTTATTTTCATGAATGTAGATAATCAGCTGGTTGTATCAGAGGCAGTAAGTAAGTTGTATGCAGCAGGAGCAGACGGTATTGTATGCATGGATGACGTGATCTGCAGTATGTGTATGAGCAGCCTGAGGGAAAAGAAAATACAGGTACCGGCACAAATAAAAGCAGCGAGTATGTATGACAGTAAAAATCTGGAATATCATAATCCACCGGTTACGAGTATTAAGTTTGATGCGGTACGGCTTGGAAAAATGGCTTGTACTAAGCTATTGAAGATTCTTGGAGAGAATCCACAGGAAGAAATAACACCGCTTAATTATCAGGTAGTGCTGAGAGAATCAACACAATAAATAAAGTATATGAGAAATGTAGGGAATCCTTGGAATAAGGGTTCCCTTTTTATATCAATCATAAGAAATTACTCCGTAATATTCCTATGGTATGGCAGGACCGCACTACAGCGGAAAGAAATTATGTCACAGAATCAATTCGTTGCAGGCGGAGAGTCCTGATTGTAGGATTCACGGGCAGTTATTCGATGTAGAGCCACGTAGCGGAAGCGGATTGCGAATATCCGATTGACATTATATTGAGGCAGGGGTTGAAAAAACGATTGCGCAGAAAAACGGAAAACGAACAAGATTATTGTGCAATATAGCAAAATATCAGCTGAAAATTAGATAATAATGGCTAATTGACTTTAATAAAATTATGTAATATACTAAAAACATGAACAATCGGTTGCGCAACAAAAAAACAGAGCGTTATGGTTACTGTGCACGCAGTGAATAGTAATATGTTTAAGAAATGATTGCGTACAACCACCAAAAAATCAGGAGGAAGAGAAAATGAGAAAAAATGTAAAAAAGGTAATCGCACCGTTACTGGCAGCAGCTATGGCACTTTCCTGCACAGTATGTGTAAGCGCAGCAGAGGACGAGACAATTAAACTGACTGTATGGGGCGCTGAGGAAGATCAGAATTTATTAAAAGAACTGACAGATAAATTTCAGGAGAAGTATGCAGATCAGAAATTTGATATTCAGATTGGAGTAGAATCTGAGTCTACTGCAAAAGATACAATTCTGACAGACGTAGAGGCAGGTGCAGATGTATATGCATTCGCAGATGATCAGCTTCCGGATCTTGTAAAAGCCGGAGCACTTCTGAAACTTGATGATTATGCAGAGGCGCTGCAGCTTGCAGATACAACACTTGATGATGTAAAAGCTGCAAACGTTGAAGGCTCTATTGATGCAGCAACAATTGATGGCAGCCTGTATGCATTTCCAAGAGCTGCTGACAACGGATATTTTCTTTACTATGATTCATCTGTAATTTCAGAAGAAGCTGCAGCAAGCTGGGACAGCCTTCTTGAAGCAGCTGATAAGGCTGGAAAGAAAGTTGGTATGACACTTGCTTCCGGATGGTACAATGCTTCTTTCTTCTATGGAGCAGGATTTACAACAGGGCTTAACGATGACGGAACAACAACTATGGACTGGAACGGAACAAGTGCTGACGGATATACGGGTGTTGATGTAGTAAAAGGAATGCTTGATATTGCATCCAATCCGGCATTTATGGCGGTTGCTGATGGTGACATTTCCAATCAGCTTGCATCAGGAAATCTTGCAGCATGTGTTTCCGGTACATGGGATGCTATGACAGCACAGGAAGCATTTGGTGATGGATATGCAGCAACAAAACTTCCTACATTTACAGTAGGTGATGCACAGGTTCAGCAGGGATCAGTTGCCGGTTACAAATATGTTGGTGTAAACGGTTATTCTGAGAATTCCGGATGGGCAGTTCTTCTTGCAGAGTACCTTACAAACGAAGAGTCCCAGCAGATGTTCTTTGATCAGAGAGAAAGTGGTCCTTCAAACAAGAATGTGGCAGCATCTGATTCTGTTCAGGAAAATGTAGCACTTGCAGCACTTGCAGCTCAGTCTGAATATGCACAGGCTCAGAAGGTTGGCGGAAAATACTGGGATCCTGCAAAGACATTCGGAGAACTGATTGCACAGGGAACATTAGCAGCAGATGACGACAATGCAATCCAGGAAGCACTTGATAATCTGGTAGAGGGTGCTACTGCTTCTGTAGAATAATATTACTATCTGACAGCAAATACTAAAAAGATAGCCCATATGCATAACGGCATGTGGGCTGTTTTAAAGATAGACAGTAACCATATGAAATTATGAGGAGGAAAGATATGGCAGCACAGGAAAATAATTCTGCTGTAGCGGCAGTGAGTGGATTCTTTAAAGCTATCGGTGGATTTTTCGCTGACTTTGGTACTGCTGTAGTGAAAGGTGATGCGTTTGTAAAGCTGTCCCTGATCTGGATGGGTGCAGGTTATGCAAAGCGTAAACAGTATGTGAAAGCAGCACTGATGACATTGCTGGAGATTGCAGTGATTGTTTTTTCAGTGAAATTTGCAATGCAGTATGTACCAAAATTCAGTACCCTTGGTACTGTAAAGATGGAAAAAGTCTTTAACATGAAAACAATGAAAAGTGAATTTAATGATTATGATAATTCCTTTACAATCCTGTTGTTTTCATTGTTCAGTTTTGTTGTGTGGTTTGCGGCGGCTGTTGTGTGGTTTAAGAACGTGATCAATGCTTATGCACTTCAGAAAATGGAAGAAGCCGGAAAGCATATCAATACTTTTAAAGAAGATCTCAGATCACTGACAGAAGAGAAGTTTCACATTACGTTACTTACACTTCCGGTGCTCGGAGTTCTTATCTTTACTTTTATTCCAATCCTGCTTTTGATCTTTGTAGCATTTACAAATTATGATCAGCAGCATATGCCGCCTACTGAGTTGTTCTCATGGGTTGGTCTCAGTAACTTTATCAATCTGTTTGGCGGCGGTGGTCTTACATCCACATTCGGATATGCATTTGTGCGGGTTCTGGGATGGACGCTTGTATGGGCTTTCTTTGCAACATTCACAACTTATATCGGTGGTATCCTGCTTTCACTGCTTCTCAACAGCAAAAAAACAAGACTGCCGAAAATGTGGCGTACTTTATTTATTGTAACTATTGCAGTTCCACAGTTTGTGTCACTTCTGCTGGTGCGTAACTTCTTTTCAAATGGTGGTATTGTCAATACAATCTGTCACAGCATTGGATTGACAGGATTCTTAAGAAGCATAGGACTTGTGTCCACAAGCTATATTCCGTTTCTTTCTGCTCCGGGATGGGCACATGTAATGATTATCCTTATTAATATCTGGATCGGTGTTCCGTATCAGATGCTGATCGCAACAGGTGTTCTGATGAACCTTCCTTCTGACCAGCTTGAGAGCGCAAGAGTAGACGGTGCAACAAACTTCCAGATATTCAGAAAGATCACAATGCCATATCTGCTCTTTGTAACAGGACCTGCTCTGATCACAGACTTTGTAAAAAATATTAATAACTTTAATGTTATTTATCTGCTTACACAGGATGTTTATACAACAACGAACCAGGCGATGGCAAGCTCACAGGCAAAAGAGGTTGACCTTCTGGTTACCTGGCTGTTCCGTCTGACTCAGGATTACTACAACTATAAGATGGCATCAGCAATCGGTATTATCGTGTTTATTATCTGTGCAGTATTCACCCTGGTTGCATTTAACAGGATGATCAAGGGAGATAAGGAGGGAACATATCAATAATGAAAAAGATGAAAGATAGTCGTACTTCTTCTATAGTATTACATAATTTATTGATCGCAGTGCTGGCATTTATCTGGCTGGTTCCGATCATCTGGCTGGTATGTACTTCCTTCAGCGCATACTCAGGAATGAATACCAGTACATTTTTTCCGAAGGAATGGAGCATCACTAATTACCTGAAGCTGTTTCATCCGGATTCCGTATCTCAGTTCCCACAGTGGTTTCTGAATACATTTATCATTGCATGCTTTACCTGTGTGATTTCCACCATGTTTGTACTGATGGTTGCTTATGCAACATCTGTTATGAGATTTAAGATGAGAAAACCGCTGATGAATATGGCGGTTATCCTGAATCTGTTTCCTGGTATGCTGGCGATGATCGCGGTATATTTCACACTGAAATCCTTTAACCTGACAAACAGCTATGCTGGTCTGATCATGGTTTACTCTGCATCATCAGGTCTTGGCTATCTGATTGCGAAGGGATTCTTTGATACCGTTCCGAGAGCGCTCTGCGAGGCTGCACGAATTGACGGATGCAGCGAGGCAAGAATTTTCTTCCAGATGGTTCTGCCGATGAGCCGCCCGATCGTTGTTTATACAGTTATCAGCAGTTTCCTGGTACCATGGATGGATTTCGTGTATGCAAAGATGATTCTGAATGCCGGAATTTCTTCCAAATATACAGTTGCCATTGGTCTGTATAAGATGCTGGATAAGAGTCTTATCAACTCTTACTTCACTCAGTTCTGTGCAGGTGGTGTACTGGTATCCGTACCGATTTCTATTCTGTTTATGATCATGCAGAAATTCTATGTGGAAGGAATTACAGGCGGTGCTGTAAAAGGTTGATATTATGAATATGACAACGGGAAGAAGAGGAATCGTCTGGAAAACTCCGGACATTACAGCCGATGGGCTGAAGATGTTTGCATGTATTGTCATGCTGATCCAGACTGTTGGAATTGCTGTTATTGAGAAAGGCCTGATCCATTTAGACCAGTACACGCAGGAAAGTCTGAACCAGGCGATGTCCCAGGATTCCCGTTTAATGACACTTGCGGGAATCGGGTCCATCATGCAGCTTATTGGCGGGATGGCGATTCCCGTATTTGCGTTTTTGCTGGTAGAGGGATTTCGAAATACATCAGATTATAAGAAATATCTGATCACGATGGTAATTACTGCTCTGGTCAGTGAGATTCCGTATGATCTGGCAATTCGTGGAAAAATATGGGATTTTTCCAGCCAGAATGCAATGATCACGATGTGTATCTGTCTGGTTATGCTGAAATGCTTAGATCTGTTTAAAGAAACTTCCGGATTTACAGGTGGTATGTTAAAGGTACTGATCCTGATCGCAGCTATTGTCTGGGTGAGCATTTTCCGGGCAGAGTATGGACTTTGTATGGTGCTGCTTGTGTTTGTGTTCTATGTGTTTGAGTCAAAAAATGTGCTGAAAACAGTGCTGGGCTGTATTATAAGTCTGATGTATGTGACCGGACCGATTGCATTCTATGGAATCTGGTGCTACACTGGAGAAAGAAAAGATCGTATCAATAAATATGTCTATTATGCTTTTTATCCTTTGCATTTGCTGGTGCTTGGAGTAATTGCAAACTATATCCTGTAAGAAGAATGAAATCAAATCCCGTCTGCTTTGACTGAGAAAAGTAATACGCAACGAGAAGAGAGTGTTTTGAAATCGGATAGAGTATTAAATATGGTAATGAAAAAGAAAACGACTGAGAATAGAGAATTAAAAGGAGAACAGGTATGGATTTTAGAACCGACAAGCTGCTTCATGGCGGCGACTACAATCCTGAACAGTGGTTAAAAAGACCGGATATTCTGGCAAAGGATATTGATATGTTAGAGGAGTCCGGATGCAATGTGGTAAGCCTTGGAATTTTTTCCTGGTCCACACTGGAACCGGAAGAAGGAGTATTTAACTTCGGATGGCTGCAGGAAATTATTGATAAGCTTTACAAAAGAGGAATCTCAACAATTCTTGCAACACCTTCAGGTGCAAGACCGAAATGGATGGCTGATAAATATCCGGAAGTGCTTCGTGTAGATGAGACACGTCACAGAGCACTGTTTGGATTCAGACATAATCATTGCTATACTTCTCCTGTTTACAGAGAGAAGGTACATATCATCAATAAGAAACTGGCGCAGGAAGTTGCCACACATCCGGGTGTTATCCTGTGGCATATTTCAAATGAGTATGGCGGAGAATGCCATTGTCCTCTTTGCCAGGAAGCATTTCGTAACTGGCTGAAAGAGAAATATCAGACGATTGAAAACCTGAATGATCAGTGGTGCACAACATTCTGGAGCCATACTTACAACAGTTTTGATCAGATTGAAAGTCCTTCTAAAATTGGTGAGACACAGCTTCATGCATTGAACCTGGACTGGAAACGTTTTGTTACTCATCAGACAGCAGACTTCATTCATCAGGAGATTGCCGCGCTGAGAGAGGGTGGAAGCACACTTCCGACAACCGCAAATCTGATGCATTATTTCGGAGGTCTGGATTACTTTAAAATTGCAAAAGAAATTGATGTGGTTTCCTGGGATACTTACCCGACATGGCATAAAGAAGCAGTGATCGATACGGCTTATGATAACGGAATGTGCCATGACCTGATGCGCTCTCTGAAAGGTAAACCATTCTTCCAGATGGAGTCCTGCCCGACTTCTACAAACTGGCAGAGCGTCAGCAAGTTAAAGAAACCTGGAATGCTTTTTGCACAGTCTATGCAGGCAATCGCACATGGTGGAGAGGGTGCTCTTTATTTCCAGATCCGCCAGAGCAGAGGTGCTTCTGAGAAGTTCCATGGCGCGGTGATCGATCATTACGGTGGAAATGATACGAGAGTATTTAAAGAGGTTTCCAAAGTCGGAGCAACTTTAAAAGAGTTAAAGGAACTGGCGGGAACGACAATGAGCAGTCCGGTGGCCATGATTTATGACTGGGACAGCCAGTGGGCAATGGAAGACAGCCAGGGCCCGAGAAATAAAGGTCTGCATTATCTGGAAGCAATGCTGAAATTCTACAGAGGTTTCCGTAAGCAGGGCGTGAATGTAGATGTGATTGATATGACTTGTGATCTGGACAATTATAAAGTGCTGGCGCTGCCAATGGTTTATATGTTCAAAGAAGGTTTCGCAGAAAACGTTCGTGCATTTGTGGAGAACGGCGGTGTTCTGGTGACAAGTTACTGGTCAGGAATCGCAGATGATACTGACAGATGTTATCTGGAAGGAACTCCGCATGGACTGATGGATGTGCTGGGAATCAGAAGTACAGAGATTGATGGTCTTTATGACTGGGAAGAGAATTCTTTCGTTCCTGTACCGGGTAATGAACTTGGAATGGATAAGACTTATACTTGCAAGTATCTGTGTGACCTTGTAGAACTTCGCGGGGCACGTACTTTAATGACTTATGGAAGTGATTTCTATGAAGGATATTCCTGCCTGACTGTCAATGAATATGGCGAAGGCAAGGCATGGTATGTGGCAGCAGATGCAGATAAGGAATTCTATGGAGATTTCCTTGAGAAAGTATTAAAAGACAGTGGCGTTTCCTGTGGAATCAAAGAAGAGATTCCGGATGCACTGGAGATTACAGTGAGAGAGAATGGAAATGCGAAATATTATATTTACCAGAACTTCGGAACAGAGGCTGTCAGCATTCCTGCACCGGAAGGAGAGGTAAGCTGGATCTATGGCAACGGAAACGATAAACTTGAAGTTTATGGTCTTGCAGTTGCAAAGGTTATCGTGTAAAATAAATAGCGATGGATGAGGAAATCCCTTCACTTTGAGCAGAGATTGAGGCTGCCTGGTGGAGGGGTTCTTTTTATAGAGAGGTACATAAAATATGATTTCAAAGACGCTGATGAGAAATATGTCGGGAAACGCTTCTTAATTGAATTAAAGGTAAAAAAGTTTATCTGTGCTGCGCTTACAGAACAGTAATGAATATGAAAAATACAGTTTTCAGTGTGAGATTATTGATGAGGCACAGTTTATTAAGAATGCCAATACACAGGCTGCTAAAGCAGTAAAAGAGATTCAGACAGGATTTAGACTGGCGTTGACAGGAACACCGGTGGAAAATCGTCTCAGTGAATTATGGAGTATTTTTGATTATCTGATGCCAGGTTTTCTTTACAGCTATAAGAAATTCCGGGAAGAGGTTGAGATTCCGGTAGTTCAGAATTCTGATGAAGATGCGATGAAGCGTTTGCAGAAAATGATACGTCCATTTGTACTTCGAAGATTAAAGAAAGAGGTTCTGACCGACCTTCCGGACAAACTGGAAGAGAACATGTTTGCCCAGCTGACAGGAGAGCAGCAGAAACTTTATGATGCTCATGTAAAACGAATGATGCTGATGCTTGATAAACAGTCTGAAGAAGAGTTTAAATCATCTAAAATTACAATTCTGGCGGAACTTACCAGATTGAGACAGATTTGTTGTGATCCGTCATTAGTCTTTGAGGATTATAAAGGTGATTCTGCAAAAAAAGAGATGTGCCTGAATATGATTCGTAATGCGGTAGAAGGTGGCCACAAAATCCTGCTGTTTTCTCAGTTTACGACAATGATGGATCATCTTGCGAAACGACTTGAAGAGGAGAAAATCAGCTACTATATGCTGACCGGCTCTGTAAGTAAGGAAAAGCGCGCACAGATGGTGGAGAGTTTTAATAAGGATGATACGCAGGTGTTCTGCATTTCTCTGAAAGCCGGAGGAACGGGATTGAATCTGACGGCGGCAGCCTGACAAGAGAGGAATTAGTAGAACTGCTTACTGGAAAATAATAAAAGAAAAATAACGATTTTTGGTAAATATGGAAATGTATATTCTGCCTGTTTTTCCACATAATAACCATACAGCACATGATGTAAAAATTCTTGCAGACAGAAGCGTAAAAATATAATGTTTAAGACATATTTAGACGAAGTGTTGCAGGGAGTGTAAAAAATCTGAAGACTAATATTATAGCCTTCAGAACAGGAAAAACAGGAGGAAGAAAAGTGCATGAAAGCTACAGGAATCGTTCGGCGGATTGATGATCTTGGCAGAGTTGTAATTCCTAAGGAAATCAGAAGAACTTTGCGGATAAAAGAAGGAACACCTTTGGAGATTTTTACGGATCGGGAGGGAGAAATTATTCTGAAAAAATATTCACCGATCGGAGAGTTAAATATTTTTGCAAAAGAATATGCAGAGGCCTTGGCTCAGTCCAGTGGGATGGTGGTGTGTATTACTGACCATGACCAGGTAGTTGCGGCAGCAGGGCAGGGAAGTAGAGAATATGTGGGAAAGCCAATCAGTAAGGCTCTTGAGGAAACGATTTCTGAGAGAGGCTCGGTGTTTGCAAATGGGAATGACAGAAGCCGAATTCCGGTTACACAGGAACAGAGAGAACCATTATATTCACAGATTATGCAGCCAATTATCAGTGCAGGAGATGCAGTGGGTTCAGTGCTTCTGCTTGGAAAGAATGAGAGAGATGTGATGGGAGAGTCGGAGAAGATGCTGATAAAGACGGCAACCGGTTTTCTTGGAAGGCAGATGGAGCAATAATAATTTATAATAAATTAAGAGAATCTTCAGAAACCAATAGTGGCAACTGAGGATTCTTTTTTGTATAATAAAAAACGATGAAAAGGAGGAGCTATACATGATAGCAATTTATTTAGCACCGCTGTATTTGTTGGTGTGTGCTTATATTCTGTTTAGAAGTATACATTGGATTCAGGTATTGCATGCTGTTTTTCAGAATGTGTGGGTGTGCAGGGGAATCGGTCTTGTTTATCTTTTTGTTGTGTTCAGTATTCTGATTGCATTTATGGCGCCGGATTCTGGCTTTCGGAGATTTATGAAACTTCTGAGTAATTATTGGCTTGGCGTTCTGGTGTATGCAATTATGACGCTGGGAATCGCTGATGGCGTGAGATTGATCATTAAATATCCACTGAAGAATATCAATTTTCCGGGAAGAGAGATTCTTTTCAGTAATGTGGGAACTGCGGTCATTGGTACGGTATGTGCGGTGATTATTTCAGTAATAAGCATTTATGGAGTAATCAATGCCGGAAATATACAGACCACGAAGTACGAGATTTCCGTTGGCAAGAAAGCGGGGAAATTAAAGTCGCTAAATGTGGTACTGATTGCGGATCTTCATCTGGGATATAACATTGGATGTCGTCAGATGGAGCAGATGGCAGAGAAAATTAATGCTCAGAATCCGGATCTGGTTGTAGTTGCAGGAGATATTTTTGACAATGAATATGAGGCATTGGATAATCCGGACAGGCTGGCAGAAATTTTGAGGGGAATCCATTCAAAGTATGGTGTGTATGCCTGTTATGGAAATCATGACATTCAGGAAAAGATTCTTGCCGGATTTACTTTTGGTGGCAGGGCAAAGAAGCAGAGTAGTGTGGAGATGGATGAGTTTCTGGAGAAAGCCGGATTTACGTTGCTTAGAGATGAGTATGTATTAATTGATAATGCGTTTTATCTGTATGGACGACCGGATTATGAAAGACCAGGCCGGGGAATTGAGGAGCGAAAGACTGCGCAGGAAATTACTGATAATATGGATTTATCATTGCCAGTGCTGGTGATTGACCATGAGCCGAGAGAACTTCAGGAACTGGCTGATGCCGGTGTGGATGCGGATTTGTGTGGTCATACTCATGATGGACAGTTATTTCCGGGAAATATCACGATTAAATTCTTATGGGAGAATGCGTGCGGGTATCTGAAAAAGGATAACATGCACAATATTGTGACATCCGGTGTGGGGCTTTTCGGACCAAACATGCGTGTTGGTACGAAAAGCGAAATCTGTGATATTGTGATGCATTTTAATTCGTAATCTGTGAGAGTACGAAGCTGTTACAATCTTATTATAGAAATATCTGATGAAGCTAAACAGATAAATATTATAGGTAGTAGCATTGAAAAAATAGAAAAGTACAAATTATGGGACTGTTGTTTCAGGATTTTGTAGAGGTGCCCCGAAGGTAGTGTAGTATTCTTCAAGAGTGAGTCCTGTCAGTGCAAGACAACTGGCAAGTGGACGGGTTACATATCGGATATGCCATGGCTCCCAGGAAATGCCGGTGACGGATTCTTTATTTGCAGGGTAGCGAATAATAAAACCGTATAGAGATGCATTTCTGACAAGCCATTTACCTTCAGGAGTTTCGGCAAATTCTGTAATTAATTCATGATTAACAGCAGGACAGGAAACATCCAGTGCAAGTCCGCTCTGATGCTCACTGGTGCCGGGTAATGCAACATAAGGATTAACAGGAGCAGGAGATATCTGTTGGTATGGAGTGGAGCTGGCAGGATTTGAGTGTCCGATACATAGCTGTTGCTGGCGCTTGTAGGAGCGATATCCGGAGATTCCGGTAAGAATCAGAGATTCTCTTTGTGCTGCCTGTATCAGCATAAGGGCTGCATGTGCGGTGCGGATTTCCAGCAGACGTTTCGGATCACCGCAGGGTGCGTCAAATGGAATTCCGATGTCGGTCAGATTTTCAGGAACATAGTCTGGTGGCAGAGGATGGTCTTTGTTGATCAGACGGGTATACAGATTCATAAGAAAAGCCCCCTTTCCCTTTTATGTTTATGAGGGAAGGGGGACTTTTATGTGGATTAAATTAAACGAATCAAGTAAGAATTCTGTTTTAATTAAAAATATCTACCTGACATGAAGCAGGGAAGTGCTATTATATTTTCAATTTCGATTATAAATAGCTAATAGTTATAGTGATCAGTCAAGAGACTTTTCACTCATTTCTTCAAGAAGATCTTTTTTCAGATCCCATAGTTTCTGGGAAAGGTCTACATAAACTTTCTGTGGATTTACGAAACGTCTGGATTCATCCCAGAGAGTGCCCTGCTCTTTCTGGCAGTAGTCACGAAGTTCCATAACGGATGGAGATTCGTAAACACGTTTTCCAGCTTTGATAACCGGAACGAGAAGCTCGCGGATTTCATATGTTCCACCGAGGACTTTGGTCTTTTTCCATGTGTCGATTGGATCAAAGAGAACCATGTTTTCTTCTTCATTTAATTTCTCATCAGCAAGGCAGATAAGGTCAGCTTTGATCTTGCCTGTTGTCTTGCTGTAGAGACGATATACAGTCTTATTTCCAGGATTGGTAACTTTCTCTGTATTCTCAGAAAGCTTGATCTTAGGCGTAAATTCTGTGCTGTCAGCATCTTTAACAGCAGCGAGTTTGTAGACACCGCCGAAAGCAGGATTATCGTTGGAGGTGATCAGTCTTGTACCAACACCCCAGGAATTAATTTTGGCATCCTGAGCTTTCAGGCTGTCGATGAGGTATTCGTCCAGGTCACTGGAAGCGGAAATGATCGCATCATCAAATCCGGCAGCAGCAAGCATCTTGTATGCTTCCTTGGAAAGATAAGCAAGGTCACCACTGTCGATACGGATGCCGTATTGTGTAAGCGGGATACCTTCTTCGCGCATTTCTTCGAATACGCGGATGGCATTCGGAACACCGGATTTCAGAACATCGTAGGTATCAACCAGTAAAGTGCAGGCATTCGGATAAAGTTTTGCATAGGTTTTGAATGCGGTATACTCATCCGGGAAGCTCATGATCCAGCTGTGTGCATGAGTTCCAAGTACCGGCACATCGAACATTTTACCGGTGAGTACACAGGAAGTACCGGCACATCCGCCAATCACTGCAGCGCGGGCACCGAAAATACCGGCATCAGGTCCCTGGGCGCGGCGAAGACCGAATTCCATGATCGCGTCACCTTTTGCTGCGTAGCATACACGAGCTGCTTTGGTAGCGATAAGGCTCTGGTGGTTAATGATGTTGAGGATTGCTGTTTCTACAAGCTGGGCTTCCATGATAGGTGCAACAACTTTTACAAGCGGCTCTCTTGGGAATACAACAGTTCCTTCCGGGATTGCATAGATATCACCGGTGAACTGGAAGTTGCTTAAGTATTCAAGGAAGTCCTCTTCAAAAATATCCAGACCTCTCAGATATTCAATATCTTCGGTTGTGAAGTGAAGATTCTCAATATATTCAATCATCTGTTCCAGACCTGCTGTGATCGCAAAGGCACCGCCGCACGGATTGGTACGGTAGAACATATCAAAAATAACAGTCTGGTTCGTCGGGTTCTTAAAATAGCCCTGCATCATAGTTAACTCATAGAGGTCTGTGAGCAGAGTAAGATTATTAGCTCTCATGATAAATCTCCTTTTTGGTTAATAATATCTCATTATCTGGAGAAAATTATTATTAAAATTTCCTGTTAAAAGTATTTCCTGCTGTTTCTTTTGACAGCGGAAAAAATGAATTACTGTTTATAAGCTGCTATTTTATCAGTTAAATGTGAAAGAAATGGATATAAACAGTAATGAGTTGTTATTGATTATATCATAATTTCACGCTGAGTACATAAAAAAGTCCCTGAAAAAGGCGCTATTTTCACGTTTTTGAAGAAAAATAAAAAAAATTAAAAAAAATTCAAAAAAGGGGTTGCATTTTCTGGAAGACTATTATATAATACCAATTGTCGCGAACGAAGTAGCGAAAACAAAATAAAGGGCTATCGCCAAACGGTAAGGCAACGGACTCTGACTCCGTCAGTTCAAGGTTCGAATCCTTGTAGCCCTGCTAAATGAGACATCTCGGTATGAGGTGTCTTTTTTTTATGGCTTGAAGTATATGAGTGTTTTGTGTGGGCCTTTTTCCTTTTTTATTGAAAAATTTTGTAACCTATGTATAATTTTTTCGACTTATATGATAAGAAGATGATATCCTGCAGGAATAATCATATCTTATTGAAACAATAAAAGGAGAAATGCGGTGGAGGATATAAAAATTATCGAGTTGTTTTTTAACAGAGATGAAACGGCAATTCAGGAGTTAAGCAATAAGTATTCGGGTTATTGTTATAAAATTGTATGGAATCTTTTGAATAATCATGAGGATGTGGAAGAATGTTTAAATGATACATGGCTTGCTGCATGGGAATATATACCACCCAGGAGGCCATCTGTATTATCTGCATATGTTGGAAAAATTGCACGAGGATTTGCAATTGATTGTTTTCGTAAAAAGCAGGCTGCGAAGCGCATGGATGGGCATGTTGTTGATGTTTGTGGTGAAATGGATGAATTAAGCTTTTCTTATGTAGTGGATGAAAAAATCGCGGAAAAAGAACTGATAAAAATCATAGAAAATTTTCTGAGAAAACTGTCAGATTCAGACAGGGATATTTTTATCAGGCGTTATTGGTATCTGGATTCCATAAAGGATATTGCGAAAAGACATGGCGTATCCCAAGGGTGTATCAAAACAAATTTATGCCGTAATCGAAAAAAACTATATCGTATTTTGAAACGTGAGGTGTTGATATGAAAAAATACTTAGACTTTTCACAAGAGTTTGGAAAGATTGACGAAGAACTGATAGCAGAAGCAGGAAAACCATGGACAATAAAGAGAGGCGATGTTTTCAGGCTGTACAGGCGAAAAATTGGTCAGGCAGCGGCAATCCTTTTGGCTTTTATCACAGTGGCTGGTAATTCGCATGTTCAGGCGGCAGTTAAAGAATTTACTACAAAAATAGGAGAGCTGATGGGATTTTCCAAAGATTTGTCTGCCTATACAGAAGTGATAAATCAGGTACAGACAAAGAATGGGATATCATTAACAATCAACGAGGTAATTTTGGATAATTATAGTTTGATCGTATCAGTAAAACCGGACTATGAAGAAAAAAAGGAAGACTCTCTATATTTATGGATTGATGATGAAAAAACATTGATTAATGGTAAGCGATATCAGAGTTTTAGCAGCACGACAGGGCTAATGGATTTGGACTCTTATACAAAATATGAGATGGATACAGAAATGGTTCTGATGCAGGAGTATGATGGTGTGGAACTGCCAGCTGGAGAAACAGAGATACATCTTGTTTTGGATGTGGGAAGTAGCGCGCCAATTTCTGAGAAAAATCGTTCTGAGAATATTACGGAGTTTGTTTATGACTTTACTATTACAGCAGAGCAATTAAAAGAGCAGACGATACGAAAGAAAATGAATATGGAAATTTCAGGTGGAGACGGATGTAATCTGATTTTAAAGGAACTTGCGATGAACGATTTACATTCCAGGATTACGGCACTTGGGGTGACTCCGGATGATAAATGGCTTAATGAATATGAATTGAAACTGAAAGGCACAGACAGTTTTGGCAATCCAGTGAGTTTTGAAGGTGCAGGATTTGGACCGGAAAATGAATTGAGGTTCGAAACCAGTGTTTTTGGTGATTATGAAGAAGGCGATGTAGTTGATGCGGATAACTTCCAGATGTCGCTGCCAGACAAAAACTGTCAATATCTCGATTTACAATTGTATCAGAGAAAAATCCGGTGGGATTTACAATCAGCAGAACAATTGGATGATGAATATTATGTACAGGAAAAAACTGATTCTGACGAGATATATTCAAAAGAAAATAATTATGGATGGGAACCAGTTGGGGAGAAGTTTCGAATCCAAATAGATGAAGATTTGGATATTGCTGATAAAATTATTGGTGGTGCTGATGAACCAACATATATAGATCTTAAATAAATATCAGAAGATAATTAGTTGAATCCTTTTTTAAGAGTAAATCATCCTAATAGTAAGTATTAAAAAATTATAGAAAACAGGAGGGGGACAAGCCCCTCCTGATAAACTGCGGAGCAGTTATTCGGTGTAGAGCCACGTAGCGAAAGCGGATTGCGAATATCCGATTGAATCTTAAATATGTTGTACCGGAGGAATCTATCAAGTGTGCTATAATTCAAGGCTATCTATTTTTTTCTGTGTTTCAGAAGAGACATGAGGATATACCTCTTTTAGATAATATTGGATATCGTAGTGATCCGGATACTGATAGGTAAAGTCTCCCACTTCTTTTATTTTTTCTGCAAGGTCTATTAGCTTAAGTGCGAAAGTTTCATAGTCTTCCAGACGGGTATAACAGAGGCAGTAAAACTGGAAGAGTACGTACTCGGAACTTCCGTTAGCCTTCTGTTCATCGCATAGTTTCAGAGCGTCTTCGTAATTCTCTTCTTTTATTAAAGCAGAAATAGAAGAAAACTTTGCAGCAGATTGCTGGCAGGCATTCATGCAGGTTTCGTATTTATCCTTTTCAGCAGAAGAAAGCTCCATATTTCCTATTTCAACCATACGTGTATAAAGAGGAGAAGCGTCCAGAATACTTTGCGTTCCCATGACATCAGTAATAAATGTGATTATCACATCGGCGGCCTCATCGTAATTTCCCTCCGCCTCATAAAGGGAAGAATAGGTCAGAGCACCTGCAAAAGTATCCGATGGTGTATTGGTGCTTTCCAGGATGTCTCGTGCTTTTTGCAAATCTCCGTTGTCAATAGCTTCCTGAGCCTGAGTGCAAGGTGTTTCAAAGTTAGGCTCGGGTGTGGAATGCAATGAGCTAAGCAGAAGAACTACGGTGATCAAAAGTATGATACAGGCAAGTATATTGGACAATATAAATGAAAACCTGTATGTGTAGGTATGGTGATTCATGCGACTGCACTGTTCCAGAATCTGCGAGGTATATTCACCGGGAATCTGGTTTCGTAATTCCTGAAGTTGATGCGGCGAGGTAATATTTTGTTTTTTCAGATATTCGAGATTCTGCTGCTTATGCGCGATTTTCAGTAGTTTTTCGTTCATATGATTTCCTCATTGTCAGGATAATAATTAAAGGTAATATAATTGTTCAGTGTTAAAGATAATACTGGAAAAATTAATGGAATAATGAAGCAAGAAGTAATATTAAAAACCCGCAAAGAGCCGAAATAATTGTAGCCTTCAGTGGCGTTGCAGTACGAAGTCCCGGGATATGGCTGAGGGGTAAATTCTTCGGTGGTGCGGTTGATGCAAGTAGTTTTTCCAGATCACGCCTCAAGGCAGAGAGTTTTTTGTATCTCTTAGAGTAATCGGCAGTACATTTAAAAATAATCCTGCGGATTTTTTTGCTGCATTTTCTGCGGAGAGCTTCGGGAGAAATCTGTTTTGGGGATTTTCCCGCGATCATAAATGCGAGGACACATCCAAGGGAATAAATGTCTACTCTGTCGGTTGGATTTTTGAAATCCAGGATCTCCGGTGCTGCGTAAGGGTTGGTTCCGGCAATTACTGTGACCATATGATTTTCATTTTTAAAACGGCTTGTGATGTCGAAATCTATCATCTTGCAGCAGATTTTCTGATGAAGTCCGCAGATATGTCTGTATGGATCGGTAAGCATAGAGAGGCGGTCGGTGAGCAGAATATTCTGAGGTGCAACATCGCCATGCACAAAAGAAAGAGAAGCAATACTTTCCAGTCCAATGCAGAGCTGAATAAGGAAAATAAGAGCTTCTGTTTCAGATAAACAGCCATATTCATTTATGTAATCTTCCAGGGACAGACTTCTCTTTTCGGCAAGCCTCCTTGAGGAATATTTTAGGCATACAGGTTTGCGGATAAATTCATTAATGGAGATAAATTGATTGTCGGCGGATACGACTCCGAAAACTGCTTCTGTATATGGATTCCATACGGTACTTAATTTTTCATATATTGCTGCCTGCTCCGGAGAAATTTCCTTAAGGATTATGGATGTTCTGTCGGCTGCAAGTGACGCGTATTCAGGTTGAAGTTCGGCAGTGTAGATGCTGTAAAAATTTCCATCTTTCTTCTGCTTTGGTGCAGAAAGTTCATCCAGAAAATCAAGATCAATATATTCCTGCAATGTTTTTTGCATAGTTTGTGAGAGTGCCATGATAAGAAAAGTTATCCTCCAAAGTGTTTGATCAAATCGCCAGGCAGATGTTTTTCGTCCGTCTGACTTTTAAGTATAGTATATGGCATGCTCTGGAATTTTGCAAAGAAAATGGCATGTTAATTAAGGGGAGTTAAGTCTTTGGCGAGTAGAATCTCATTGATGTCGTAAAGACTTTTTCTCTGGCGTATTCCACACATGATTTCGAAGTCCCGCTCGTTTTTCGGATAAAAATCTGCCTGGATCAGGCGTTTAAGAATATTTCTGGATTCCTGAAGGCTTAATTTCAGCATAATACAGACAATGATAAGTTTGTCGCGGCTGAGATTCTTATTTCCCTTTAAGAAATCATGAAGATGGGAAGGGTAGATGTTGCACATGCCTGCAAATTTATTGATGCTGGCAGGAATCGCAGCAATACGGTTGTAGAGTTCCAACAGGATTTCCTCCTGTTCAACAAAATGAATGTTTTCCCGGTTTACAGTTCCTCTTTTTTCTATTTCCTGAAAAAGGATGTCAGTGCTTAATTTTTCATTTCCTGATTTTTCTGTCATGATTGTTATTCACCTCGGATTTATAGTGTAAAAACGGGATAAGTTCCCCGTTTAGTTGTGATATTAGTGTGTTTCGCAAAGTGCTTCGTAAAAATATCGTCTGCGAATAATAATCAGTATAGTACCAAGTTGGCAGGAGCGCAAAGTAAATGTAGAAATATGGGGAAAACATACACTGGCAGTGAATAAAACATAGAACAGGCAGGGGTATAATTATATGAAAAAGAAACGTTGGGAGGAAAAAAATGTCGATAGTTTTATGTATTTTGATATTGGTAATGGGCGTGATCGTTCATAAGATTTATGCCAGCTGTGTTACTGTGATTCATTTTGGTTTTCAGAGTGTTTTTACGGAGTGGTTCTGGTGTATTATGGCGGGAGCTATTATTGTAGCACTCGCTGGAAAAGCATTGGGCTTGCTGTAAATACAAAAGAGCTGAAAGAACGATTCAGAAAGTCTGTTGACAGTAAGAATAGAACTGTTATGAGAGACGTAAGGGAAGGCAGGAAAAAGCTATGAAATGTAAAAAGTGCGGAACCGAATTTGACGGAAAGTTTTGTCCGAATTGCGGAGAACCATTAGAGAAGCCGAAGAAGAAAAAGAAGAAAGTCTTATCGAAAGTTATTATTGCGTTGGTAATTATGGCAGCAATTGGAATTGTTGCAGGAGAGAGTGATGACAGTGGCTCCGGAAGTGTAACGAGTACGAATGTGACACAGAATACCTCAGATGCAGCGAGTGTGGAAAGTGATACGGAATCATCAAAGGTGAGATTGTATCAGCTGCTTGGACAGGAATCTGAAGGTGACAGGGGTTACAATATGAGTCAGAAATCAATTGATTTTATCAATGAGCATGAAGATTTGTTCCCTGCTTCAGGAGTAGATACATTGACTCCGTATATAAACAGTGAGATCGGTTACAAAAACATTTCAAAAAGCCCGGATAAGTATGGAGATCAGGTTATGGTAATTGATTATGCCGGAGTATTGCAGATAAGTGAACAAGATGCAGGAGATGAGACACTTACAATATTACAGGCATATGATGATGAGGGCGAGAATTATATGGTATATTATTTTGGAGAATTACCGAATGTGCTGGATGATGATACTGTAAAGATTTACGGAATACCTCTGGGAACTACAAGTTTTGATAACATCAGTGGTGGAACTACACTTGCTGTTGTACTTGGCGGATGTTATGTAGAAAAAATACAGGAATAAGAAGACGTTGGTCAGGAATAGGAATATTTCTTAAAACGATAAGTTGATTAAATATAGTAATATATGATATTGAAAAAAGGCTGCAGATTTACGAAGTTATATTCGTTAAAACTGTAGCCTTTTTGATAAGTGTATAGCCTCTTTAGCTTGTGTGTCTGTCTAAATCCTAAAGTACTTAGAATATTGTAAGAAAACCTTACAATGCAGAATATCCGTAACTGCTGACAATAGCGTCAATTTTTTGCTTCTTCTGGCACATTGGGCAGTTGTTGGAAGGATAGGAATGATAATCTGGTACATCCTTGGCATTGAAAATGGAGTGTACAGGGAGAGAAGCGACACTGTCAACTCTGCTGAAAATGGCAGCAACGCCTCTTATGATACCGCCATAATACAGGATGCTTTCAATTGATTTTGATAAAGTGGAACCGGTAGTAATAGAACCATTCAGAATCAGGATATTTTTACCTTTGATCATTGGCTGATAATTATCGCGGAAAATAACCTGTCCGGAATTTCCTAATTCAGGTGTGATTACATAAATTGTCTGGTGAGCATTCAGAGAGAAGATGCCGGCTTTCGTCAGTTCTTCTGAAAGATACGCGCCAATTACTTCCAATCCATCCATACAGATGATGGTGTCAATCGGGGTAGAAACTTCATAATTGGAAGCCAGTTCATGTGCGATATTTTGTGCTTCTGCAGTTCTTGACTTCATGGTTGTAAGGTCAAGATAGTGCGTGATATGGGACTGGGATGTTACAAAATGTCCTGGAATTACTTTGAGCTGAATACGACTGTCACTGCGGGCATAAATTTTTGTCATGTTTTCCTGATTCATAAAAATACCTCCCATTCATTTTTAATCTTTTCATATTGTACCATTGTACAGCGAAAAAATAAATAAAATTGTGCAAAATTAATAAAAAACAAGTAGCTGTTACAATGGTTTTGTGGAATTGAGATGAAGGGAATGGTATAATAAAATTCTCCGGGCAGAATTGCCCTGCGGTGGAGGGAAAATTATCCAGAGTAAATACGAAGTGGAGGAAAATGTTAATATGAAATACGATTTTACATCAATCATAGACAGACACAATATGGATGCGATTGCAGTAGATGGATTAGGAACAAGCGCAATGAGTCCCGCGAAGCCAAAAGAGGGATTTGACATCATTCCAATGTGGGTGGCGGATATGAATTTTCCAACGGTACCGACAATTCCGGAGGCAATCATTGAGCGTGCAAAACATCCGGCATATGGATATTTTTCACCGAGAGAGGAATATTTCCAGTCTATTATTGACTGGCAGACGAAGCGAAATGGTGTGACAGGACTGGAGAAAGACCATATTGGTTATGAAAATGGTGTGCTCGGATGTGTGGTTTCCGCACTGACTGCTTTTGCAGCGCCGGGAGATGCGGTATTGCTTCACAGTCCGACATATATAGGCTTTACCGGAAGTATTGGAAATAATGGATTTAAAATGGTTCACAGTCCGTTAAAGAAAGATGAGAACGGAATCTGGCGTATGGATTTTGAGGATATGGATGCGAAAATTAAAGCAAATAACATTCATGTGGCAGTTTTTTGTAGCCCTCATAATCCATGTGGACGAGTATGGGAGAAGTGTGAAATTGAGAAAGCAATGGAGGTTTATAAAGCAAATGACTGCGTTGTAATTTCTGATGAAATCTGGTCTGACTTGATTCTGGAGGGCTATAAACATGTTCCGACTCAGTCTGTAAGTGAGGATGCACGAAACAGAACAATTGCGGTGTATGCGCCAAGTAAGACTTTTAATCTGGCAGGACTGGTAGGAAGCTATCATATTATTTATAATAAATATCTGCGAGACAGAGTTGTGGCAAAGAGCAGTAAACCACATTATAATGAGATGAATGTTCTGTCTATGCACGCGCTGATCGGAGCATATAAGCCGGAAGGATATGAGTGGGTAGATGAACTGCGTCAGGTGCTGACCGGAAACGTAGACTTTGCCTGCAATTATATTAAGGAACACTTTGAGGGAGTGGAGGTCAGCCGCCCACAGGGAACTTACATGCTGTTTCTGGATTGTACGAAATGGTGCGAAGAACATGGAAAGAGTATTGATGAAGTGCAGAAAGCAGGATGGGATGTCGGTGTTGCATGGCAGGATGGAAGAATGTTTTTGCACCCATGCTCAATCAGAATGAATCTGGCACTGCCGCTTAGCAGAGTAAAAGAGGCGTTTGAGAGACTGGATAAATATGTGTTTAACAGAATCAAGTAAGTCCCCTGCGGAGGTTGCGAAGAGCAATAAGCAGAGTGTATCCGGATGAAGACAGGAAGCTGATAAAATCAGAGGAGTAAATCAAATCATAAAGCTAAATTACAAAGCCATGTTCATAAGCAGAAAAACTGTCAGAACATAGCTTTACAGAAAGAGGAATACAAAATGATAAAAGCAGTAATCTTTGACATTGATAATACATTGTATGATTATGATAAAAACCATATTTACGGTATGAAAGCGTTGGCGGATTATTGTGAGAGTGCGTTTGGGGTATCTGGGGAAGAGATGAAACGATGCTATAAGGAAGCGCAGAGAATTATGCTGGACAGAATCCGGACGGATACGGCGGCTATTCACAGTCGTCTGCTTCGAATGCAGATTATGTTGGAATTATGGGAAAAGCCGTTGTTTCCACATGCTTTAAATATGTACCATGCATACTGGGATACACTGATCCGACAGGCACAGCCATCACCAGGGGTTCAGAAATTTATGCAGGAACTGAAAAAGCGGGGAATACGTATTGGAATTGGTACGGATATGACTGCTTATGTTCAGTATAAAAAATTAAGTGCTTTGGGGTTGTATTCTTATATTGACTTTATTGTAACCAGTGAGGAAGCCGGTGCTGAGAAGCCAGATTCACATTTATTTGATATCTGTGTGGAAAAAGCCGGATTTTCTGCGAATAAATGTGCATTTATCGGTGACAGTCTGAAAAAAGATGTGGAAGGTTCTGCAAAATGTGGGCTGAAAGGAATCTGGTATACACAGGGAAAAGAGCCGGAAATCGAAGCAAAATTCCCGGTGATAAAATCATTTGAAAATTTGAATATTGAGGAACTTCTGAAATAATCATAAGAAAATCTTAAGAATTTGTCCCTTTCATATTAAGATACTTTGATTATTCTAATAACAGAAAAACATAAAAGATGTTTAAAAACCGGAAATTTAATTGCAGGACTTTTAAAAGTTATGGAAATTGAGACGGGGATTTGAAAAGAGGGAGGTGTATGAAGTGGCGAATATTCTGGTCTGCGATGACGATAAGGACATCGTGGAGGCAATCAGCATTTACCTGGAACAGGAAGGATATACGATTTTCAAGGCGTATGATGGCCTGGAGGCAATTAATGTGTTGCGAAGTCAGAAAGTAGATCTGCTGATTATAGATATCATGATGCCGAAACTTGATGGAATCAGGGCTACTTTGAAGATAAGAGAGGAGAATCCGCTTCCGATCATTATTCTTTCTGCGAAGTCAGAAGATGCGGATAAGATTCTGGGATTAAATGTAGGTGCTGATGATTATGTGACCAAACCGTTTAATCCACTGGAACTGGTGGCACGAGTGAAATCACAGCTTCGAAGATATACAAGACTGGGAGCTGCAGTGCCGCAGGAGAGCGCTCATGTTTATGAAACCGGAGGGTTAAGTGTCAATGATGATCTGAAAGAGGTCCGGGTAGATGGAGAATTGGTAAAACTGACGCCGATTGAGTACAACATTTTGCTTTTACTGATGAAGAATCAGGGCAGAGTTTTCTCTATTAACCAGATTTATGAAAATATCTGGAACGAGGAAGCCGTGGCGGCAGATAATACGGTAGCGGTGCATATCCGGCATATCAGAGAGAAGATTGAAATCAATCCGAGAGAGCCAAGATACCTGAAAGTTGTGTGGGGACTTGGATATAAAGTAGAGAAGATATCGTAAAAAATGACATTAGTCAGTTAACAGTTATTTTTGGCGAATAAATTATCATTATCGTTGTATGACAGCAAGATAAATGAGTGGATAAGAATAAAAAGGAAAGGGACAAAACAATGAAAGGAAAGAGATATAGAAGCAATTTTGCCAAGACAGTCTGGATCGTGATTGCACATCTGGCTGCGGTTGCAGCAGCAGTCTGCATGGTAGCTTTTGTCGCACTCTATGAGAAAGGAATCCGTCTGGATGACAGAAATAAAAATTATATTGAATCAGAGGAATTTAACAATGAACTGCGTCAAAAAGGAACGGATATTATCGGTGGTTTATCTGTACAGGAGGATATAAATTTTCTTAAAAACGCAGGTTCATCAGCAGTGATTGATCTTTTTGAATTTAAGGAGAAAGGTAACTCACGGGATGCCATTAAAGAGCTCTCAATGAAGGATGTTTCTGGTCTTGCATATTCTGTAAATGATATTCTGGAATGGGCGAAGGACTGGGATGGAAGCGAGGCATATTATGATAATGGAAATATCATTCAGTGCCGGACAACTGATGGAACCAGTCATTGCTTTTATCTTGATGATTTCAAAAAGAGGATAGCAGAGGGAACCCTGAAAATTGATTATAATAAAGATTACTTTGATTTAGATGCAGATGAATTCTGGGACAAAACAGATGCTCAGAAAGTGGATGTGGCATATGATCTGGTTTATTGGAATTCAGATGAGAGCCAGAATATTGGAAGTGTCACGGATGTTACGACCGGGGTGGAATACTCAGAGACTTATTTCCTTTCAGTGAATGGACTTGCAGAGAAATTTGCACCGCAGGGAGCGGATAATCTTCTGGATGCAGTAAATTCCAGTGAGGAATGGAGTGGAAGTCCTCGGGGAGCTTACGATGAACTGGCTAATCTTCTGGATTGTATCAGTTCCGTACAAAATGATGCCAAAACTTATGAATATACAGTTGCACAGGACAATTCTTTTCAGCCCACAGGGGAATGTGAGGAAGGGAGTAGTAACCTCACATATCTTTTCGCGGATAAAAAAGCAAAGACAGTCTATACAAATAAAGAGGCATACGGTGACTACACACAGCTGGAGCAGAACCTTGAGAAGATACTTAAGGAGCATACATTTGCGGTTATTTACCCGGATTTAAGTGAATGTGTTACAGATATTCCAAATATCAGCCTGCAGGTATGGAATCATACGATTAAACAGAGCCTTGATACAGAAGATTTTGTTTTTGCAGTCAATGTAGACACTGAATTTCCGATAGCAGATTCTATTGCGTCTGATGCAGAGACTTTTGAAAAATATGCAAATTTGATGCTGCCGGTATTGCTTGGAACTATTCTTAGTTGTGTGATCTGGCTGATCAGTATGATCTGGCTGACAGTGGCAGCAGGAAGAAAACCGGAAGATGAAGAAATCCATCTGAATAGTTTTGACAGATGGTATACAGAAATCGCGGCGGGAGTTGTGACAGGGGTATGGCTTGTTGGTTTTATGGGAATGGTAACAGTGATTGCAAACTCACTGATCGGGACTTTCAACAATATGCAGATTCTGATAATTTCACTGGTAATATGCGGAATTTATACAATGGCATGGTTCCTGACAGGATATCTCAGCCTGGTAAGAAGAATCAAGGCAGGTACGTTCTGGAAAAACAGTTTGCTTAGAAGAATTTTGAAATGGATTGGAAAATGCAATAGAAAGATCGTAGATTTTATTGGCAGCTTTTCTCGAAATACATCAGAAAAAATAAAAGTTCTGTTTGGTATTGGCGGATTTGTGTTTTTACAGTTTATGATAAATGCGTCAGGAGTATTTGCGTTGGTGCTGATCGTGGCAGATGTAGCGGCAATCGTTTATGCAGTTCGTAAAGTGGATGGTCTGGATCTTATTATGGACGGACTGAAGAAAATCAGTGACGGAGAATTGCAGTATAAGATTAAAACAGAGCAGCTTACCGGAAAATACAAAGCAATGGCTGAATATATCAATAATATCGGTGACGGTCTGGATGCTGCGGTGGAGAACAGCCTGAAGAAAGAACGAATGCAGACAGAACTGATCACAAATGTTTCCCATGATCTGAAAACGCCGTTGACATCTATTATTAATTATGTAGATTTACTGAAGCGTGAGAATCTGACAGACCCGCAAGTACAGGAATATTTGCGTATTCTGGATGAGAAATCCCAGAGACTGAAGGTGTTAACTGAGGATGTGGTGGAAGCGTCCAAGGCAAGTACCGGGAATATCAAATTTGAGATGAACGACATTGATTTCGTGGAAATGGTACAGCAGGTTATCGGAGAATTCGAAGAGAAGTTTCAGGAAAAGAACCTTACCATGATGGTGCATTTTACAGATGAGCCGTCCATGATCTACGCAGACGGACAGAAAATGTGGAGGGTCCTGGAGAATGTATTTGGTAACGTTGTGAAGTATGCAATGGAAGGAACCAGAGTATATGCGGAAATCAGCAACAGCAATAAGAAAGTGGTCTTTTCCTTGAAAAATATTTCTGCACAGCCACTGAACTTCTCAGCAGATGAACTGACGGAGAGATTTATCCGTGGAGATGTTGCCAGAAATACAGAAGGAAGCGGACTCGGTCTTTCCATCGCCAAGAGCCTGACGGAATTGCAGGGTGGAGAATTTAAGTTGTATCTGGATGGAGATCTGTTTAAGGTAATGATTACGTTTGCTGCGAATATGTCGAAAAAATAGTATGGTAAGTATGGAAATGGTCTGATAAAATAGAGATATAGTTTTTGTGTAAGGCCATAAGTATCTTTACGGGAACAAACAATTTTGTTTCCGATACAATTACCGCCGCAAGGTTTAATGAATACTTTGGCTTTACGCAGAAGGATGTTGACCAGCTTTTAATAGATGCGGATGTTTCGGAAAAAACGGAGCAGGTCAAAGTATGGTATGATGGATATCATTTTGGAAAAACGGATGTATATTGTCCCTGGGATGTGATGAACTATTTGCGGGATCTTCAGGAGAATCCAGATGCAAAGCCGACAGGATACTGGAAAAATACCAGTGATGTTGTGGTATTGGACTCAAGAAATGGCAGGGTAGCTGTTTTTGAGGCGAAATACTCTAAGACTTTGGAACATATGGAATCAGATTGCGAGAAAGCTGTCCGACAGATAAATGATAGAATGTATGCAGAAGAGTTTGCGGATAATTATGATGAAGTGTTCTGCTACGGAATTTCCTTCTATAAAAAAAGATGTATTGTGTTAAGAAAGTAATAGAAAGCAGGAAGTTGTTGAGGTGTGTTATACCCAAAAGCTTCCTGCTTGTTTTTTTTTGATGTTGTAATATTTTAATTAGTATTAAAATTCTGGTAAGAAAAATGCTCAGTCTTGCGAAATATGGTGATACATAGCATAATAAGTAATGATAAAAATATAGTAACTGTTCAGTACCTTCACAGTTACGAGTCAAAATCCATTAAAAATCGCCTTCGGCGATGGGATTTTGACTTGTATGTCTCAGGATTTTGGCATGTTCATGCCAAAACACCTCGCGGGATAGTAGACTGCTGAATAGTTACAAAATATATTCATATACAGAGAGGAAAAGCGGATGAACTACAGTTTTAACAGCAGAGTCAGATATAGTGAGACAGGCGAAGATGGCAGACTGACATTGCCAGGGATTTTGAATTATTTTCAGGATTGTTGTACGTTTCATGCGGAGTCGATTGGGCTTGGAGGGGACGTTCTGAAGGCGAGAAACAGAGCATGGGTACTTTCTTCCTGGCAGGTAGTGGTGGATGAGTATGCAAAAATGGGAACAGAGATCAAGATTATGACAGTACCGTATGAATTCAAAGGATTTATGGGAATGCGTAATTTCGTTATAGAGGATACTGAAGGAAAAAAACTTGCGTGGGCAAATTCCAACTGGACACATCTTGATATCAGCATGGGACTTCCTGCCAGACTGACTCCGGCAGATACAGATAATTATGTACTTGGTGAAAAGATGGAAATGGATTATGTACCAAGAAAAATCAAACTTCCGGAGGATATGATTGCGCAGGAAGCTTTCACGGTACAAAAACATCATCTGGACACAAACCATCATGTAAACAATTGCCAGTATGTATGCATGGCAGAAGATTTCCTTCCGGAAAGTTTCAAAATATACCAGATGCGCGCAGAATATAAAATGCAGGCAAAGCTTGGAGATGTAATTTGCCCGAAGGTAAAAACGGAAACAGATAAAGTGGTTGTATCTCTGGATAATATAGAAGGAAAAGCTTATGCGATAGTAGAATTCCTGAAAAAAGAGGGAGATATTTAAGCGAAAAATGTCTGTAATTATTCACTGATTTATTGATGATGACAGATCTGAGAAGTTACTGTTATCTGTAAAAGTCCTTATAGGGATAGGGATATAGATGATAGATATACAGAAATGCAAAAAAATTGTGAGACATTACAACACATAACTAAAAATAAGGAAAAAAGTTTCATACACAACTGACAAATATATTCCAGAATCCACATGTGGTTTCGTGAGAGTTTTTTTGAATAAATTGTTTACAAACCACACAAAACAATATATACTAAAGCTGTAAACAACAAGAAACAACGAATTGTTAAAAATAAACAACATAAAACCACAAAAATGGAGGATATATATTATGAAAATTCTGGAATCTAAATTTGTACAGGGCTTTATTAAAATGGCCAATGACGGTTATCAGCAGGGCTGGCATGAGAGAAATGGTGGAAACTTAAGCTATCGTCTGAAACCGGAAGAAGTTGAGATGATCAAACCTCGTCTGAATGCACCTGGAGAATGGACACCGATCGGAGTAGAGGTTCCGGGACTGGCCGAAGAGTTTTTCCTTGTGACAGGAAGCGGTAAATATTTCAGAAACATTATCGTGGATCCTGAGGTATGTCTGGCAATCATTGAACTGGATGAGACAGGAACGAACTACAGAATCCGCTGGGGACTCGTCGAAGGTGGCAGACCTACCAGCGAACTTCCGACTCATTTGATGAACCATGAAGTAAAGAAGAAACTGACAAATGGAAAACATCGTGTTATTTATCATGCACACACAACAAATACGATTGCACTGACATTTGTTCTTCCGCTGGATGACAAGATCTTTACCAGAGAATTATGGGAATCTGCTACAGAATGCCCGGTTGTTTTCCCGGATGGAGTTGGAGTTGTCGGCTGGATGGTACCAGGCGGAAGAGAAATCGCTGTAAAGACAGCAGAACTGATGAAGAAATATGATGTTGTCATCTGGGCACATCATGGTATGTTCTGCTCCGGTGAAGACTTTGACCTTACATTTGGTCTGCTTCACACAGTAGAGAAATCCGCAGAGATTCTTGTAAAGATCCTGTCTATGACACCAAACAAACTTCAGACAATCACACCGGATAACTTCCGTGCACTTGCAAAAGACTTCAAAGTAAGCCTGCCGGAAGAATTCCTGTATGAAAAATAATTAACATACAAGTTGGTACATGTACCGTACAAGTGTTATAATACAGATATTAATAAGGGATTTTCCGGATGGGATATGCAAAACCGGAATATCTGAAAGATACTGCAATTAATATCTGAAAAGCAAAAGGAGAGGTACGAATTATGCTGGAAAAATTAAAAGAGGAAGTTTACAAAGCAAACATGGATCTTCCGAAATACGGACTTGTTACATTTACATGGGGTAATGTCAGCGGAATTGACAGAGAATCAGGACTTTTTGTTATCAAACCAAGTGGAGTAGATTATGATTTACTGACGCCGGACGATATGGTTGTTGTTGACCTGAACGGAAATAAAGTTGAGGGAAAATATAATCCATCTTCTGATACAGCAACTCATGTAGAACTGTACAAAGCATTCCCGAATATCGGAGGCGTTGTTCATACACATTCTTCATGGGCAACAAGCTGGGCACAGGCAGGAAGAGGAATTCCTTGCTATGGAACAACTCATGCAGATTATATGTACGGAGAAATCCCATGTGCACGTTGTCTGGAAGGCAAAGAATTTGATGAATACGAGAAGAACACAGGACTTCTGATCGTTGATATGTTCAAAGACAAAGATTACGAAGCAGTACCAGCTGTACTTTGCAAAAACCATGGACCATTTGCATGGGGCAAAGATGCTCACGAAGCAGTACATAACGCAGTTGTTCTTGAAGAAGTTGCCAAGATGGCGGCACGCTGCGAGATGATCAACCCACAGGTAAAACCTGCTCCACAGGATCTGCAGGATAAACATTATTTCAGAAAACATGGTGCAAATGCGTACTATGGACAGGGTAACAAATAAGAAAATATTTATATAAGATAAACTATCATAAAAACTTCTGAAAAGAGTATAAAAGTTACTGTTCACTCCGTGCACGGTAACATACAATTCTTTTCAGAAGTTTTTTTGTGACAGCGCATTGTGCCGCCTTTATTATTTGTGTTATACTGAAATGCAAAGCTATAGCAATTCCAGTATTTTATGGAACTGCTATAATGTCAGAGGATATAATTATAGCAGGTCAGGAAATAATTGACCTGCTTCTAAAGCATGATAGAAGGACAAAAAATACTGGCATGAGATATCAGAAAAACAAAAAAGCAAGCAAAAACGAAATGGAGATTATATGATAGAGTTAGGAAAAAAACAGAAATTAACAGTAGTGAAATCCGTAGATTTTGGTGTGTATCTGGCGGAAGATATGCACGCAGATGCAAAGAACAGAGTACTTCTTCCATCTAAACAGGTTCCGGAGGGAACAAAAGAGGGAGATAGTATTGAAGTGTTTATCTATAAGGATTCTCAGGACCGTCTGATCGCAACAACCAAAGAACCGAAACTTCAGGTAGGACAGACCGCAGTTCTAAAGGTATCTCAGGTAACGAGAATCGGCGCATTTCTTGACTGGGGGCTGGAGAAAGACCTTCTGCTTCCATATCATGAGCAGACTTTGAAGGTAAGAGAAGGCGAAGATGTACTGGTAGCTCTCTATATTGATAAGAGCAGCCGTCTCTGTGCAACGATGAAAGTGTATCATTATCTTTCTACCAGAACTCCTTACGTAGTCGGAGATATGGTTAAAGGCCGTGTGTATGAGATCAGCGACAGATTCGGTGTGTTTGTAGCAGTCGATGATAAATATTCCGCGCTGATCCCGGCAAGAGAGGCGAAAGGAAAATACCGTCCGGGTAAGATTCTTGAACTGCGTGTCAGCGAAGTAAAAGAAGATGGGAAAATGAACGTCACAGACCGTCAGAAAGCATATCTGCAGATCAATGAAGATGCAGAAAATGTACTTGAAGTAATCAATGAATTTGCGGGAGTTCTTCCTTTTGATGACAAGGCATCACCGGAGGTCATTCAGAGGGAATTTGGACTGAGCAAAGGTGCGTTCAAACGTGCAATCGGTCATCTGATGAAAGAAGGCAAAGTAGAAATCAAAGATAAGAGAATCTATGCGAAATAAGATTTTAGCAGTTGTTTAGTTAACCGTGAGAATGCTGAACAGATGCAATTATTTATAAGGATAGAATACGTAAACTGTATAGTCTGGCAGAGATAGTTCTGCCGGACAAATTTCTTTATAGAAATATTATTTTAACCGGATAAACTGTAAAACAGCTATTCGGTGTAGAGCTATGTAGCGAAAGCAGATGAGTCTATCTGCTTGGTTTGGTAAAACAGAACAGGAGAGAACAAAAATTGGAGTTTACACATCTTCACGTCCATACAGAGTACAGTCTGCTGGATGGTTCTAATAAAATAAAAGAATATGTAGCCCGTATCAAAGAACTTGGGATGGACAGTGCGGCGATCACAGATCATGGAGTTATGTATGGTGTGATTGATTTTTATCGTGCAGCGAGGGCCGAGGGAATCAATCCGATCTTAGGGTGTGAGGTATATGTGGCCCCGGGTTCCAGATTTGATCGTGAAGCGGGAAGCGGCGAGGACAGATATTACCATCTGGTTCTTCTTGCTGAGAATAATCAGGGTTATGCAAATCTGATGAAGATTGTTTCTAAAGGATTTACAGAGGGCTTTTATTATAAGCCGCGAGTAGATTTGGCTGTATTAAAAGAATATCATGAGGGAATTATTGCACTAAGTGCCTGCCTTGCCGGTGAGGTTGCCAGATATCTCCAGAGAGGAATGTATGAGGATGCAAAGGCAGCAGCCCTGCGTTATCAGGACATTTTCGGAAAAGGAAATTTCTTTCTGGAATTACAGGATCATGGAATTCCGGCGCAGCAGGTAGTGAATCAGGAACTGCTTCGCATGCACGAAGAGACAGGTATCGATCTTGTTGCAACAAACGATGTGCATTATACAAAAGCAGAGGATGCAGCACCACATGATATTTTGCTTTGCCTGCAGACAAACAAGAAGCTGGCAGATGAGGACAGAATGCGTTATGAGGGTGGACAGTATTACGTAAAATCTCCTGAGGAAATGGCGCAGCTTTTTCCATATGCATTAGAGGCACTGGAGAATACACATAAGATCGCGCAGAGATGTCATGTAGAAATTGAGTTTGGTGTGACCAAGCTGCCGCGTTTCGATGTTCCGGATGGTTTTACCTCATGGGAATATCTGAATAAGTTATGTTTTGAAGGACTGGAGGAACGTTATCATCCGGTCACAGAAGAATTAAAATCCCGACTGAACTATGAGCTATCTACTATCAAAAATATGGGCTACGTAGATTACTTCCTTATAGTATGGGATTTCATCAAATATGCACGCGACCATGACATCATGGTAGGACCGGGACGAGGTTCTGCGGCGGGAAGTCTCGTAGCTTATACGTTAGGTATCACACAGCTTGATCCGATCCGATATGATCTGCTCTTTGAGCGGTTCCTGAATCCGGAACGAGTATCCATGCCTGATATTGACGTTGATTTCTGCTTCGAAAGAAGACAGGAGGTTATTGAATATGTACGTCGCAAATATGGCGATGACTGCGTGGTTCAGATCGTTACCTTTGGTACTTTGGCGGCCCGCGGTGTTATCCGAGATGTCGGACGTGTGCTGGATATGCCTTATGCACAGGTAGATTCCATTGCAAAAATGATTCCTCAGGAATTAAACATTACCATTGATAAAGCCCTGACCATGAATCCTGAACTGAAGAAAGCGTATACAGAACAGGATGATGTTCATTATCTGATTGATATGGCAAGACGTCTGGAAGGTCTTCCGAGACATACTTCCATGCATGCGGCAGGTGTCGTAATCAGCCAGAAAGATGTATCCGAATATGTACCTCTTTCCAGGGCACAGGATGGTTCGATTGTTACCCAGTTTACCATGACGACACTGGAAGAACTGGGACTTCTGAAAATGGACTTCCTGGGACTGCGTACACTGACAGTTATCCAGAATGCAGCGAAATTAATCCAGAAGGATACGGGCGTTACACTGGATATGCAGAAAATTGACTATGATGATAAGAAAGTTCTTGATTCTCTTGGCACTGGCCGTTCAGATGGTGTGTTCCAGCTTGAAAGTGCGGGAATGAAGAACTTCATGAAAGAATTGAAACCGCAGAGCCTTGAAGATGTAATCGCGGGAATTTCCCTGTACCGTCCGGGCCCGATGGATTTCATTCCTCAGTATATCCGGGGCAAAAACCGTCCGGACACGATTCGTTATGACTGCCCGCAGCTGGAGCCGATTTTGCAGCCTACTTATGGATGTATCGTATATCAGGAGCAGGTTATGCAGATCGTGCGTAACCTGGCTGGTTATACTTTGGGCCGAAGCGACCTGGTACGTCGAGCAATGTCCAAAAAGAAGGCCTCTGTCATGGAAAAAGAGCGCCAGAACTTCGTTTATGGAAATGAAGCAGAGGGAGTTCCGGGATGTATTGCAAATGGAATCGACGAGGCGACAGCGAATAAAATTTATGATGAAATGATAGATTTTGCAAAGTATGCATTTAATAAATCTCATGCGGCGGCTTATGCAGTTGTTTCCTATCAGACAGCGTATCTGAAATACTATTATCCGGTAGAATTTATGGCGGCGCTTATGACATCAGTCATTGATTTTCCAAATAAGGTTGCAGAATATATTCTGGTGTGCAGACAGATGGGAATTAAGATCCTGCCGCCGGATGTCAACTGCGGAATGTATGGATTCTCAGTAGATAACGGAGCTATCAGATATGGACTGTCTGCAATCAAGAGCGTCGGCCGTCCTGTTATTGAGAGCCTGGTAAGTGAGCGTGAGCAGAACGGGGAGTATAGTTCCCTGAAAGATTTCATGGAGCGAAATACGCAGCAGATGAATAAACGTGCTGTAGAGAACTTTATAAAAGCAGGAGCGTTGGACTGTCTGGAGGGTAACCGCCGTCAGAAGATGATGGTTTACCAGCAGATTTCAGATAGTATCAGCCAGGACAGAAAGAATTCTCTGGTCGGACAGATGAGTCTTTTTGATCTGGTCAGTGAAGAGGATAAAAAAGAATTCGAGATCCGCATGCCGAATGTGGAGGAATTCGGAAAAGAAGAACTTCTTGGATATGAGAAAGAAGTTCTGGGAATTTATCTGAGCGGTCATCCGCTGGAGAATTACCGGGCAATGATGGAGAAAACGATCTCCGCAAAAACTTCTGATTTCCAGCAGGATGAGGAGACGAATCTTCCAAAAGTCATGGACGGTCAGAAAGTGATCATCGGTGGAATGATTACGGATAAAACAATCAAATATACAAAGAATAACAAGGTCATGGCATTTCTTACAGTGGAAGATCTTGTCGGAACGGTAGAAGTAGTTGTTTTTCCACGTGATTATGAGAAAAGCCAGCAGTTTCTGAATGAAGATGCGAGGGTATTTATCCAGGGAAGAGTATCCGCGGAGGACGATCGAGCCAGTAAACTGATCCTTGAAAAGATCCGTCCGTTTGACAATATGCCAAGAGAGATCTGGATCCAGTTTGATAATAAAGAAGTGTATGCACAGCGTTCACAGGAACTGCTTGAAGACCTCAGACGCTCCCCTGGTGACAGTGCCGTTGTAATCTATCTGAAAGATGTAAAGGCCATAAAAAAGCTTCCGGTTGGTTATCATGCACAAATACAGGATTCATGGATGAATTACATGTACGAAAAATATGGTCAAACCAATGTTAAAGTTGTAGAAAGAGGATTGAAAAACTTATAAAAATGCGCTAAACTATACCCGAATATGTGTATAGTAAAAATGAGATAGATTCATAAGATGGAGGAAGAAAAAATGGCAGAAAAGAAGATAAAAACCATTGGTGTCCTCACCAGTGGTGGTGACGCACCTGGAATGAACGCTGCAATCCGTGCGGTAGTCAGAAGAGGCTTAAGCCAGGGACTGAGTGTAAAAGGTATTTTGAAAGGATACGATGGACTGCTAAATGAAGAGATCATTGACATGAGTGCCAAAGACGTTTCTGATACAATTGAGCGTGGCGGTACAATCCTTTACACAGCACGTTGCGCAGAGTTCCGTACAGAAGAAGGACAGAAGCGTGGTGCAGAGATCTGTAAGAAACATGGTATCGACGGACTTGTTGTTATCGGTGGTGACGGATCTTTCGCAGGTGCTCAGAAGCTTGCAAATCTTGGTATCAACACAATTGGTCTTCCTGGAACAATTGACCTTGATATCGCATGTACAGAATACACGATCGGGTTTGATACAGCTGTAAATACGGCAATGGAAGCAATCGATAAAGTACGTGATACTTCTACTTCTCATGAGAGATGCAGTATCATCGAGGTTATGGGACGTGGTGCCGGATACCTTGCTCTGTGGTGTGGTATTGCCAATGGTGCAGAGGATGTTCTGATTCCTGAGAAATATGATTATAATGAGCAGAAGCTGATCAACAACATCATTGAGAGCCGTAAGAAAGGCAAAAAACATCATATCATCATCAATGCAGAAGGTATCGGTCATTCAGAAGCAATGGCAAAACGTATCGAAGCTGCTACCGGTATTGAGACACGTGCTACAATCCTTGGACATATGCAGCGTGGTGGAAGCCCGACATGTAAGGACCGTGTATACGCATCTATGATGGGTGCTCTGGCTGTAGATCTTCTTGTTGCCGGTAAGAGCTGTCGTGTAGTTGGATATCGTCATGGCGAATTCGTAGACTTCGATATCAACGAAGCACTTGCTATGCAGAAAGGTATTTCCGATTATCAGTGGGAAGTATGCCAGTCACTTTCTCATAACTATGATAAAAACAACAAATAACAAATGAATAAAAGGATGCAGTTATATAACAGACTGCATAAATTAAATACTGCTCAGATAATTACCCTCGGTTTTGCGGGGGTGATTATCTTAGGGGGATTGCTTCTGTGGCTGCCGTTTTGTACGGCGCCCGGATACCATACTTCTTTTACAGATGCCATGTTTACGGCAACTACAAGTGTCTGCGTGACAGGACTTGTGACCGTTGTTACGGCAACGCAATGGACATTGATCGGCAAGATCATCATTCTTGTTCTGATCCAGATCGGAGGTGTGGGATTGATTTCTCTGGGCAGTATTATTTTTATAAGTCTGCGTAAAAAAATATCGCTGAGAAATCGCCGCATTATCCAGGAGTCCTATAACATGGATAGAATGAGCGGAATGGTGAATTTGGTAAGAAAAGTGTTACTTTGTGTACTGGGTGCCGAGGGAATCGGGGCTGTTTGTTATTCGTTCCGATTTATTCCTCAGTTCGGTCCGGTAAAGGGAATCGGCTATTCTGTTTTTACGGCAGTGTCAGCATTCTGTAATGCCGGAATTGATTTGATTGGTGAGGATAGTCTGGCACCGTATGTTGCGGATCCGGTGGTGAATTTTACAACGATCGGACTGGTTATCATGTCAGGACTTGGATTTGTCGTATGGTGGGATATCTGGGATAAGATCAAACAGGTTGTCAGGGGGAAACTTCCTCTGAACAGGGCATTTAAAACACTTCGCCTTCACAGCAAGATGGTATTGGTTATGACTGTTTCGCTGATTGTCGGAGGAACGGTGCTGATTTTTCTGTTTGAACATGGAAATATATATAGTATTGGAGCTTATTCCACCGGGACGAAATGGATGGCTTCTTTATTCCAGTCAGTAACGACAAGAACTGCAGGATTTTTTACGGTAGGGCAGGACAGATTTTCCAATGCAACGTATCTGTTATGTCTGGTATTGATGTTGATTGGCGGTTCACCGATGGGAACAGCCGGCGGAATTAAGACCACTACTGTAGCGGTTCTTCTTCTGGGTCTGAAATCAAATCTTCAGGGAAAGAAGGATGTAGAAGTACACCACAGAAGAATCAGAGACAGCTATATCCGTTCTGCTATTGTAGTAACGGGAATGGCATTTGGAGTACTGATTGTCATGAGTATTCTGCTATGTGCGGTTATGCCGAAAACAGCAGTGCAGGATGTTGTTTATGAGATCACTTCAGCAGTTGCGACGGTAGGCCTGACCAGAGGCCTGACACCACAGTTGAATGCAATTGGTAAATGGATTGTGATTCTGACCATGTATCTTGGAAGAATCGGTCCGCTGACTCTGGGAACAGCAGTGACGGTACGTGCGCAGAAGATGCCATCAGATTCTCATCTTGCGGCTGAGGATATTATGATTGGATAATTGGATTAGAAGGAGAAATTGGGAAGAAATGAAGAACAAATCTTATGCAGTGATCGGTCTTGGCCAGTTTGGAATGACCGTAGCGCTCACGCTGGCAGAGGCGAACTGTGATGTGCTTGCCATTGATGACAAAGATGACAATGTGCAGGATATTGCAGAGAAAGTTTCATATGCTGTCAAAGCAGATGTACGTGATCCGGGTGTTCTGGAGTCACTTGGCGTACAGAATGCAGATGTTGCAGTCATTGCGGTAGCTGAAAATATGGAAGCCAGTATCACTGCCACCATGCAGGTGAAAGAACTTGGCGTTCCTTTTGTAATGGCGAAAGCAATGAATTCTCTTCACGGAAGAATCCTTGAGAAGATCGGAGCGGATAAGGTCATCTATCCGGAACACTCTATGGGAGTCCGTGTGGCAAGAAATTTACTCTCCAGTGGCTTTATCGATATGTTCGAACTTTCTTCCGATTTCAGCATGGCGGAATTTAAGATTCCACAGGAATGGATAGGAAAAACACTCCGGGATCTGAAAATCAGGGAGAAATATCATATTAATCTGATCGGGCTGAAACAGGGTGAGCGGATTAATATGAATGTGCAACCGGATAAAGTACTTCCGGCAGACTGTACGATAGTGGCTGCAGGAGCAAACAGTGACCTGAATAAGGTTTCGGGAAATTGAGGATAATATATGATCACCAGTGTAAATAATGGACAGGTAAAAAATACCATACAATTAAACCAGAAGACAAAAGCCCGCAGAGAACAAGGGCTTTTTGTTGCAGAAGGAAGAAAAATGTTTGGCGAGGCACCAAGGGAATGGGTTTCTAAAGTGTATGTGTCAGAGACACTTACCGGCGATACAGGACTGATGGCCCAGGTGGAGAAACTTCCATATGAAATAGTTGCAGATTCTGTTTTCCGTCAGATGAGTGATACACAGACTCCACAGGGAATCCTTACTGTGTTGAAAAAACCCTCCTATACAATAGAGGATATTCTTGGCGGAGAGAACCCGCTGGTCATGATCCTGGAGGATCTGCAGGATCCGGGAAATGCAGGAACGATTCTCCGTACAGGCGAGGGTGCCGGAGTAAGTGGAATCCTTCTGACAAAGACTTGCGTGGATATCACTAACCCGAAAGTTATACGATCTACGATGGGCTCTGTCTACAGAATGCCTTTTCTATATGTAGAAAGTGTGGTATCATTAACACAGGAACTGAAAGACAGAAATATCCGCACTTTTGCGGCACATCTGCATGGAAAGAACTCTTATGATCAGGAATCCTACACAGGAGGAACTGCGTTCCTGATCGGCAATGAGGGAAAAGGTCTGACAGATGAGGCTGCGGAGAGTGCAGATTGTCTGATCAGGATTCCTATGTGTGGAAAAGTAGAATCCCTGAATGCCGCCATGGCATCTGGAATTCTCATGTATGAGGCTGCACGTCAGAGAAGGTGAAAGAATAGCTATTCTGGCAGCGATATTTGTCTGTTGAGATACTGTACCAGAATAGTTGCTTTGACTGATGTCAGCACATATCAGAAAGGGGGAGTTTCATGCAGCCTTTGATCTGGCTTGGATTTCTTGCATTATTGCTTGTGATAGAAGCAATCACAGCAGGCCTCACCACCATCTGGTTTGCCGGAGGCGCATTGGTCGCAGCTATTGCGTGTTATGCAGGGGCGAACCTGACTGTACAGATACTGTGTTTTTTGTGCGTTTCTCTGGTACTTTTGATTTTTACCAGACCTTTGGCCATGAAGTACTTCAACAAAGAAACCACACAGACCAATGTAAACAGTCTGATTGGAAAGAAAGCAGTTGTGATTCAGGACATTGACAATCTGGCACAGACAGGTCAGGTTCGTATCAATGACATTGAATGGACTGCACGTTCTGCCGATGACGAAAAAATCGGCAAAGACACCGTCGTGACGATTCAGGAGATCCGCGGTGTGAAACTCATTGTAAAACAAAATAAGGAGGATTAGTTATGGGCGTGGTTTTTCTGATAGTCATTATCATTATCGCAGTATGGGTACTTGCATCCTGCATCCGCATCGTGCCACAGGCATATGCAGTGATTCTGGAACGCCTTGGCGCTTATCAGGCAACCTGGAGCACCGGAATTCATTTCAAGATTCCGTTCATTGAACGAGTAGCAAGAAAGGTAAATCTGAAGGAACAGGTAGTGGATTTTCCACCGCAGCCGGTTATTACAAAGGATAACGTAACCATGCAGATCGATACAGTTGTATTCTTCCAGATCACAGATCCGAAGCTTTACACCTATGGAGTAGAGAATCCAATCATGGCCATCGAGAATCTGTCCGCAACAACCTTAAGAAATATTATCGGTGACATGGAACTGGATGAGACACTGACATCCCGTGAAACTATCAACACCAAGATGAGAGCTTCTCTTGATGAAGCAACTGATCCATGGGGAATTAAGGTTAACCGTGTGGAATTAAAGAATATCATTCCTCCGGCAGCCATCCAGGATGCGATGGAGAAACAGATGAAAGCCGAGCGTGAACGTCGTGAGGCAATCCTGATCGCAGAAGGTCAGAAGAAATCTACGATCCTTGTAGCAGAAGGTAAAAAACAGTCCGCAATTCTGGACGCAGAAGCTGAGAAACAGGCAGCGATCCTTCGTGCCGAAGCGCAGAAAGAGCGTATGATCAAGGAAGCGGAAGGTCAGGCTGAGGCAGTTCTGAAGGTACAGAATGCCAACGCAGAAGGTATCCGCATGATCAGAGAAGCGGGAGCAGATGAAGCAGTTCTGACATTGAAGAGTCTGGAAGCCTTTGCTAAAGCAGCAGATGGAAAAGCAACCAAGATCATTATTCCGTCAGATATTCAGGGAATCGCCGGTCTGGCAAGTTCTTTGAAAGAGATCGTAACTGATCCGAAGTCTGAGACTGATAAATAATAATTTATAAAGTGGATTATTAATGAAGCAGATAGAGATTTTCGTTATTGTTTACTCTGTTTTCAATAATGAGATATCTGCTTCATTACATAGGAATAAAAGGACATAAATGTTACTGTACACGAAGTGAACAGTAACAAATAAATGACATCGGGGAGAGAATTATCATGAATTTAAAAGGAAGAAATTTTCTGACACTGAAAGATTTTACACCAGAAGAGATCACATATCTCATTGATTTATCCGCAGAACTTAAAGCAAAGAAAAAAGCCGGAGAGCTTCATGAATATTACAAGGGCAAAAACATTGCGCTGATTTTTGAAAAAACAAGTACAAGAACCCGCTGCTCTTTCGAAGTAGCTGCTCATGACCTTGGAATGGGAAGTACATATCTGGATCCTACAGGTTCTCAGATCGGTAAGAAAGAAAGCATTGCAGATACAGCAAGAGTTCTGGGAAGAATGTATGATGGTATCGAATATCGTGGATTTGGTCAGGAAGTTGTAGAAGAACTTGCAAAACATGCAGGTGTTCCGGTATGGAACGGTCTGACAAACGAATACCATCCGACACAGATGATCGCAGATATGCTGACAATCCGTGAACATTTCGGTGATTTAAAAGGCCGCAAACTGGTATATATGGGCGATGCCCGTTACAACATGGGTAACTCTCTGATGATTGCCTGCACAAAACTTGGTATGCATTTCGTAGCCTGCACAACTAAGAAATATTTCCCGAATGCAGAGCTTGTTGCTCAGTGTGAGGAATATGCAAAAGCATCCGGCGGAAGCATCACTCTTACAGAAGATGTTCAGACAGGAACAAAAGACGCCGATGTTATCTATACAGATGTATGGGTATCCATGGGTGAGCCGGACGAAGTATGGACAGAGAGAATCCATGATCTGACACCTTATAAAGTAACAAAAGATGTTATGAAGAACGCAGGAGAGAAAGCAATCTTCCTTCACTGCCTGCCGGCATTCCATGATCTTAAGACAAAGATTGGCAAGGAAATGGGAGAGAGATTTAACCTGACAGATATGGAAGTAACAGACGAAGTATTTGAGTCTGAACAGTCCAAAGTATTTGACGAGGCAGAAAACCGTATGCATACCATCAAAGCAGTTATGGTAGCAACATTAGGAGAGCCGGAGAACAAATAATGGCACAGAATGATCTGTATAATGAAGAAACAATTTCAAAGGCAATAAATACAAAATGGGCGGGCAAAACCGTCCATTTTGCAAAAGAAACAGATTCTACGAATTCATGGATCAAGCGCCTTGCAAAAGAAGGTGCAGAGCATGGAACACTGGCAGTTGCAGAATTTCAGTCAGCAGGCAGAGGCCGTTTTGACAGAAAATGGGAAGCGCCGGAAGGAAGTTCTATTATGATGACTTTGCTTCTCAGACCGGAATTTTCTCCGCAGTATGCGTCTATGCTGACGCTGGTTATGGGACTTGCAGTGGCACAGGCGGTAGAAGAACTGGGCTTTGAGGTAAGTATCAAGTGGCCGAACGATGTGGTCATATCCAGAAAAAAGATCTGCGGAATCCTGACGGAAATGGGAACAAATGGAGTGAAGATCAATTATGTCCTCATCGGAGTGGGAATCAATGTAAATCTTAAAGAATTTCCGGAAGAAATGCAGGATAAGGCGACATCATTGATCCTTGAAAGTGGTCAGGAGTACGACAGAAATCAGGTAATCTCGCAGGTGATGAAATACTTTGAGATTAACTATGAGAAATTTGTGCAGACCTGTGATTTCACACATCTCCTGGAAGATTACCATAAGATTCTGGCAAACCTGAACCAGCCGGTAAGAGTGCTGGATGGAAGCAAGAGTTTTGAAGGAATCTGCAGAGGAATCGATGAAAAGGGTGAACTGCTTGTGGAGAAGCAGGATAAAGAAATCACAAAAGTCAGCGCGGGAGAAGTTTCAGTGCGCGGGCTTTACAGTTATGTGTAATAAAGAAGTGATATAGCGAAAGAGGGAAATAGTAATATATGTATCAGAACAACATTACTCTCTGCGGCGCAAGCGCCTACGAGAAGAAATTTTATTTTAACCAGGACTTCAATGCACTTCCGGATCATGTAAAGAAAGAACTGCAGATCATGTGCGTTCTTTATACAGAAGATGTAGGCGGAATCCTGACATTGGAATTTGACGAAAATGGAAGACTCCAGTTCAAGACAGAGGCACTGGAGGCAGATGCCCGCTATGATGAAATCGGAAGCGGACTGAAAATCAAGCAGATTCAGCAGGAGAAGAAAGAACTTCTGGAATCCCTGGAAATGTATTACAAAGTATTCTTCCTGGGAGACATTCCTGAAGAAGAACTGAAGAAAACACCGGGCAGTGAGGAATAAATTCATGCAAGGGACAGATAGAATGGAAAGCATGAAAGAGAATCCTGCGCGGACAGGTAGCAGACTGGTGGGGGCAGATGGGAAACCAATCCAGATGCAATGGAAAATCGGTAACGTCCAGATTGACAATCCATTTGTGCTGGCACCGATGGCCGGAGTGACGGATCTGCCGTTTCGAACTCTGTGCAAGGAGCAGGGAGCGGGGCTGATCTGTATGGAAATGATCAGCGCCAAGGCAATTTCTTTCCATAATAAAAACACTTACGCATTGATGGAAATTGACCCTTGTGAGCACCCGGTTTCCATGCAGCTTTTTGGCAGTGAACCAGACCTCATGGCGGAGGTGGCGAAATCTATTGAGGACAGAGAGTTTGACATTCTGGATATCAATATGGGATGCCCGGTGCCAAAGGTTGTAAACAATGGCGAGGGTTCTGCATTGTTGAAAACCCCGGATTTGATTGAAGAGATTGTCCGAAAAGTGTCATCTGCTATTAAAAAGCCTGTAACTGTCAAAGTGCGTATTGGCTTTGAAAATGAACCGATAGATATCGTGGAAATCGCAAAACGTATTGAGGATGCGGGTGCGGCAGCACTTGCCGTACATGGCCGTACCAGACAGCAATATTATTCAGGTACCGCAGACTGGGATACCATCCGCAGAGTAAAAGAAGCAATCACGATTCCGGTGGTCGGAAATGGGGATGTAGATTCTCCGCTGAAGGCAGAAGCTTTGATAAAACAGACTGGCTGCGATGCGGTCATGATCGGACGTGCAGTGAGAGGAAATCCATGGCTGTTCAGGGAACTGAATCACTACTTCCAGACAGGAGAACTGCTGGGACGCCCGTCGGCAGAGGAAATCTGTGAGATGGTCCTGCGACATGCGAGAAAGCAGATAGAGCTAAAAGGTGAGTTTGTAGGAATTCGTGAGATGCGCAAACATGTCGCCTGGTATACCGCAGGAATGCGTCACAGCGCCGGACTTCGAAGAGAGTCAAATACGATTGAGAGCTACGAAGCATTGGAACAGCTTTTGTCCAGATTGGGATAAAATGAAAGCCGTGCCAGCCGATGAAACGGTGTTTTTTTGATGATGGAAAATGATAGAAAATCAGGTATATGATTTAATCAAAAGGCGCCGGGAATGCTTGACAATCCGGGCGCTTTTTTGTATAATACAGAAATTGTGAATATCCTAGAATAAGTCTGCCCTTTTTCAGGTATGATGTATCAGGAAGCACATAAATCCATGTAGTGATCCGGGGTGTATATAAGACACCATAGACTATATACCGGATGTTGAAAGGGAGTAAGGTTATTATGGAAGAAAAGAAAAACTTACTAACTTATGCAGGACTTAAAAAATTAGAAGAAGAGCTGCATGATTTAAAGGTAGTAAAGAGAAAAGAAGTAGCAGAGAAAATTAAGGAAGCCAGAGAACAGGGCGACTTATCAGAGAATGCGGAATACGATGCAGCGAAAGACGAACAGAGAGACATTGAAGCACGTATCGAAGAAATCGAGAAGATCTTAAAGAATGCTGAAGTTGTAGTTGAGGACGAAGTAGATCTTGACAAGATCAGCGTTGGATGTAAAGTAAAAGTACACGATTTTGAATTCGAAGAAGATATCGAACTGAAAATCGTAGGTTCCACAGAGGCTAACAGCCTTGAAGGCAAGATTTCCAACGAATCTCCTGTTGGAAAAGCACTTATGGGTGCTCACACAGGCGATGTAGTAGAAGTTGAGATGCCAGCCGGAATCATGAAATACAAAGTTCTGGAAATCCAGAGAAACGTATAAGAAACGGATGACTGAGGTGCGCGTAAAGATTTTCCATGCAGAGCATGACGCGCACCTTTGTTACTGTTCACTTCGTGCCCAGCAACAAACACGCTTCGCGATGCACAGAATTTATGCCTAAGGCATAAATTCGCGCGGTATGTCTCGGGTTTTCTGTTGCCAGGCATCCGTAAGAAGCTGCCGGTGGCAGGTTCTGTAGGTGACCTTCGCTCACAAAAAACACCTCGCGGGATATTACCAGTGAATAGTAATTTATGTCTGACTAAAGCAATAATTAATCATATAAGAAATATAAGAATACAAGGAGGAATCAAGGTGGCACAGCAGAAGCAGCAGGAACAGGATTTAAACCAGTTACTGAAGGTACGTCGTGAGAAACTTGCAGATCTTCAGGCTAACGGAAAAGATCCATTTCAGATCACAAAATTTAACCAGACTCATCACTCACTCGAAGTGAAGAACCTTTACGAAGCACATGAGGCAGAACTTCTCAAAGACCGTCAGGAAGTAGATGTAACCGGTCTTGATGAAGAACAGGCAAAGGAAGCTGTTAAGAAAGATTACGAAGAAAGAAGAAGCATCATGGACGCAAGTCCGATTCACGTATCAATCGCAGGCCGTATGATGTTCAAGAGAGTTATGGGTAAAGCTTCTTTCTGCAACATCCAGGATTTACAGGGAAATATCCAGGTATATGTAGCAAGAGATGCAATCGGAGCAGACTCTTATGCAGACTTCAAGAAATCTGATATCGGCGATATCTTTGGTCTGGAAGGTTTTGCATTCAGAACAAGAACAGGTGAGATCTCCATCCATGCAGAGAGCATGACTCTTCTTTCCAAGAGCTTACAGATCCTTCCTGAGAAATTCCATGGTCTGACAGATACAGATACACGTTACCGTCAGAGATATGTGGATCTTATTATGAATCAGGACAGCAAGAGTGTATTTATCAAGCGTTCTCAGATCCTTAAAGAAATCCGTAACTTCCTTGCAGACCGTGATTTCATGGAAGTTGAAACTCCAATGCTTGTTGCAAATGCAGGTGGAGCAGCAGCAAGACCATTCGAAACACATTACAATGCACTGAACGAAGATGTTAAGCTTCGTATTTCTCTGGAACTTTATCTGAAGAGACTGATTGTTGGTGGTCTTGAGAGAGTTTTCGAGATTGGCCGTGTATTCCGTAACGAAGGTGTTGACACTCGTCATAACCCGGAGTTCACCCTGATGGAACTTTATCAGGCATATACAGATTACGAAGGAATGATGGAATTGACAGAGTCCATGTTCCGTTATCTGGCAGAGAAGGTCTGCGGTTCTGCGAAGATTTCCTACAATGGTATCGAGATCGACCTCAGCAAACCGTTTGAACGTCTGACCATGAATGATGCAATCAAGAAATATGCAGGAATTGATTTTGATGAAGTTGCAGATGATGAAGCAGCTAAGAAGCTTGCAGATGAGCATCATATTGAATATGAAGAACGTCATAAGAAGGGTGATATCATCAATCTGTTCTTCGAGGAATACTGTGAGAAAGAACTGATCCAGCCAACATTTATCATGGATCATCCGATCGAGATTTCTCCTCTGACAAAGAAGAAACCTTCTGACCCGAACAAGGTAGAGCGTTTCGAGCTTTTCATCAATACATGGGAAATGTGTAACGCATATTCCGAGCTTAATGACCCAATCGATCAGAGAGAGCGTTTCAAAGCACAGGATGCTCTTGCTGACGCAGGAGATGAGGAAGCGAACCACACAGATGAAGACTTCCTGAACGCACTGGAGATCGGTATGCCGCCTACAGGTGGTATCGGATACGGAATCGACCGTCTGGTTATGCTGCTTACAGACAGCCAGGCAATCCGTGACGTACTTCTGTTCCCGACAATGAAGTCACAGGGGGCTGCTAAGAACGAAGCAAACAACGTTGCGCAGGCTAAAACGGTTTCAGAAAAGCCAGTTGAGAAGATTGATTTTTCAAAGGTAGAAATCGAACCATTGTTCAAAGATGAGGTAGATTTTGAGACTTTCAGCAAGTCCGATTTCCGTGCAGTAAAGGTAAAAGAGTGTGTCGCAGTGCCGAAGTCAAAGAAACTTTTACAGTTTACTCTGGATGATGGAACAGGCGTAGAACGTACCATTTTAAGCGGTATTCACGCATTCTACGAACCAGAAGAACTGGTAGGTAAGACACTGATAGCTATCACAAATCTGCCACCTAGAGCAATGATGGGAATTGAATCTTGTGGAATGTTACTTAGTGCAATCCATGAAGAAGAGGGCGAAGAAAAACTTCATCTTCTGATGGTAGATGACCATATTCCGGCTGGTGCAAAATTATATTAATATCAGTCGTATAAAACGACAAAAATATACGACTTACGACAAACTTACGACAGAAGATTAGGAAGAGGATGCAAGGTTTAAATAAGGCGACTAAACATAAGATTTAGTCGTCTTATTATTTTACCTTAAAATACAACATGCAATATAATTTTGAATGTAAATTATATTGCAAAATACAATCAAATATGATACATTGAAAATGTACTTAATAGTATGTATTGAATTATTTTAAATCATTTGAAGGGAATGTGATGGATGGAAGAAAAGGGAGAGTCTATTAGCTTTGTGAATAGTAAGAATGAAAAAATTTTTGAAATTCCAGATGGGGATGCAATAAAGCTGATTTCAGAAAATGGAGACAGATATTATGCTCTTTGTCGAAGAATTGATGAATGCCATGTAAAAATTGATGGGGTTAGGTGGCATTTACAGGCATATGCACAAGCTATGGAAAAAAGGGGAATTATTTTCATGCCAGCGAAAAATAATCTGTAAATATTATATAGTACAAAATTCAGTAAGCTTCTTTCTACTGAGACTATAAAACATTAACCAACAAAAAGGACTGCCAGTTGAATTAATTTTCAATAAGGGCAGTCCTTTTTGATATTTTTAATGGTTGTGATTATTCTTCACTGTCCATAGCTTTGACGGCGTATTCTAAGCACTGGATAACAGCCTGATTTAAAGATAATTCTTTTTCCTGAGCGCGTTGCTCCAGATCATTTAGCAGATCAGCAGGAAGTCGAAAAGTTTTAGACCGGTATTCTCGTGATTTAGTTGATTTTAATTCAAATTTGGACATGGTTTTTCCCTCCTATATATACATCATATAAGATAAGATTAAATAATTATAGAATTATTTTTGCGATAAAATTTAACTTGTATTTTAAAATATATTATATAATGCATTTAAAAAATGACAGAATATCCGCTGGGGGAGCGTAGCAACCGAAGGGTTATTTTTATGAGAAAAAGTGAAAAGTTATTTTGCCATTATCTGTTTAAAGAATATAATACTATTTTGCTTGGTCTTCCAAAAAAGAATGCAGAGGAAGATACGGACGGAAACGCAGGGGAAACTATGATAGAACCGCTTTTTATAATGCGATGGAACGTTGGAATACACGGGAACTAGAAAAAATAAAATTTGTTGGAAAGTATTGGATGATTCTAGCGGATTTTATATATTGTATTTTGGGGTTGTCATTGAATGATATAGCTGGAGAATTATTGGAAGTAACAGAATATAAATGTGCATAATAGCACAGAAAAGATCCGTAACCGGATAAAAAAAGAACCGCGGGACACGCGGGGATAGCCTGTTTTAGCTTTGCCCTGAAGGGCAATTGAGCAGGAAGCTCCCACTTCAAAATCTGTAAGATTTAAGTGGCGAGAGCATGTCACTGTTTTTCTATTATCCATCAGATGAATATGTCAGTTATTTGATGACAGAAGAACAGTTGCTGTTTTCGGATGAGATTGATTGCAAGGATCTGTTTAATGGGAATAATCATAGAGAGAAGATTCTTGTATTTGAGGTCGTATAAAGGAATATTGGTGAATTATAAAAATACTGAATACAAACGAAGCTTTCGAACGTTATATTATATGAAAAAAGATTTATCTTTTATAAAAACATAGTCAATGGTACGAAAAGTGTCCAGAGACACTAAGAAGATGTCTATATAAAGAAAGAGAGCGTGAAGGATATATGTTGACATTTATATTTATTTGTCTGATGTTCGGGATTTTTGGAAAACTGATCGGACTTGCATTTAAGATGACCTGGGGAATTACGAAAGTGCTATTTACATTGGTATTCCTTCCGGTTATTTTGATTGCACTGGCGATTGGTGGATTGGTTACAATTGCTTTACCGATTCTGATCGTAGTTGGAATTATTTCACTGATATGTGGAGTGGCACGAAGATGAAAAATGGAATAACAATGATTCCTTTTGTATTAGGGAAAAAAGAAATGAAAATAACGGCAGGTTCAGATAAAACTTTTGTGAAATTTTCCTGTTTTGTTGCTGATTTACTTAAATTATGGTATAGTGAAGCTATATTGAGCAAATATATACAAAAAAATCTAAAAAAATATGGCAGGAGTGGTCAAAATGTATCAGGAAGAATACAAACGTTGGTTAGCAGCAGATCTGGAAGATGCAGATCTTAACCCGGAATTATCCAGAATTGAAGGAAACGATGAAGAAATCAAAGATCGTTTCGCAGTGGCTCTGAAGTTTGGAACAGCCGGACTTCGTGGGGTTCTGGGTGCTGGAACAAACCGTATGAATATTTACGTAGTACGTCAGGCAACACAGGGACTTGCCAACTGGGTAAAGACACAGGGCGGAAATCAGACAGTGGCGATCAGCTATGACAGCCGTCTTAAGAGCGATGTATTTGCAAAGAACGCAGCAGGTGTACTGGCTGCAAATGGAATCAAAGTAAGAATTTACGATGCACTGATGCCTGTACCGGCACTTTCTTTTGCAACACGTTACTATGAATGCAACGCAGGTATTATGGTAACAGCATCTCACAACCCGGCTAAGTACAATGGATATAAAGCATACGGTCCGGACGGATGCCAGATGACAGATGATGCAGCAGCAATCGTATATGATGAAATTCAGAAAACAGACGTACTTACCGGCGCGAAATATATGTCTTTCGCAGAAGGTGTAGAAGAAGGTCTGATCCGTTTCGTAGGAGATGACTGCAAACAGGCTCTCTATGAAGCAATCGAATCCCGCCAGGTTCGTCCGGGGCTTTGCAAAACAGCAGGCCTGAAACTGGTTTACAGTCCATTAAACGGTTCCGGTCTTGTACCTGTAACTCAGGTATTAAAAGATATCGGAATCACAGACATCACTATCGTTCCAGAACAGGAATATCCGAACGGATACTTCACAACCTGCAGCTATCCGAACCCGGAGATCTTTGCAGCTCTGGAACTGGGATTAAATCTTGCAAAAGAAACAGGTGCAGACTTAATGCTTGCAACTGACCCGGATGCAGACCGTGTCGGTATCGCAATGAAATGCCCGGATGGTTCTTATGAACTGGTAACAGGTAATGAGGTAGGTGTACTCCTTCTTGATTATATCTGTGCAGGCCGCATTGAAAAAGGCACAATGCCAAAGAATCCGGTAGCAGTGAAATCCATCGTTTCCACACCGCTTGCAGACGCAGTAGCAGAGCATTATGGTGTAGAACTCAGAAGTGTACTTACAGGATTTAAGTGGATCGGAGACCAGATCGCACAGCTTGAGGCAGCAGGTGAAGTAGACAGATTTATCTTCGGATTTGAAGAGAGCTATGGATACCTCGCAGGACCATACGTACGTGATAAAGATGCTGTCATCGGATCTATGCTGATCTGTGAAATGGCTGCATACTACAGAAGCATTGGAAGTTCTCTGAAACAGAGACTGGAAGAAATCTATGCACAGTACGGACGTTACCTGAACAAAGTAGACAGCTTCGAATTCCCGGGATTAAGCGGAATGGACAAGATGTCAGCTCTGATGCAGGGACTTCGCGACAAACCGCTCACAGAGATCGCCGGTCACCAGATCGTCAAAGTAACAGACTATCAGAAACCAGAAGAAACAGGACTTCCGGCAGCAAACGTACTCATCTACAAACTGGACAATGGCGAGACAGTAGTAGTTCGTCCATCCGGAACAGAACCTAAGATCAAGATCTATTACACAACTCTTGGCAAGAATCTGGAAGAAGCAGAAGCTGAGAAGGAGAAACTGGCTGAAGCACTGAAACCTATCATGGCATAAGTACAGGATTTTACCTGGAATCAATGCGTTGATATGAATCGGAAGAACCTGTCAGGTTTGATAAAAACAAATGAATAAAACTAAATGAATAAAATCAAAAAGGCTGTGTTTATGAAAGCATGGCCTTTTTATATGCCGGAGATTTTGGGAATTCACGAAATTGTAGTGTGTGCATTCCAGAGTACATTTGAAAATTTATTCGTGCAATCTGCACGCCCTGTTTTGTTGTATATTTTGCATTCATTCGGTTGACGTAGCATAAACAGACGTAGCCTGTTTTGATATTTATTTGTTACTGTTCACTGGTAATATCCCGCGAGGTGTTTTTTGTGAGCGAAGGTCACCTACAGAACCTGCCACCGGCAGCTTCTTACGGATGCCTGGCAACAGAAAACCCGAGACATACCGCGCGAATTTATGCGATTAGCATAAATTCTGTGCATCGCGAAGCGTGTTGCTGGGAACGGAGTGAACAGTAACATTTATTTTGACTAAATGGATATGCTTTGTTACAATGATTGATAACGAGATTTTATCCAGAAAGGTTTTGAAAATATGAGCGAGAATAGCGAAGAAATTTTAAATGATACTGTTGCAGAGAAGGATACCGCTGCAGAAAATGATTCAACAGCAGAATACGAAGTAGTCAGCATTCCGATTTCCGATGGTACAGAGCGGGACTTCGCAATCATGGATACCTTCGAAGTGGAGGGACAGAACTATATGGCCGTATCTCTGATAGAAGAGGATGAGATACAGGAAGGCGTTTACATTTACCGTTATCAGAACGCGGAAGATGGAGACGTAATTGTAGAGAAAATCACAGCACCTGCAGAATATAAAAAAGTATCAAAATACTATGAGTGTATGTAAGTTCTCAGAATTTAACCGAATTATCAAATGGCGATTCGGTTATAAATAAACAGGATAATCCTGGTTTTTCAGATTTGATAATTAAGGAGGAAACGACAGATGGAAAAATCAACAGTTTATTTCACGGATTTTCGATGCCCGGTCGGCACAAGCCAGCTTGATAAGCTGAAAAAACTTTGTATCACAGCCGGAATCAAAGACATTGATATGGATGGCAAATTCGTAGCAATCAAGATGCACTTTGGAGAGCTTGGAAACATGGCGTTCCTGCGTCCGAACTATGCAAAAGTAGTTGCTGACCTTTGCAAGGAGCAGGGTGGACTTCCATTCCTCACAGACTGCAACACCCTTTATCCGGGAAGCCGTAAGAATGCACTCGAACACCTTGACTGCGCAAATATGAATGGCTTTAATACCATCACAACAGGATGCCAGATTATTATCGGTGATGGCCTTCGTGGTACAGATGAAGTAGAAGTACCGGTAGTAAACGGAGAGTACTGCAAGACTGCACTCATCGGCCATGCAATCATGGATGCCGATATCTTTATCAGCTTAAGTCATTTCAAAGGTCACGAAGCAACAGGTTTTGGCGGTGCGCTGAAGAATATCGGAATGGGCTGCGGAAGCCGTGCCGGTAAGATGAAACAGCATGCCAGTGGAAAACCGGCAGTAAACGAAGAACTTTGCCGTGGCTGCCGTCGTTGTGCGAAGGAATGCGGAAGTGACGCGATTACGTATCCAGACAAAAAAGCAGTCATCGATTATGACAAATGTAAAGGCTGCGGCCGTTGTATCGGAGCATGTAGTTTTGATGCTGTATACAATCCAAACAGCAGCGCAAACGAACTTCTGGATCGTAAGATGGCAGAGTATGCACAGGCTGTCTGTCATGGCCGTCCACACTTCCATGTAGCACTGGTTCAGGATATCAGTCCGAACTGCGACTGCCATGGAGAGAATGATGCACCGATCCTTCCGGATATCGGAATGTTCGCAAGCTTTGACCCGGTTGCTCTGGATCAGGCCTGCGCAGATGCCTGTCTGAAAGCGACACCAATCGAGAACAGCCAGCTTGGTGAACACCTTGCACAGCCTGACTGGCATTGCCATCACGACCATTTCAAAGATTCCAACCCGAATATTGAATGGCAGGCAACACTGGATCAGGCCGAGAAGATTGGACTGGGTACAAGACAGTATGAATTGAAGGTTGTAAAATAGGGAGACTCGCAAGATGAATATTTGCATTTATGGCGCAGCCAGCCCACAGCTGGATCAGATTTATTATGAGAAAACCGAAGAACTTGGCAGACTGATGGCCAGACGTGGACATGGACTGGTATTCGGAGGTGGCGAGACAGGACTTATGGGAGCTGCGGCCAGAGGTGTGGACGCAGAAGGCGGTTATCTCCTGGGAATTGCACCACGGTTCTTTGATGAACCGGGGATCCTGTATCAGCATTGTACGGAATTTATCATGACGGAGACGATGCGGGAGAGAAAACATCTCCTGGAAGAGAAGTCACAGGCGACAATTGTAGTTCCGGGAGGTATCGGAACTTACGAAGAATTTTTTGAAATTCTTACACTTAAGAGTCTGAACAGACTGGATCGCGCGATTGTTTTCTATAATATTAATGGATACTATGATCTGATGAGACAGCTTCTGGCACATACTGCAAAAGAAAAGTTCATGGAACCGGCGATTCTGGATATGTGTAAATTTATGGACAAGCCGGAAGAAATTCTTGATTACATAGAGCAATATTTGGCAAAGAAATAATTTCGACGCGATAATCTTTCATTTCCCCTCGGAAGTACGAAAAAACGCTTCCGGGGGGTTTGTATTTCCAAAGTGAAGGGTAACTCACACGATGTATTCAGGTGTTTACAGTAAATTCTCTCTCTGCTATACTATAAATCAAATGCCGGGTGCTGGCAAAAGGGATAAAGGTATTTACAAATTATGATGAAAAGGGGACAAAAACTATGGAAAAAAGAAAAATTATTATGGACTGCGATCCTGGAATTGATGACGCTATCGCACTTGCTTACGCAGCAGCTCACCCGGAAGCATTTGAACTTCTGGCAGTGACAACTGTAGCCGGGAACCAGACCATTGACATCGTAACAAGAAATGCTCTGGACCTGTCAGCACTTTACAAATTGAATGTGCCGGTAGCTGCCGGAATGGTAGAACCAATCATCAGAGAACATCACACAGCATCTGAATTTCATGGAAAAAACGGACTTGGTGACTGCACGATTCCGAGAGCCGATGCAGAACCGGAAAAAGAGATGGCAGTCTTTTACATTAAGAGACTTCTCACCGAACTCCCGGAAGGAGAGAAAGTAACTCTAATCTGTACAGCACCGTTGACAAATATCGGTTTACTTCTTAAAATTTATCCGGAAGTAAAATCAAAAATCCAGGAGATCATTCTCATGGGTGGCGCAGTGGCAGGTGGAAATGTAACCGCATCCGCAGAGTTTAATATTTATGTAGATCCGGAAGCTGCAAAAATCGTATTTAAATCAGGCCTTCCAATTGTAATGTGCGGCCTGGACGTAACAGAGAAATGTGCCCTGACACGTTCCCAGATCCAGAAACTCAGCCAGTCTCAGAATAATCAGATTGCGAAGCTTTGTGGAGATATGGCGGGCTACAGCCTGGCAAACGGAAATAAATTCAGGGGACAGGTAAGTATCCATGATGCGGTTCCATATATGTATCTGACTCATCCGGAAATCTTCAAAGTCCAGAAAGTGGTACTGGACGTGGACTGCTCTGATGGTGAATCTGCAGGAAGAACCATCGCAGATTTCCGCTGGTGGATGCATGAAGAAGAGGAAGAGAACATCGCAGTTATGGATGCAGACGCTTCCAAATTCCAGGAATACCTCATAGAGGCAATCTATGAACTGGGAGAGAAAGTAAAATAGAATCATTACTGTTCACACTGCTTTGTGATCGGTAATCGCAGAATTTCATTGTAGCCTGCATCGAGGAACGTTACAACAGGATAGCAATAGCTATTGCAGAATTGTTTTTATGAAGAAATTTATTATAGAGAAACTCGTATAGAGGCAGGCAAAAAAAGGAATGGATAAATGAACTATATAGTTTTTGACTTGGAATGGAATCAGAATCCAGCGGGAAAGAAAACTCGCAACGACAAACTTCCATTCGAGATTATCGAGATCGGAGCTGTAAAAGTAAACAGCAAAAAAGAAATAACGGACAGTTTTCACAGGTTGATCAAACCACAGGTTTACAACTGGATCCATGACAGCATTCATGAGGTGATTCATGTGGATTATAAAGACCTTATGAGCGGTGTGCCGTTTGAACAGGCTGCCAGAGAATTTCTTGACTGGTGCGGAGAAGACTGGTATTTTTTTACCTGGGGAAATCAGGATGTGATGGAACTTCAGAGAAATATGAAGTTCTATGGAATACTTGACCTTCTCCCGGGACCGGTGACTTACTATGATGTGCAGAAACTGTTCAGCATCAGTTATGATGACGGTACGCGCAGATGTGCACTGGAGCATGCAATCGATGAGCTGAAAATAGAGAAGTCCCAGGGATTTCACAGAGCACTTGCGGATGCCTGGTATACCGCTGAGGTTTTAAAGAAGATAAATAACATCATAATCGTGAATCACCCGTCACTGGACGTATATCAGAATCCGAAGAAGAAAAAGGAAGAGATACACATTTCCTATCCGGATCATGACAAATACGTATCCAGAGAATTCAACACGAGAGAGCGTGTTATGAAAGACCGCGAAGTAACAAGTACCAGATGTCCGATCTGCCATCTTCCAGCGAAGCGGAAACTTCGCTGGTTTATAAACAATCCGAAGGTTTATTACAGCGTTTCTGTATGTGAGGAACACGGATTGGTAAAAGGAAAGATCCGTATCCGGAAAACAGAAGATGAGAAATATTTTGCAGTGAAAACATTGCGTTTCACAGATACAGAAGAAGCGGAGGAACTTCGTGAAAGAAAAGAAGTCCTCCGCCTCAGGCGAAAACTAAAAAGAAGTGTTGAGAAGGAGGTCTGAAAGGATCTCCTTTTCATATTGTATTCCATATCCGACCATATGATCATTAAAATAATATTTGCTCTTGATACGTTTCGGTCCTACAGAATTATTAAGAAGCCACTGTTTCCTGACAAGCTGGCTCACATCTGTTCCTGTGGGAACTGTCACATACACATGTCTCATATAATAGAAAGAACAGAGATCTCCGCTATTTTTTAAGAGATGCTTCTCACATGGAAGAAACGTTGCCGGAACCGGATTCGTGTCTACATTCATATCTACTTTTTCAAAATTGTCAAAGCCATAGTCCAGCAGAGAGGTTGTATCCGGGAAAGCACCGTTTGTAGAATTCAGTACAACTGCGATCAGAATGGAATTGCCTCTCTTCGCATAAGTTACAAGGGTATTTCCGGCCACGTTTGTATAACCGGTCTTACCTCCGAGAACTCCGTCGTAAGCGTAGGACTGACCGGACATCATTCTGTGGTGATTGAGAAGGTAACGGGTTTCTGACTGCTTGTTTGTCGGCGGAATCTCATAAGTCTGCGTAGTGACAAATTTACGAAACTCCGGATTATACCAGGCAGCTTTTGCAATCTTCATCATATCACTTGCAGTGGTGTAGTGAGTCTCATCCGGCAGGCCGTTTGGATTATTGAAATGTGTATTCTTACATCCAAGCTGCGCTGCCCTCTGATTCATCAGTTCCACAAACTTCTTAACAGAACCGCTTGTCTTTTCGGCAATGGCAAGAGCCATCTCATTGGCGGATTCCAGCATCAGCGCCATCAGCGCCTGCTCTACAGTAAAAACTTCGCCGGTTTCTGCGTAGATCGTGGAGCTTCCGGCCTCGATTCCGTAAGCCGCCTCCTGTGACATCGTGATCGTATCATTCATGTCGAGATTCTCACATGCCAGGAGTGCGGTCATGATCTTAGTGATACTGGCTGGATAGAGTCTGTCATCAGGATTCTTGGAATAAAGAACGGTATCAGTTACCGCATCCATTAATACAGCGGACTGTCCTTCAATACTTGGCCCGGCAGGCCATCCTTTGATGGAGTCAGTATCAGCAGCCTGGGAATAAGTCGCCGAGTGACCGGCTTCGGGAGTTGCAGTGGCATTCGCTTCAGCAGCATAAATAGCAGCCGGCTGAGTAACCAGCAGCCCGGCACAAAGCATTCCGGCAAGAGAACGCTTTATCATTGTATGAAATTTTCTCTTAAACATTTAAAATTACCCTTCATTAATAAATGCGCATAGAAAATTATTAACTATGCAGATTAGTTGTTCAGATATTGCTGTCCATGCGTTAATGAGAACGGAGAAAACAGTAACGCTTAGATAACTCCTGACGACGATTATATGCGATAAAAAAAGCAGCTATTTGTAGAATTGCTATAGTACAAGAGTATTTACAGCTGCGAAAAATCGACATGCAGGATGATATTAAAGTCCAAAAAAATGTTAATCCAATACGTTTTGCTATATTCGGACAAAATATTCTACCTTATTATATCATTAATTACAATGGCTGTGTAAAATTTATATCCTTATATATTCTCACAAAGTTATCCTGTTACTGTTCACACACCACTATTCCACGAGGTGTTTTGGCATGAATATGCCAAAATCCCGAGACATACAAGCCAAAATTCCATTGCCGCAGGCAATCTGGAATGAATTTTGGCAACGTTACTGCGAACGGAGTGAACAGTAACGTTATCCTGAGGTTAGCATAACCTTAAATAATCCAAAAAATACTTGACACAGGGAATTTCGTGACCTTATAATGAATCCGCATAGTGTTTTAAATATAAACCACAAAAACGTTGATGGAGACAGTAATTGCAGATGAACGCAGACAGCGAGTCAGGGAGGGTGTGAGCCTGATGGCAAGTAAATGCAGTGAAAATCACTCCGGAGTTGCAGCTCTGAAGGCGATATGCAGATAGGAGCTGACGGAAATCCCCGTTAAAGGATTCATGTATCGGCAAAGATGCCCGTACAATGTAACAGGTGGTATAACGAACGTAAATAAACCTTCGTCCTTTTACATAAGGGACGATTTTTTTGTTTTATGGGATAAAGATGTGCACAAACGTCATTATCCTATAAAACAAAAATTTCAGGATTATTTTCGTTCTAAAACATGTTACTGTTCACTTCGTGCCCGGTAACAAGAATATACCAAAATAAAAACAGGAGGTAATTTACTGTGTACCAGAAAGTTGATACGAACTTAAATTTTGTAGACCGTGAAAAAAAAGTAGAAGAATTCTGGAAAGAAAACCATATCTTTGAGAAAAGTATGGAAAACAGAAAAGAAGGAGAAACCTATACTTTCTACGATGGACCGCCAACCGCCAACGGTAAACCGCACATCGGCCATGTGCTTACCCGTGTAATCAAGGATATGATTCCGAGATACCGTACAATGAAAGGCTATATGGTTCCACGTAAAGCAGGCTGGGATACCCATGGTCTTCCGGTAGAGCTGGAAGTAGAGAAGAAACTGGGACTGGATGGCAAAGAACAGATCGAAGAATACGGTATGGAGCCATTCATCAAACAGTGTAAAGAAAGTGTCTGGAAATACAAAGGAATGTGGGAGGATTTCTCCTCAACAGTTGGTTTCTGGGCTGATATGGAGCACCCATATGTAACTTACTATGATGACTATATCGAATCCGAGTGGTGGGCACTCAAAGAAATCTGGAACAAGAAGCTTCTATACAAAGGCTTCAAAATCGTTCCTTACTGTCCGAGATGTGGTACTCCGCTTTCCGCACAGGAAGTATCCCAGGGATACAAAACTGTCAAAGAGCGTTCCGCAGTTGTAAGATTCAAGGTTGTCGGCGAAGACGCATACTTCCTTGCATGGACAACAACACCATGGACACTTCCATCCAACGTTGCACTCTGCGTAAACCCGGATGAGACTTACTGCAAAGTAAAAGCAGCAGACGGATACACCTATTATATGGCAGAAGCACTTCTCGACAAAGTTCTTGGCAAACTTGCAAAAGAAGAAGGCGAGAAAGCATACGAAGTTCTGGAAACTTACAAAGGAACAGATCTCGAGTATAAAGGGTATGAGCCACTTTTTGCATGCGCAGGAGAGGCAGCAGCAAAACAGAAAAAGAAAGCTCATTTCGTAACATGTGACACATACGTTACTATGAGCGATGGTACAGGTATCGTTCATATCGCACCTGCATTTGGTGAAGACGACAGCAGAATCGGACGTAACTATGACCTTCCATTCGTACAGTTCGTAGATGGACAGGGTAACCTGACAAAAGAGACTCCATATGCTGGCGTTTTCGTAAAGAAGGCAGACCCGATGGTTCTCACAGACCTGGACAAAGAAGGCAAACTCTTCGATGCTCCGAAATTCGAGCATGAATATCCACACTGCTGGAGATGCGACACACCACTGATCTACTATGCAAGAGAATCCTGGTTCATCAAGATGACAGCAGTCAAAGATGACCTGATCAGAAACAACAACACCATCAACTGGATTCCGGAGAGCATCGGTAAAGGACGTTTCGGCGACTGGCTGGAGAACGTTCAGGACTGGGGTATCAGCCGTAACCGTTACTGGGGAACACCACTGAACATCTGGCAGTGCGAATGCGGACATATGCATTCCGTTGGAAGCCGTCAGGAATTATTTGAGATGAGCGGTGATGAGAGAGCCAAGACAGTAGAACTTCATCGTCCATACATTGATGAGATCACACTGAAGTGTCCGGAATGTGGTGGAGAAATGCACCGTGTACCGGAAGTTATCGACTGTTGGTTCGACTCAGGAGCAATGCCTTTCGCACAGCACCACTATCCATTTGAAAACAAAGAATTATTTGAGCAGCAGTTCCCTGCAAACTTTATCTCCGAGGCAGTAGACCAGACTCGTGGATGGTTCTACTCACTCCTTGCAGAATCTACACTGCTCTTCAACAAAGCACCATATAAGAACGTAATCGTTCTGGGACATGTCCAGGATGAGAACGGACAGAAGATGAGTAAGTCCAAAGGAAATGCAGTTGACCCGTTTGACGCACTGAACAAATACGGCGCAGATGCGATCCGCTGGTATTTCTACATCAACAGCGCACCATGGCTTCCAAACCGTTTCCATGGCAAAGCCGTTGTAGAAGGACAACGTAAATTCATGAGCACACTCTGGAACACATACGCGTTCTTCGTATTATATGCAAACATCGACAACTTCGATCCAACTAAATACAATCTCGAATATGATCAGCTCCCTGTAATGGATAAATGGCTGCTCAGCAGATTAAACACAACTGTACAGGCAGTAGACAATGACCTGGCAAACTACAAGATTCCGGAAGCAGCAAGAGCACTTCAGGAATTCGTAGATGAGATGAGTAACTGGTATGTAAGAAGAAGCCGTGAACGTTTCTGGGCAAAAGGAATGGAGCAGGATAAGATCAATGCTTACATGACTCTGTACAACGCACTGGTAACAATCGCAAAGACAGCAGCTCCGATGATCCCGTTCATGACAGAAGATATGTACCAGAACCTTGTAAGAAGCGTAGACAAAGATGCTCCGGAAAGTATCCACCTCTGCGACTTCCCGACTGTAAACGAAGCATGGATCGACAAAGACCTCGAAGCAGACATGAAAGAGCTTCTCGAGATCGTAGTTCTTGGACGTGCATGCAGAAATACAGCAAACATCAAGAACCGTCAGCCGATCGGAACCATGTATGTAAAAGCTGAGAAGAAGATGGGCGAATTTTACACAGACATTATCGCAGACGAGCTGAATATCAAAGAAGTAAAATTTGCAGATGACGTAGAATCCTTTATTTCCTACAGTTTCAAACCACAGCTTCGTACTGTAGGACCGAAATACGGCAAACTCCTCGGTGGAATCAAACAGGCTCTGACAGACATCGACGGAACAGCAGCAATGAAAGAACTCAGAGGCAATGGTGTTCTGAAACTGGATATCAACGGAAATGATGTTGAACTTACAGAAGAAGATCTTCTTATTGAAACAGCACAGACAGAGGGTTACGTATCCGAATCCGACGGCGAAACATCCGTAGTTCTCGATACAAACCTGACACCTGAACTGATCGAAGAAGGATTTGTACGTGAGATCATCAGCAAGATCCAGACCATGCGTAAAGAAGCCGGCTTCGAAGTTATGGATAAGATCAAAGTATATGCTCATGGAAACGACAAAATCCAGGAAGTCATGAAAGCACACGAAGATGAGATCAAATCTGAAGTACTTGCAGACGAAATGGTACTTGGTGAGACCGATGGTTATGTGAAAGAATGGAATATCAACAAAGAAACTGTAACCATGGGAGTAAAAAAATTGTCATAATTTTCGGCAAATATACAGATGACAGGCTGTCGAAAAAAGAGTATCATATTCTTTGACAGTTTGATTTCAAAGAAGAAATTGGAGGCAGAGCTACTTTGCCCCCAATTTCTCTGATAAAGGAAACGGAAAGATTATGACGAAATACCAGTTACTGTTTGCGGATCTTCCCTGCAATATTTTTTGCAGAGAACGAAACAGTAACGGAAACCAGATTACGGGAGGTATGTAATGACAAACGAAATGTTCAAGAAAGAGGCATTCAAGAAAAGCGTAAAAGACAACGTAAAATTCCTCTATCGAAAAACAATTGAAGAAGCTACACAGGAGCAGATTTTCCAGGCAGTAAGCTACACAGTAAAAGACGTTATCATCGATAACTGGCTTGAAACACAGAAAGCATACGACGAGCAGGATCCAAAAACTGTATACTACATGTCCATGGAATTCCTGATGGGACGTGCCCTTGGAAACAACCTGATCAACCTTTGCGCATATGGCGAAGTAAAAGAAGCCCTTGATGAACTGGGATTCGATCTCAACTGCATCGAAGATCAGGAACCGGACCCGGCACTTGGAAACGGTGGTCTGGGAAGACTTGCTGCATGCTTCCTTGATTCTCTCGCAACATTAAACTACTCTGCATATGGATGCGGAATCCGTTATCACTACGGAATGTTCAAACAGAAAATTGAAAACGGTTACCAGATCGAAGTACCGGACAACTGGTTAAAGAACGGCTACCCATTCGAACTTCGCCGTCCGGAATATGCCAAAGAAGTACACTTCGGCGGATATGTAAGAGTAGAATACGATCCTGAAAAAGGCGGAAATAAATTTATCCATGAAGGATATCAGGCAGTAAAAGCCATTCCTTATGATATGCCGATCACAGGTTATGACAACGACGTGGTAAATACACTTCGTATCTGGGATGCAGAACCGATCGTAGACTTCGAGCTGGATTCCTTTGACAAAGGTGATTACAAGAAAGCTGTAGAGCAGGAGAACCTTGCCCGCAACATCGTAGAAGTCCTTTACCCGAACGACAACCACTATGCAGGTAAAGAGCTGAGACTGAAACAGCAGTACTTCTTCGTATCTGCAAGTTTACAGGCAGCAATCGATAAATATAAGAAGAAACACAGCGACATTAAGAAATTATATGAAAAAGTAACCTTCCAGATGAACGATACACATCCAACTGTAGCAGTAGCAGAGTTAATGCGTATCCTCATGGACGAAGAAGGACTTGGCTGGGACGAAGCATGGGAAGTAACAACCAAATCCGTTGCTTACACAAACCATACCATCATGTCCGAAGCACTTGAGAAATGGCCGATCGAGCTCTTCTCCAGACTGCTTCCACGTGTATACCAGATCATCGAAGAGATTAACCGTCGTTTCATTCTCGAAATCCAGGCAAAATATCCGGGAAACTACGAGAAGATCAAAAAGATGGCAATCATCTACGATGGACAGGTTAAGATGGCTCACCTTGCAATCGCAGCAGGCTACTCTGTAAACGGTGTTGCACGCCTTCATACAGAGATCCTGAAGAATCAGGAATTAAAAGACTTCTATGAATTGATGCCACAGAAATTCAACAACAAGACCAACGGTATCACTCAGAGACGTTTCCTGCTTCACGCAAATCCACTCCTTGCAGACTGGATCACAGAGCACATCGGACCGGACTGGATCACAGACCTTCCACAGTTAAAGAAACTGGCAGTTTACGCAGATGATGACAAAGCACTCCAGGAATTCATGAACATCAAGTTCAAGAACAAAGAGCGTCTTGCAAAATACATCCTCGAGCACAACGGCGTAGAAGTAGACCCGCACTCCATCTTCGATGTACAGGTTAAGAGACTTCACGAGTACAAACGTCAGCTCCTGAACATCCTGCATGTAATCTATCTGTACAATCAGATAAAGATGCATCCGGAAATGGAATTCTATCCAAGAACATTTATCTTCGGTGCCAAAGCGTCCGCAGGTTACGCAACAGCCAAGAAGATCATCAAACTCATCAACTCCGTAGCAGATGTAGTAAACAACGACGCTTCCATCAACGGAAAGATCAAAGTTGTATTCATCGAAAACTACAGAGTATCAAACGCTGAGTGGATCTTCGCAGCAGCAGACGTATCCGAGCAGATCTCCACAGCAAGTAAAGAAGCATCCGGAACAGGTAACATGAAATTCATGCTCAACGGTGCTCCGACACTTGGAACCATGGACGGTGCTAACGTAGAGATCGTAGAAGAAGTTGGAGCAGAAAACGCATTCATCTTCGGTTTAAGCTCCGATGAAGTCATTAACTACGAAAACAACGGCGGATACGATCCAAACGTAATCTACAACACAGATGAAGAAATCCGTCAGGTACTGATGCAGCTTATCAACGGAACCTTCTCCAGCGATACAGAACTCTTCCGTGACCTGTACGATTCACTCCTCAACACAAAGAACACAGACAGAGCAGACCGCTACTTCATCCTCGCAGACTTCCGCTCCTACGCAGACGCACAGAAACGCGTAGAAGCAGCCTACAGAGATGAAAAAGGCTGGGCAAAGAAAGCCCTTCTCAATACAGCATGCAGCGGTAAATTCACATCTGATAGAACAATTCAGGAATATGTGGATGATATCTGGCATCTGGATAAGGTTATTGTTAGAAAGAAATAATATGCTTATTTAGAAGAATTGGATTCTATATTGCTTTATTTGCTTTATTATAGAAGAAAATGCTTCTATATAAGTCAGGAAAGCCTCTGGCGATACAGTTGTAAAATGTATAGGCAGAGGCTTTTTTATAAAAGAATGTAGAACAAATAGTTCTTTTACGGAAAATGAAAAATTCAGAGATACAAAGAAAGGGGTTGATCAAGTTATGGGTGGAAAAGTATTGGAATTGGAAACGGATAAATTTATAAAGAAAATAAGAGATAAGTATAAAGATGAGCTAGAAGCAGAAGCAAAAGATGAGGTAAAAACAGAAGTAGCAATTCGTATGCTTAAGAGAGGTAATTGTAGTTTGGAAGAAATTGCGAACGATACACAGTTATCGTTGGAACAGATAAAAAAGATAAAAGAAGAACTGTAGTTGTAAAATGAATAAATGGCAGAGAATCAGATAAGGTTCTCTGCTATTTTTGGATGATAAGACAGATAATACATCATCTTGTGATATAGAAGAAAAACTCACCATATTTGTAACAAATTATAGAATTCAAACATGAAAAATCAAGGAAAATAAATGCTTTTGAAGTGCGCGAAATTTAAAAAAATCGTAAAATTCTTGAGCATTACCCTTGACAAAAACTGGCTAAAGCACTATTATTAACCATAACAGACAGATTATGTCTAGGAATCTTTACCCAAAAAGAAATAGTTATATTAAGGAAAGGGGAACTATAATCATGACAAAGATTAAAAATACGAAGAAAGGCATGGCTAAGAAAACCTTAAGTATGTCTCTCGTCGTTGCAATGCTGGCAACCTCAAACGTTCCAGTATGGGCTGCTGAGTTCAGTGACGGAACAGACGCTACATTCACATCTGAAGCAGAAGCTCCAGTTGTTGAAGATAATACAACAGACGCTGTAGATGCACAGGCTACAGGGGATGCTTGGACTGTTAAATTAGACAAAGAACTTCCAACTTCTGTTGCATGGGGAAATTCAGATACTGTAACAGGCAATATCAAACAGACTGGTGTTGAGACTACATCTGTAACAGGTCTGAAATACACATGGAAAGATACTGCTACCGGATTAGCAACAGACGCTGGAACTGCTGTAACAGTAGATGCAAAAGGAAACTTCACAATTAATCTGCCAACAGCTGCGGAATGCGTAGGAAATTCCTACACATTATTTATGTGGGACGACAACGGAGATTGGACATATACTTCTTCTGCAATTGCCGTAGTTGCCAAAAACATCAAAGATGCCGGTGCAAGTGTTGCTCTGAAAGCAGGTGCTGAAACAGGATATACCGGAAAAGAAGTAAAAGCAGATGTAAATGTAACTATGCCGACAGACTTTGAAACCACAGGAAAATACAGTGTTGACTATACAGGCTCACCTGACTTAATTAACAAAGGGTCTAAAGTTACAGTAACTGTTACAGTAACTGATTCAAAATTATATACTGGATCTGTTACAACAGAATATACAATCGGACAGAAAAAAGCAACAGCAGAAGATTTCAAATTAAGCTATATCAATAATTCATTCGAATATACAGGATCTGATGTTAAACCAGAAACTACTGATATCCGTGTTCAGGACGTTAATGGAAAAACAATTGACGGTGCTGTAAAATCTGTAACTCCAACTACTGCTTCTAAAGAAGTAGGTTCTTATGAAGCAAATGCTGAAATTGATATGAGCAAGTTCGAGAATTACAGCGGAACATTAACAACTAAGGTTGAAGGAAAATATAATGTTGTTGCCCGTGATCTTAGCAAATGTACTGTAACAGTTAAAGCTAAACCGGCATCCACAGATAATAAAGCTGTTGCTTTGACTGCAAGTGATTTAACAATTAAAGATGCAAAAGGTAATGTATTACCTTTAACAGATAGTGATATTGCAGTTACTGTTCCAGCAAATGCAATCGCATCCGGAACATATACAGTAACAGTCGGACCTAAATCCGGAACAAAAAATGTAACAGGTTCTGCATCAGCAACCCTTACATTATATGCATCTGATATTTCAGACGCAATTGAACTGGATGCTACCGCACAGGCTGAATTAGCTAAAGCTGCTTATTACACAGGTTCACAGATCACTAAAGATACAACCAAATTTGTCGGACATATTTACAAAAAAGGAACAACTCAGTATCTTGATCAGAATCAGTATACTGTAGAATTTGGCACAAACGTAAATGCAGGATCTGAAGCAGGTATTGTTCGTATCGTCGGTAAAAATACATATGCAGGATCTGTTAAAGAGTATAAGTTTGCAATTACACCTGCAACAATTAAGAAGACAGAAGTTACAGATGTAGAATATAAAGAAGGCGCAACAGATAAAGATTACGCTCCAACAGTAACTATTACAGCTGAAAATGGAGATAAGAAGACCTGGACATTAAAAGAAGGTACAGATTATACCGTTACTTATGCTATTAAGAAAAATACATCAGGAGTTGCAGAAAATGTATTAGGTAATAAGATCGTTGCAACAATTAAGTATAGTAAAGATGCTGTAACTAACTATGGTCTTACTTCTGATACAGTAACCGATGAAACAAGCACAATTGTAGGAAAAACATTAACATCCGCAAATATCAAGATGGATAAGACTTCCTATGATTATACTGGCAAAGCAATTGTACCTGAATACAAAGTATACGATGGCGATAAACTTCTTAAAGAAGGAACAGATTATATTGTAAAGAATACAATTGGCGGAAAAGATGTTGGAGAAGCAACATTGGTAATCACTGGTGCCGGAACTTACAACAGCAAAATTGATGCTACAGCTAAATTCAATGTTGTACCTGTAAGTGCTGACAAAGTAACTGTTACATACAAAAACGCTGAATATACAGGTGACTCTATCCAGCCTAAGTTAGCTGATATTGATGTTAAATTAGGTGATGTTGATGTTAAATCCCAGTTCCAGATTACAGGATATGGCGAAAACATTAATGCTGGTAAAGATGCAGGAAGCCTTGTATTAGCTCCTGTAAAAGACAATAAAAACTTTACATCCGGAACAACAAAGAACGCAACATTTGATATTGCACAGGCAACATTAACCGGAACTATCAAAGTATACAATGCAAACGGTATTGAGTTAACCGGAGCTCAGAATTTCACATACGATGGAACAGAAAAAACATTTGCCAAAGTTGTATTTACACCATCTGTTACCGGAAACAAGAAGGTAACAAGTGATGATTACGAAATTCAGTATGTAAACAATACAACCGGTGCAGGCGGAGCAAAAGTTATCGTTGTAGCCAAAGGAAATTATAAGGCAGCTGGTACTGCAACAGATCTTTCAACTGGTAAAGAAGTTGAAATTAAAAACGTTGCTGCTTCTAAAGACTTCACTATTGAGTCCAAACTGTATTTCACAGAAAAAGAAGTTACTGTAACGGATGCTGAATATGCCGGACCAAACATGGTTGCTGAGCCTACTATTGTAGTTCGTGATGGTGACAAAGTTCTGGTTAAAGATAAAGATTATACTGTAACCTTGACTCCGGTAAGCGCCGGAACTGCTCCAAGTGCAACAACTTATACATGGACAGTAAAAGGAAAGGGCGTTTACCAAGATCAGTCAAAAGGAAATTATGCAACAGGAACATGGAAGATTGTTAAGAAAAATGTAGCAAATCTTGACATCAAAGTTGATCTTGACGCTAAGGGAGAACCAGTTCTTACAGTTATGAATGGCAACCTTAAAGTTGACAACAAAGACTTCACAGTTACATTAAGCGATGACAAGAAAACTGCTACTGTAACTGCAACAACTGGAAATCAGTATTATGTTGGTTCCAAAGAAGTTAATGTAGGTGGTGAAGCTGTAACAGTTGGTGCTCCAATGATCAGCAATGTTAAAGTTGTTGGTAACAAAGCAACCGTGATCCTTTCCGGTGAAGTTGAAGGCGCTGCTGGTTATGATTATGTAATCTCTACAGACCGTGACTGCATCACAAACAAAGATTACGATGCAGTAAACAAAAATCAGGTTAAGACTAGCACTACTTTCGAATATGTTGGTCAGGGAACATACTATGCATACTGCCACGCTTGGAAACGTGACGCTAATGGTAAGAAAGTATTCGGTGAATGGTCCAATGCTTACCCATTCTCTGTAAGCGCAATCACACCATCCCAGCCAGTGATCACAAGCGTTAAAGTAAAAGGTTCTACTGTAACTGTAACATATACAAAAGCATCCAATGCTGATGGATATGATGTAGTTCTCGGAACATCTACAAAGAAAGTTAACGGAGAAACACGTCCGGTAGAATACGGAAAACTTGTTAAGAAGAACATCAAAGGTAATGTTGTAACAGCAACATTCAAGAATGTGAAGAAAGGAACCTACTATGCAGGTCTCCACGCATTCAACAAAACTTCTGAAGATGGCAAGAAAGTATTCAGCCAGTGGTCAAACGTTAAAAAAGTAAATGTAAAATAATCCATTTGGGTAATTAAATACAGATTCCTAAAAAGAAGACTCCAGCCATTTTAGCTGGAGTCTTTCTTTTTTAGGAAATATAAAAAACAGTGTGCGCTGTCAGGCGTACATGAGAAGAACCCCGGCCTTGATTGACCGGGGTTCCCTTTTTAGGAATCTGTATGAATACCCAAATGGATTATTTTACCGTTACAGTTTTTGTACCAGACCATTTGCTGAATACTTTGCTTCGGAGAGACATTGGGGTCTGACCTCAATGTGGTCAATTTACCGTCAACTTAAGGAAAATCGTCAGATTTTATCCTAATTATATACTATGGTTTACCGCAAAAATGCAGGATTAATCCTCAACCAGTTAGGAAATTCACCAAAAAGGCGCACTTAAATAAAGCTTAAATGTGACAGTGTTTTTATTTACAAGGTAGCTTTCTTATTTCTAAAATGTGAACGTCCTTTTGACTTTAATTTTTTTCTTGGAAATGATCTTCCGGGAAGGATCTGTGAACGGCACCGGACAGCTTCTTTGTACAGCTTCTCAATAACTGGGAGTTCAGACAGATCACAGAGAATCTTTGGAAAGATGATCTTGATCCGTCCGATGATAAATGCGCGATTAGCCTGATAACGAAATTTATTGGAACTTTTGGAAGTGATGTCTATTTCTTCATCTGCGTCATTCTTGATAAGGGAAACAAGATTTGAAAGAAGCATATTGATATAAAATTCCTGAATGATAGAAGTTGCAGTAGCACCGGAAAACTCTTCCATAGCAAAGCGGCTCTTTAATTCTTTGTATTTTAATTCCACCGGCCAGCGCTGAAAATAAAGTTCCTTAAACATATCTTTTGTAATGGCAGGATCAAACAGGTTTGTAGCAAGGTATTCCCTGCTTCCATCATCCAGCACTACTTCTATGACCCGTATGGAAAGATCGGAAGTCCCTTCTTTTTAACGCCTAGAGGGGTCTGACCATCGAAAATAACCGGAAAGATAATAATCTCCACATAAAATAATTCTAAAATTTGTATAACATAGAATTCCTTACCCACACATAAAACCATCCCAGCTATATGAATAATGTACATAGTCAGGATGGTTTTTATCATGAATGGTTGCTATTACAGTTGTTCTATTTTACAATGATGTTCTTTTGTGTCTTTATTATAACTGATTCCCACACCCAGGATTTGTCCGGTGTATCTTTCCTTTTCCCCAGGCTTTCCCTTAAAGCGGAGCGCATACTGTTTTTCCCTGATCTGCCGGATTGCTTCTTCCGGTGAGTGACCTGCCTTTAATTCCAGGATCAGCCCTGTATCTGCCGGGTTTTCCGGATAAAAAATAAAATCTACAAATCCTTTACCTGCTTTATCTTCACGTTCTACCCGGTATCGGTCTCTGGCAGATAAATATACCAGATTTACTACCGCAGCCAGTTCCGTTTCGTTATTATACGAAAGAATCGGTGTTTCTGTATTGTGTGCCAGCTGCAGGATCTCAGCCATCCGATCTGTGTCACCGGACAGGGTTGCTTTTAGCATCTGGTCAGAAATATTAGCCAGACGATAGACATAACCCAGACTTTTCTCACTACGCAGAAGTTCTTCGTATTTGAACATTAATTCCCTGTTGGGAATAAATACTTTTCCCTTTGGGAGACCCGAAGGGTCTGACCATCTAATTTTCAAATAAAATAATTCTAAATTTTTCATAAAGGCAATTTCCTTAAAAAATAAAATAATATTTCCAAAAGAAAGTTTTAAATATACCTGCCAACTGACAGATTCATGCGTAAAATTTCGACTAATTCTTTTATAGAAATAAAAATGAGAGTATGATATAGTGATAGTAACAAAACAAAGGGAGGCAGTTATGGGCGTTTATTTAAATCCAGGGAATGATGCTTTTGCGGAATCTTTAAATTCTGAAATTTATGTAGACAAATCAAATATGATCCATTACACAAATCGTGTATTGGGTACAAAACAGAAATTCATCTGCATTAGCCGTCCGCGCAGATTTGGAAAGTCCATAACGGCCGAAATGCTTTCTGCATATTATGACAGCAGTGTAGATTCTCATCCTCTATTTTTCAAATTAAAGATCGCAGTAGATTCTTCTTTTGAACAAAATATAAATAAATATGATGTCCTTTTCTTTAATATCCAGAGTTTTCTAAGTCGTTCAGATTGTGCCTTGAATATGGTGGAATATCTGGAATTCAGGGTTATTCAGGAACTGGCAGAGAGGTATCCTGATCTAGGATTAGAAAGTGAACCCCATCTCACCAGCGCATTGGAAAAAATATACAGCGTACATCGAAAGGGTTTTGTATTTATCATTGATGAATGGGACTGTGTTTTCAGGGAAAAGAAATCAGATGTTGATGCTCAGACAAAGTATCTGGATTTCTTGAGGGATCTTCTTAAAGATAAGGTATATGTTAAGCTTGCATATATGACAGGTATTCTTCCGATAAAAAAATATGGCACACATTCAGCTTTGAATATGTTTGATGAATTTTCTATGACAAACCCGAAGTATCTGGCATCTTATGTCGGATTTACAGAAGAGGAAGTCAGGGATCTCTGTCAAAAATACAATATGGATTTTGAAGAAACCAGACGATGGTATGACGGCTACAGATTTCGCAAAGCGGAACATATATACAGCCCTAAATCCGTAGTAGATGCCATGAGAAATGAAGCTTTTGACAGTTACTGGACACAGACCGAAACTTATGAAGCTTTAAAAACATATATCGATATGAATTTTGACGGGTTGAAAGATACCGTGATCGCCATGCTTGGCGGAGGCCACTGTCTGATTGATACCGGAACTTTTCAAAATGATATGACAACTTTTCACAGCAAAGATGATGCATTGACACTTCTGATCCATTTGGGGTATCTGGCATACGACATGGATTTACAGGAAGTATTCATCCCTAATGAAGAGGTACGTGCTGAATTTGCCCGTGCGATAAAAGCAAGTGGATGGCATGAAGTCATCCATGCTATCTCTATATCTGAAGAACTTTTAGAAAATACTCTAGCATGCAATAACGAAAAAGTCGCTCGGATAATTGATAATATTCATGAAGAATTTACTTCTATTCTCAACTATAACAATGAAATTTCATTGAGCTGTGTGATATCCATTGCTTATTACAGCGTCCGGCGCTATTATTCCATATATCGGGAGCTTCCATCTGGAAAAGGGTTTGCAGATCTTGTTTATTTACCTCGGATTCAATATCCGGAAAAGCCGGCAATGATAATAGAATTGAAATGGGATAAAACAGCCACTGGTTCTATCAGACAGATAAAAGATAAAAACTATATTAAAGGATTAAAAAATTATTCTGGAACTGTGCTGCTTGTTGGAATTAATTATAATAAATCTGATAAACATCATGAATGTCTGATAGAAACGATACAGATTTGAACCAATGGGAGATGACAATAATATGGGATTTTATCTGAACAGTGCGGCACCATGTTCTTTATATCGAAGTGAAGAACACATTGAGGTCTGACACTCTGAAGGATAAATAAAAAGAATGAAGCGTTCCTAAAAGATCCATAAAAGAAATATAAAATTAGGGTGTGAACTTCCAGAAGAAAGCTCCAGTCATTTCGGCTGGAGTCTTTCTTTTGGGAAATTATAAGGAGACACATTTTTACCAGCATGTGCGAGCTGCTAAAAGTCCCTGATTGATTTTACCTTCTATTTTTGCCCTGTTATAAATTTACTTTGTTCCTCTTCTGGCAAAGTATTAGTTAATGAATGAAGGTGAGAAGGACGGTTAGAGGGTATCCAGGCAACAATCAGTACCTGTAAAAGTTTTAACGCCAGTAAAGATGTTACAGTGAAAAATCTAATGAAGGTATTTTCATTATCAGAAGAAGATGCGGCTGGCTATGTGGAGAAATATTGGTAAACGCTATTTGGCAACGATATAAATAATAAATATGTTGAAATCAAGAGTGAATATACTCCCAGATTTTTCCGGGCGTTCTTGACGTAGGATATTAGTGCCAGACCACAATATTTCTACCACATCTTTCCAGTGTAAGCAAAACAAAGTAAGTACACGGGACGGACTGCATATGCACCTTAAATATCCAGACCACGCAGATAAGTTTCTGTCCAGTCTGGATATTTTTTATGTTTTTGATTATATAGCTAACCGTTCAATCAGACATTCATGTACTTTCGTTTTCGGGTTATAATTAATTCCTACCATCAGCAGATTCCCCTGGTAGTCTTTTAAAGTATGTGGATAATTACGCTCTTTTATCTGATTGATAGCACTTTCTGCATCCTTATTCCATTTCAATTCAATGATCATAGCTGGTTTATCCAGATGCTCTTTTCGCGGAAGATATACAATATCTGCAAAACCCTTTCCGGACGGCAACTCTCTTATTTCAGTGTAATAAGTCCGTGCGCTATAATATGCAAGAGAAATTACGCATGCCAGTGCATTTTCGTCATTATATGTCAGTATAGACGTTTCAAAATGTGCTTCCTGGATTTTCTCTGCGACTGTCTCATTTTCCCTTTTCCATGTTGCCTGAAGCAATTCTTCAGAATTCTTTATCGCCAGAATTACTTCCTGCCATCCTGCATCCCGTATGGAGGTAACGAACTCTGTTGTAATCTCACTATTCGGAATAAATACTTCTTTTTTTGAAAAATCATATCCAAGATATCCAAGATGGATAAATAATGTCAATATGTCATCGGCGCTCGAAAAGGTCGTCATGTCATTACTAAACGAGCTGACATCAACAGGCTGTCTTTTACCGGCCAGCAATTCAATGATATTTTCCTTCAGCCCTTTATAGTTCATAATAATATAATCCCGAAGTGCCTCGAAGGTTTCTGTTTTATTCCAATAATTATCAAAGGAACGGTTCAGCATTGCACTTACAACTGAACGTGGATTATAGATATGTCCCATTTCTTTGAAATAATAACCATCATACCAGCGTCTGGTCTCATCAAAATCCATATCAAACCGTTTGCACAGACCTTTTACTTCTTTCTCTGTAAAACCAACATATTCAGCAAGAGTGCCCGGATTTGTCATGGAAAATTCATCAAACATGTTTAATGCAGAATGAGAGCCATATTTTTTGATTGGAAGTATTCCCGTCATATAGGTTAGTCCTACATAATTTCTGTCTTTTAAAAGATTACGCAGAAAATCAAGATATTTTTTCTGCGCTTCCGTATCCTTCTTGTTTTCTCTGAAAATGCAGTCCCATTCATCAATAATAAAGACAAACGGAATCCTGCTTTCACTGTAGATCTCCTGCAGTACATCAATAATGTCCGTCCGATTCAAATAGTCCAGATCAGGATATTCACGTAAAAGATCACGAAGCACATATTTACTAAGAAGGGTACACATTTTATCTATATTGTGGGTACGGCTGAAAAAATCCTGCATATTCAGAAAAATAGTATTGTACTTATTTAAATGGATCAAAAACGAAGAATCCGACGATATGTCCTTATCCGCAAATAATTCCTTGGAATTACAATTTCGTTGATAATACGCTGCCAGCATTTCCGCCGCCATAGATTTTCCAAACCGTCGTGGACGGCTTACACAGATAAATTTCTGCCGGGTACGAAACACTCTATTTGTATACCGAATAAGTCCTGTTTTGTCTATATAAATCTCTGATGAGACCGATTCAAAAAATCCATCATTACCTGGATTCAGATATAATCCCATAACAGAAAATCACCCCTTCTTAAAATAGTATTATATTAGATCTTGTCATGATTCAGATATCCTTCATGCCATTATCATTCTCTTTAAGAACCATATATTACTGATACAAAATATTATAACAAATCATGATTATACTTGCCAGATTAAGTTTTCGACAAAGCACATCCCAGCTTTGATTAAACGCTTCTTTCTGGCATCTTAATATTTCGAATCAAAGAAGCAAAAAGCATTATAACTGTGTGAATTACTCGGCAACTGAGTTATCTGAGCATCTGAATTAAGGCATGATACCGCCTTTTTTCAGGGTGCATCCATGACACCACTACTGTTTGCTCTTTAGAGCTATACAGCTACTTTTATTATTTCCGGTGTTTTCAGTCCGGTTACGGACAGTTCTTTTTTTACTCCGGATACGGAGTGATATTTTCTCAGGATATTATATACGCCTACGGCATCTGCGTTATAAACTCTGTTTCCATCCCTGTACAGTCCTCTCTCTTTCCGGTTGGACGGTTCAAGAGGCATTGGGGTCTGACACTCTGAACATCACCAAATACGAATTAAAATAAATAAAAACAGATTACATGCTTTTGGATAAACTGTACCAATTTCTCAATTATTAGATTTGGAAATCCAATTTTAAAGGGCTATCTCAAAAGCTGTAATCTGTTTTTATTTTATTTTGTTTTATTTCACTTCAACCAGTTCGATTCTGAAATTCAGTTCTTTTCCAGCCATTTCATGGTTGGCGTCAAAGGTGATATTCTTTTCGTCCTTGGCGGTTACTTTAACCGGGAATGGCTGTCCGTACTGGTTGGACAGGTATACCTGCTGGCCTACAGTAAGGTCTTCTGAACCTGGAAGCTGTGCGATTTCCATGGTAAAGATTGCATTCGGATCAGCCATGCCATAAGCTTCTTCCGGCATCAGATGAACATCTACGATCTGTCCAACTTCCATATCTGCTACAGCAGCGTCAAATCCTTTGATCATCTGGCCAGCACCGCAGATAAATTCCAGCGGTTCTCCGCGGTCATAGGAAGAATCAAACTGTGTTCCGTCATTAAAGGTTCCTCTGTAATGTGTACGGCAGGTTTTACCCACGTTGCGTCCAGTGATGGTACTCTGTGCTCCACAACTTCCGCCACAGCCACTGCCACAGCTCTCTCCACAGGAATGTCCTTCTTCGTGAGAACCGCAGGAATGACCGTCTTCATGGTGATGATCACAGTTTGCACCAGAAGAAATTAATTCACCTTTCAGATAAAAATCTACCGCCTCATCCGCATCTCCCTGAACACCTGAGTATAATTCGATTCCAGCATCTGCAAGAGCAGCCTGAGCTCCGCCTCCGATGCCGCCACAGATCAGCACTTCAACATTCTGTCCGGCAAGTAATCCAGCTAAAGCACCGTGACCGCTGCCGTTAGATTCAATGATCTCGCTTGAAACGATCTGATCGTTTTCTACCTCATACACCTTAAAAGTCTCAGTTTTTCCAAAGTGCTGAAAAATAGTTCCATTGTCATAAGTTACTGCAATTTTCATGTGAAAAATCCTCCAAATTTATTACAAATATCGTTCAGACCAGTATAGCCTGTGGGCGCAATAAAATCAAGTAATATAAGACTTTTTTGTACTGGTATGTATGCTTTGCGTCTGATAAAATAAAACTACATAACAAAGTAGTAGAAAGAAGGGAATGAAATTTATGAAAAGAAAAAAGAAAACATGGATAGTTTGGCTGATGTGCCTCTTACTTTGTGTCACGTCTTTGCAAGCTGGAAGCTTTAAAGACGTTCAGGCGGCTTCTGTGAGCAGTGAATTTACAGGATGGAAAACGGTGAATGGAAAGAAATATTATTACCAAAATGGTACAAAGCTCACTGGCCTGCACAAAATCGGTAAATATTATTATGGCTTTGCATCTGACGGAACGATGCTGACAGGATGGAATTATATCAAAAAACATTATCGTTATTTTGCAAAGCTGTCCGGAAGAATGCGTACCAGCCAGACGATTCAGGGAAGAAAAATCGACAGTAAAGGTGTCTGGACACCGGTTATCGTTTTGGATCCCGGACATTCCGGAATTGTTGCAGGCGGTTATGAGCCCCTCGGACCTGGTTCCAGTCAGACGAAGTCAAAAGACACTTCCGGAACGCAGGGCGTTGCGACTGGTGTGGAGGAATATAAGCTGACATTAAACATCGGACTTCAGCTACGCTCTTTACTTCGGGACAGGGGCTGTAAAGTAGTCATGACTCGCACGAACAGTAAGGTTGCATTAAGCTGCATCGACCGTGCCAGGATAGCAAATAAAGCAAAAGCAGATGCATATATCAGACTGCATGCCAATGGAAGTGACAATTCCTATGTAACCGGAGCGATGACTATCTGCACCACCAAAAACAGCCCTTATATTGCGTCCATGTACAAAAAGAATAAATCCCTGTCTAACGCCGTTTTGAATGCTTACGTGTCTGCCACAGGATGCCGGAAAGAGTATATCTGGGAAACAGATTCCATGTCTGGAAATAACTGGAGCAAAGTTCCGACAACACTGATTGAAATGGGATATATGAGCAACCCATCCGAAGACCGACTCATGCAACAGACTTCCTACCAGAAAAAGATGGTCAGGGGAATTGCAAAAGGAATTGAGAATTATCTGACAGATTTGTCGAAATCTTTATGCTGACAAATATTCCTAAACAATGTTATAATCCATTTAAGGGAACATTTTATCCATTATCAATATGAAGAAGGTGAGTGCAGATATGGCAATGTTTTTGAATAATTCATACCCATATAAAAGGTATAAAAAGATATCCAACACAACATATTTTATAGATAAGTCCTGCATATTAGACGATATATTAAGATGTATGGAAGAAGAAACTCAGTATATCTGTATCACCAGACCGCGCAGGTTTGGAAAAACAGTCATGGCCAATATGCTTGGTGCATTCCTTGGAAGATCCTGGAATTCTTCAGATATCTTTGACCACTTAAAGATCTCCTCTTCTGAAAGATATTCCAGATATCGAAATCAATACGATATTATCTATATCGATTTCAGCAGACTTCCAGAAAATTGTGTATCTTATCAGCAGTATATAGACCGTATCATTAGTGGACTGAAAAAAGATCTGCTAAATGCTTATCCGGAATCTGCTTTAGATTCTGATCTTTCCGTATGGGACATGCTCTCAATGATCTCGGATCAGTCGGATTGCTCTTTTGTATTTATTATGGATGAGTGGGACGCGGTATTCCATATGCCGTTTATTACCGAAAAAGATAAGGCAGCATACATTCTTTTTCTGAAAGCTTTATTAAAAGATCAGGATTATGTTGCACTGGCATATATCACAGGTATTCTTCCAATTGCTAAATATTCCAGCGGATCAGAGTTAAATATGTTTATGGAATTCAAAATGACATCCATGGAAATGTTTGGTGAATATTTTGGATTTACAGATGATGAAGTAGACTATTTATATGAAAAATACAGTCAGTCATGCGAGAATCCTCACGTATCACGGAAGGGACTGCAAGAATGGTATGATGGGTATTTCACAGTGGCTGGAAAACGCTTGTATAATCCAAGGTCTGTAGTAATGGCTCTCAGCTTTAACCAGCTGTCTAACTACTGGACCAGTTCCGGACCTTATGATGAGATATTTTATTATATCCGTAATGATATTGATCAGATTCGAAATGACCTGGCACTGATGATTGCCGGCGAAGGCGTTACAGCAAAAATAGATGAATTTGCAGCATCTGCAATGAATTTTCAAACCAGAAATCAAATATATTCTGCAATGGTTGTATATGGACTGCTTACGTTTACCGACGGGAAAGTTTATATTCCTAACAGAGAACTGATGCTGAAATATGAAGAACTGCTCCAAAACGAAAAAAGTTTAGGTTATGTATATCAGCTGGCTCATATTTCGGAACAGATGCTTAATGCAACACTGTCAGGAGATACGAAAAAAATGGCAGAGATTCTTCAGTATGCACATAATACAGAAACTCCAATTCTGTCATATAACAATGAAGTAGAACTGTCTGCTATTGTGAATCTGGTTTATCTTTCCGCACGGGACAGATACCGTGTTGAACGGGAAGATAAAGCAGGCAAGGGTTTTGTTGACTTTATCTTTTATCCATATAAGGCAAATGGTACCTGTATTATCCTTGAATTAAAAGTAGGTCATTCTCCAGAACAGGCTATTCAGCAGATCAAGGATAAACAGTATATCCTAAGATTTCAGGGAAAACTTGGTGAAACACCTAAATATACAGGAAAAGTACTTGGCGTTGGAATAAGCTATGACAAAGATACCAAAGAACATAAATGTATCATAGAGACTTTGTCAAAATAAGTGTGCGATTCGCAAACTTTCTATATATCAGACGGTATAGATTGTCATACAGTCCTATATATGAGAAGAACCCTGACCAATTAATGCTACGGTTCTTCTCATATGCGCATAAAAATCCAAACTCACAGATAAGAATTCCCATCCAGCTTGAATCTTTTAATTTTAACATGTCTATTCCTCTTTTTTATCACATAAAATTTCCTCAAAAATCGGTGTGAAATCAATATCTTTTATTGCTCCATACTGGCTGATAAAATATTTACTCATATAATCTTCATGCTTACGGACACCCTTATCACCTGTTGTTCCAAAATCAGATAATGCATATAAAACACTGTCATGTGTATCATCGTCTCTTTCAACAAACTTAATCTCATCCCTCCGGAATAAGTTTGAATTTAAAAAAATCGGATTATGTGTATTAAATACGAGCTGCGCATGATGGATATTTACATCAGCATTGTGAAAGACATTAATAATGCTCATCAATGCCATCGGATGAATCGATGCATCAAATTCATCTACCACTAATGTTCCTCCCGTCTGCATTGCTTTAATCACAAGAGGAAACATATTGATAAAACGAATTGTTCCATAAGATTCAAAAATATCTGCTGCAATTGCTGTGGTCTTCTGATCTTTCATATTTTTAAATATAGAATATAATTTCGCATCCGGCTCATCATCACTCACTACATACCCAATTGCATTTGAATTGATTCCGAATAATTTTGCTGCTTCATCGGTTGTCTTTTCAACATAAGCTGCTTTTTTCTTCGGATCTGCAAATCTTTTAATCAACTGCATCGAATCCGCACGATAAATTACCATGAATTTATTTGCAAACCAATCAACAATCAGTTTTGTGAATTTCGGTGAAAAAATTAATTTAAACCCATTCGTCAAAAATAATTCTTCCTGATTCAAACTGCTTTTGGCGATTTCATTTATGCTTCCTGCATTCTGTTCTGTTATATCAGATAAATAATCTTTGATTACATTTAAGTTCTCTACTTTCAGGTCTTCCTTACGTTCAAATATTCTTTTTCCATTGACTTCCAATACTTCTGCAAGAATTTTTCTTTGGTATTCCTCTTCGAGAAAAGTTCCAAGATCAATCTTCAATTTATAGTGTATTTTAAATTTATGCTCTTCTCCATCTTCCTCATAAAATTCTATATCAAAGCATACAGGCTTAGACTCCGGTTCATTATTATTTGGAATCAATTCCAATGCCGATGCAGCCGGATTTGGTGAGGATTTCTCTTCGGAATTTCTAATATTTCCTCTCAAAACAATTGCCCGTAATACATCCATTGCACCAATAATATTCGTTTTACCTGCTGCATTTGGTCCATAAATAACTGAAGAACTCAATCCCTTTATTTCTTTTCCTTTTATTTTTGTCTTCATCAGACTATAATCTAATCCCTTTTGCTTTGGAGCAGCCACCATCGAAAAACTTGCCTCTTCCACAAAAGATTTATAATTTTGGGTTTTAAATTCCAGAAGCATTTTATCACCTCCATTCTACTTACTTTTTACAAAATCATATTCTCATTATAACTATATTGTATGATAAAGTCAATTTTTTATTCTTATTTTGAACTTTTTTTGCAAAACAAAAGCAATTACAGAGTGGATAGGAAAACTATGTCTATCAACGGAATAGTATTTGTTAAAGATGGCGTGATTCTATATAACTGAATAAAGCCGGAATATTAATAGATAAAATACCATTTATAAATCTCAATATATATACCGACATCGTAAATTCTCTCCATTACTTAGTAAAGCTTTTCTCATTTATGAACCTGTACACCACCCAAAGGGGAACTATAATCATGACAAAGATTAAAAACACAAAGAAGGGCATGGCAAAAAAGACATTAAGTATGTCACTTGTTGTTGCAATGCTTGCTACTTCTAATGTGCCGGTATGGGCTGCTGAGTTCAGCGATGGTACAGATGCTGCTGTAGCTACTGAAGCACCGGCTGCTGAAACATTCTCTGATGATGCTGCAGAAGCTCCGGTTGTAGAAGATACTGCAGATGTAGCTACAGAAGCTGCAAAATCAACAACAACAGGTTCTGAGTATACAGTTAATTTATCTGACTTTGCAGTAGGTGGAACTGCTGTAAGCAATAACGAAACCGTATGGGGTGGAACATTAAGCACAAATGTAGATATCACAACAGTAAGCGCTATTGCTAATGCAACATTAAAAACTGCATGGCAGGTAAATGGAAATATTGTTGATAGCACTATTGCAAATTATGATTCTGCAAATAAAGAAAAAACACTTCCTTTAACTGCAGATATGGCAGGCAAATCAATTACATTATTTGTTTATGCTGAACAGGCAGGCAAGGTTGTTTGGAGCTATACATCTGACGCTGTTACAGTAAAAGCAAAAGATATTAATGATTTTATTACTGCATCTGCTGCAGATCCTACATATGATGGAACTGTAAAAAAAGCAAGTGTTACGCTGACCTCTAAAAAAAATGAAAATAATCAGGACTTAGTACAAGCAGGTTCAGATTTACTTGATACTTCAAAATATAAAATAGCATATTCTGGAGAACTTACAAATGTAACTGGAGATAAAGTAACTGTTACATTAACTCCAACTGTTACAGGATATGCAGGACAGGTTACAACAACTTATGAAATCCAGCCTATGGTATTAGATGGAAATACAGCTCCTATTTCTGGCCGTATGAAAGCAACTTTATTAAATACATCTTATGTATATACAGGAAAAACAATTACTAAAGTAAAAAAATCTGATATTAGTTTAGTTGATAAATCAACAGGTGTTGATTTGAGCAATTATCTGGATGTTGATTCTGATGGTTACGTAAAAGTTGAGTTTACTTCTCAGAATAATACTGATAATACTGCAGTTGGAAAAATCAGCAATGTATATGTTGCGATTAAAGAAGGTCAGCCTGAAACAGGAAACAAAAACTATAAAGTTGTTGGAAACAATATCAAAACATTAACAGATAACACTATGACAGTTGTTGCTCGTGATTTATCTACGGTTGATGTTAGTATTGCAGATCAGCAGTATACTGGTTCTAAAATCACTATTAATCCTAGTACTGTAACTTTGAAGGATAAAACTACTGGCGAAGAAATCGTTAAAGGTGATATCGAGATCACTGTTCCAGATAATGCCATTGAACGTGGAACAGGATACGTTGCAACTATTAAGCCAGGTGTATCTGCTAGTGGTGTAACAAATAAAAATATTACAGGAAGTACAACTGGAACATTCTCTATTTATTCCAACAGTATCTCCAATGCATATTTTGCAAATGTAACAAATAATCAGCTTCCTGCTAAAGATTATACAGGCGAAGCAGTAACATATACCAGCGAAGAACTTGGTGCTCTTAAAATCTTAAACAACACAACTAATAAAGTAGAGACAATTGCACCAGCTGATTACGAAATCACTTATTCAAAAAATACTAATGCCGGTACAAATACTGCTAAATTAATCGTAACTGGTAAAGGAAGTTATGCTGGAAGCAAAAAAGAGTTAACCTTTACAATCAATCCTGCAACCGTAAGTGCAACAACTGCAACAGAAGAAGTTGAGCAGAAGAACGCTAGCAGTGCTAAAGATTATAAAGATGCAATGAAAGTTGTTGTAAAAGCTAAAAATTCTGCTAACAAAGAATTTACATTAGTTGAAGGTACAGATTATACTGTAGCATATGAATATGATACTACAGTTGGAAAGAACGGAAATGAAGTTGGAAATAATGTTGTTGCTACCGTAACTGTGACAAATAAAAACTTTAAAGGAACTGTATCAAGCAATAATGTTTTAAAAGCTAAATCTAAGATTACTGCAGCAATTTTAAAAGCTGACTATATCAAGTTAAAAGAGAATTCTTTCTCTTATAATGGTAAACCTGTTACACCTGATTTTGATGTTGTAATTGATGGTAAAGTAATTAATCCAGCTTATTATACTACATCATATACAAATAATATCAATGCAGGTACTGCTACACTTACAGTTACTGGAGATGGAACTCATTACAGTGGAAAAGCAAGTGTAAACTTTACAATTGCTCCTGTTGATGCGTCTAAACTTACTGGTGTTATCGCAACTAAAGAATACAAGGGATATTCTCTTGAGATTCCAGCTGATGAGATTTATCTTACATTAGATGGAAACAAAATCGATGTTGACAGCAACTTCACTCGTACTTTTGGAGAAAACTTAAATATTGGTGAAGGTACTGTAACATTAACACCAAAGAACGGTAACTTTACTGGATCTAAGACATTAACATTCCAGATTTGTGGTGAAATGTTAAAAACCGAAACAAAAAGCGGTTTTAACTTTGCTGATAAGAATGGATTCGCAATAACTGGAAATAATATTAAATTTAGTTATGACGGAACTGCTCAGACTTTTGCCAAAACTACTTTAGATAACAAGACAGGAAAAACATTAACTGAAGGTACTGACTATGAAATCAAATATGTTGATAATGTATATGGACAGAAAGGTACCGATGGTCAGTATGCAGTTGTTCTTGCTATAGCAAAAGGAAAATACGGCGGAGATCTTACTCAGACAGAGAACGGCATTGCTGTGAAGAATGGCGTATATACAGATGCTGAAGGAAATAAGATTGTCAATGTATTTGCAATGAAAACTATCAAAATTGATCAGCAGTCATTTACAGCAGATAATATTGCTATTTCCAACGGAACTTATGCTGCCGGACTTCCTGTAAAACCAGAGGTTAAGATTGTTGTTAAAGGTGTTACTTTAGTAGAAGGAAAAGATTATGAATTAGATCTTTCTGCAAATAAAGACTTAGTAAATGCTACATCAGCAAAATCTCTTTCTGTTATTATTAAAGGTAAAAATGGTTACACCGGAACTGTTGATACATTAAAATGGGGAATTGATAAATTTGATCTTGCAAATGCAGATGTAACTGTTAAAGATGGAAAGATTTCCGTTAAATGTGGAAAAGTTGATGTTGATGCTTCTGAATATACAACAACAGCTAATGGTGATGGTACTACAACAATCAAAGCTGTAAGCACTAGCAAAAACTATACCGGTTCTAAGAAAGTCGCAACAAACGGAACAACAGATGCAGAAAAACCAGCTACTCCTATGATTTCAGAAGTTAAAGTTACTGGAAATAAAGCAACTGTAGTTCTTTCTGGTGAATCAGATGGCGCTGCAGGTTATGACTATGTAATCTCCACAGACCGTGACTGCATCACAAACAAAGATTATACTTCTGTAAACAAGAATCAGGTTAAGACTGAGTCTACATTTGAATATGTAGGACAGGGAACATACTATGCATACTGCCATGCTTGGAAGCGTGATGAGAATGGTAAGAAAGTATTCAGCGACTGGTCTAACGCATATCCATTCGTTGTAAGTGCAATCACATCATCCCAGCCAGTGATCACAAGCGTTAAAGTAAGCGGTTCTACTGTAACTGTAACATATACAAAAGCATCCAATGCTGACGGATATGATGTAGTTCTTGGAACATCTACAAAGAAAGTTAACGGAGAAACACGTCCGGTAGAATACGGAAAACTCGTTAAGAAGAACATCAAAGGCAATGTTGTAACAGCAACATTCAAGAATGTGAAGAAAGGAACCTACTATGCAGGTCTCCACGCATTCAACAGAACTTCTGAAGACGGTAAGAAAGTATTTAGCCAGTGGTCAAACGTTAAAAAAGTAACTGTAAAATAATCCATTTGGGTAATTAAATACAGATTCCTAAAAAAGAAGGCTCCAGCCGTTTCGGCTGGAGTCTTTCTTTTTAGGAATTTTGTTAAAACGAGTATAATTTTTTAGAATATCTGTATTTTTTCAATTTTGCAACTATGCCTCTTGGTCCGGGAATTGTAATTTATTCCAACTAAAAGCAGATCCCCATGATAAGCAAATTTCTGCAAGACCTGTGTATAATTTTTCTTTTTGATCTGAGAGATTGCTCCCTGCGCACTTTTATCCCATTTTAAGTCAATAAGAAGTGCCGGCTTAGAGGAGTCTGCATTTGGAAGAAATAATATATCAGAATATCCTTTTCCACTGGCCAATTCCTCAAAACGTATATAATGGTCTATGCAACTCAAATAAGCCAGAAAATTAGATGGTCAGACCCTTCGGGTCTTCCGATCCCGCCACTTATCTGGAAGATGGACGTTGCAGTTTTTCTAACAATCTCAGCGAAAATGCAATCCGTCCGTTTACAGTCGGTCGTAAAAATTGGCTTTTCTGTGACACACCAAATGGAGCTCAGGCCAGTGCTATTGTATACACGATGGTAGAAATGGCAAAGGTCAATGGAGTAAATGTCTATCACTATCTTACCTATCTGCTTGAAAAACTACCAAATGATGGGATGAGTGATGATGAACTGGAACTCCTGGCACCGTGGAATGAAAATCTCAAAGCTGAGATCGAACGTCGTGCAAACGAATCAGATCAATCATATGTGAATTGTCAAGGTGCTCCGGTTGCTAAAAAGTAGCCGGGGATTTTTTTCTACCATACCTGAAAATTAAGCGCTTACTGTATAACTGGATAAAATCAAAATACAGGGATTTTATATATTGACAAAATCATAAAATATGGTATATTAAATAATAAAATGTACCAAATTAATAAATAGTACTTAAAAACAAACTGATAAGGAGAACAAAGCATGAATAATAAAGGCAGACCTAAAAAAGAAGGTTTTGATAAAGTAATAAAATTTACAGTAAGTGAAGAAGAAGCTGAGATGTTTAATAACACGATACAAGGAACTGGAAAATCGAAATCAGATATATTAAGAGAATTAATCCCAATTGTTTCGAGCAAAGACTTTGAAGGGCTTATTCCGAATACTAAAATGGAAATTTTACAGAGTTATTCGGAAAAATGTTGGGATATATTGCATACTCCGGGCTGTGTTTTTGAAGTACACAATTTATCAGATAGGATGCCAGCCTTTATTGTGACTATGGGACAACCAATTGTATACGTAAAGTATCCAACATATAAAATACAGATACTTTACAACAAGAACCCAAAGAAACATATTGAACAGAGTGAAATCGAAGAATTATTGAAAAATGTTAAGAACCGATCACTCGTATATTCAACAAAGGCAGATTTTTTCATTATTGGAGGCGAATTAAAAGAAATGCCATTTCCATATGTAAATGAGGTTATGTGCTTAGGAGTGACCTTAGCGGAAAATACACATTGTAAAAACGAGATTGTAGAAATTTTGGATAATTCAAATTATCATGTATCAGTTTATCCAGCATATTGTATTCGAGGGATGGCAATAGAGTTGCTAGAAGGAGATAAATATTTTAAAGTTTTATAATCGTTTAGAATTCTGATTGATCATGCCAGAGAAATTTTGACATTATGTTTTAACAAATAAATGTCATATTGGGGTCTGACACCAATATATGTGGACACCAATATATGTGCGGAATAGCTATTCCTGATGGATACTAACTAAATTACTGCATTCTACTCCAGAAAAATATGCACTATTACATTGGAATATTCACCACATCTGCGACATTTCATCCGGTGTATGATACAGACATTGCGTTCATGTCCTTCCTGTAACAGGATCCGTTTACAGACATCCCTGTATGTAAGTTCTTCAAAACAGACCGGACAGTAGAAAGTGGTGCTGCTTTTAATTAAAAGTACCCTGTTCCTTATTGTACAAAATGGATTAATCTGACATAATAGTCATGGTTTCAAAACCATGATCCCAGAGTATACGTCTTGTCAAAAGAATACTCTGGGATCCTTTTCTTTACTGTATTAATGACAGTATACAGGGCAGTTCATAGGCAGGTAATAGGACCTTTGATTTGCCATATGAAGTTAGCGTCAATAGTATAAATGTGTAAAGGAGTTTCAAATTATGGAAAATAAGTACAAACATATGGATTATGTACAGTCCACAATATCAAAAATGACATCGAATTCCTTTTACTTAAAAGGCTGGAATGTTACTATCATTGCAGCTATTGTGGCATTATCGTTTAAAGAGAGCGATTGGAGAATATATGCCTGTGCATTGGTTCTAAATGTCGTATTTTGGTTTTTGGATGCGTATTATTTAAAGCAAGAAAAACTTTTCAGGGAATTATACAATAAAGTTTCAAAGATAAGTGATGACAGTTTGGTTGATTTTTCTATGAATACAAGCGAATTTAAAGAAAAAGTATCAGCAATTCCGTGCCTTATGATAAAAAACATCTCGATTACTCCGTTATATCTTTCGATTACCGTTGTCTTACTTGTCCTAATTCTTATTGTTTGAGGAGGTTATTATGTTTTCAAAATTTAAATTAAATAATCTTGTATATTCAGATTTTAATGAATATGAATCTTTAGGGAAAGAATACTATGCAAAAATACAAACAGACATTCAAAGTAGCCTAAAAGAATTTATAGAAATAGATGGAGTGATTGACGGTACCAAGTTACAGGATAGCAGGTTCTCAACAAAACAAAAATTTAATGTATTTTTATCTCACTCACATGCCGATGAGAAGTTAGCTATTTCTATAGCAGGCTTTTTAAAAAAGGAGCTCAACTTAGATACTTTTATAGATTCTTGTCTTTGGGGATATTCTAACGATTTATTAAGAGAAATAGACGAGAAATATTGTAGACATAGCAACGGTACATCTTTTGATTATGATAAAAGAAATTATTCTACCAGTCATGTTCATATGATGTTATCCATTGCTTTGGCCAGAATGATTGATAAGTGTGAATCCGTGTTTTTCTTGAACAGCGAAAATTCCATTTCAATAGCCGAAGAAATAAGTAAAGAGAGAACAGTCTCACCGTGGATATATAATGAATTATCTTTAGCTGATATGATTGAAATTCGACCTATCAACTATTATAGAGATAAATTTTTTCAATTTACTCATGGAGTATATGATGCAGTCAATGAAAGTTCTTCTCTTCAGATTAAATACGAAGTTGACGGGATATTAAGAGAATTTACTACACTCTCTAAAAACGATTTAATGAGTTGCGCAAAAGAGTGGAGCGCAAATAATAAATCATTTAAAAGTGCACTGGATTATATTTACCTTTCAAAAAATATAATTAAGCAGCAGGATATTCTGATTAGCTAATTCTTAATGGACAACACTCTTTATCAAGAACTTAATCCGAACAGGTATATGAGAAGAGGGGCTGTGCACTAAGTAATTAGTACACAGTCCCCTCTCTTTTTAGGAATCTGTATTATTTACCCAAATGGATTATTTGACAGTTACTTTCTTTGCGTTGGACCATTTGCTAAATACTTTCTTTCCATCTTCAGATGTTCTGTTGAAAGAATGAAGTCCTGCATAGTATGTTCCTGCTGGTACGTTCTTGAATGTTACTGTTACTGTATTTCCTTTCACATTCTTCTTAACCAGTTCGCCGAAGTCTACTGGACGTTTTTCTCCGTTTACGCTCTTAACTGAGGATCCGAGAACAACATCATATCCTGTTGCGTCAGCAGATTTTGTATAAGTTACTGTTACTGTGTTTCCTTTTGCTTTTACGCTTGTAACAGTTGGTGTTGATGGTGTTGTAGCAGTTACAGTGAATTTGTAAAGGTTGGACCATTCACCGAATACTTTCTTACCATTTGCATCACGTTTCCAAGCATGGCAGTGAGAGCATTGGGGTGAAACAGAGCAGTGGTATCTAAAATGGCTGCAGGACACAATAAACAATACGGAAGAGGCGTCCAGTAAGGTGTCTATTGATTGTCCGGTGAGGAAGAATCCATTAAAACATGCGAAATCTCTTACTGTTACCAGAAAGATAGAAATTTATCATTTTTTTGATTATGAGAGTGATGAACCAATTCATATCAAAGGTTTTCAAGAAGTGTTAGATAATATGAAGAAAGCAGAAAAAATAGGAAAATAAATTAAATATAAATCTGGGTACAGTAATTTCACTTTTGATTTGTGGATGATTCTTCATATAACAAATTGCAATGCGTCATTCTCTCACCGAAAGCAATACATTACACCGATTAATCGTGCATTTGGTGAAAAGTTTCAAAATATGGATGAATTCAAGGAAGAGAACAATTTTAAGAGATGTCTTAATAAAATGGATTTGTCCAATGTAATTGAGGCTGTTGATCGTGCAAAGAAAATCATGCAAAGAAATCAGGAAAATGGATATACATTGCATCAATATAAAGGATATCAGTATTATAAAGAAAATCCATCTCTGTCTGCATGGGAAGCTATAGAAAAGATACTGAAGGATTGTGAATTGATATAAAAGAGGAAATGATAAATACGTTAAAGTTAAGATATCCATACAGAAATTTTTCCTAAAAATCAAATGACTGGAGTCTTCTTTTTAGGAATCTGTATTTAATTGAGAAGAACCCCGGCCTGGTTGACCGGGGTTCCCTTTTTAGGAATCTGTATGAATACCCAAATGGATTATTTTACTGTTACAGTTTTTGTACCAGACCATTTGCTGAATACTTTGCTTCCATTCTCAGATGTTCTGTTGAAGGAATGAAGTCCTGCATAGTAGGTTCCCTTCTTCACATTCTTGAATGTTACAGTCACAGTGCTTCCTTTTACATTTTTCTTAACAAGTGTTCCGTAATCTACCGGACGTTTCTCGCCGTTTACACTCTTAACGGAAGATCCAAGTACTACGTCATAACCTGTTGCATCTTTAGATTTTGTATAAGTTACAGTTACTGTGCTTCCGCTCACTTTTACCTTTGTGATCTTTGGTGTAGATGGTGTTGTAGCAGTCACTTCAAATTTCTTGAGGTTAGACCATGCACCAAATACCTTCTTACCATTCTCATCACGTTTCCAAGCGTGGCAGTATGCATAGTATGTACCTTCCTGTACATAGTAGAAGTTTGTGTTTGTCTTAAGAACATTCTTGCTGATGTCGACACGTCCGTTTTCATAATCTTCTTCTGTAGCGATTACATAGTCATATCCAACAGCTCCGTCAACATCACTAGAAAGAACTGGTGTTACAGTGTTGCCTTTAACGACTACATCAGTGATCATTGCCTGACCAACTTCTGGTTTAGCTTTGATGATGTTGAAAGATACTTTCTGAGATCCTGTAAAGTTCTTGTTTCCGTTTACAGGAGTAATAGTAGCAGTACCTGTTCCAACTTCTTTGTTTTCACCATAAGTTACCTGATAATCAACACCTTCTTTAAGAGTAACAGAATCACTTGTTACTGTAAGGGATGGTTTAACCTGTTCACCAGTAGCTTCCTGGTCTGCAACAGCTGCGATTGTTACATCTTTCAGATCTTTTGCTGTTACGCCATATTCTACTTCTTTTACAGAATCAGCTGTATTCAGGTTTGCATTATCTTTATATGTGATAACAACTTTACCTTTGTCACCTACATTTGTAGCTGCCGGTACATAGTCTACAATATAGTCTGTACCTTCTACAAGAGTTGTCTTTCCACCTGGAACAGTGATTGTAACAGATGGTTTTACAGTCTTTCCACCTGCATAAGTAACATCTCCAAGAGTTACATCAGATGCGGTAATCTTAGCCGGAGTAATATCAAAGGTCTTTACAAGTTCTCCTGCATAGCTTCCGATACCTACAAATTTAATCTTTGCTTTGCTGCTTGCTGTTGTAACGTTTACTGCATTTTCATAAGAAACCATATAGTCGGTTCCTTCTTTTAACTGTGCAAGTTCACCTGTAATTGTGTAGTCAGTTCCTTTAACAAGACTGATTTCTTCACCAGTGTAAGTCTTGCTCAGTTTATCAGACATTAAGGTTACAGTTCCACTTGGAAGTGTTGCGTTAGTAATCTTGAAGTTTGCACTTACGCTTCCCTTGTACGGAGCCTTGCCTGTAACTGTGATAGTTGCTGTTCCGGCTTTCTTGTTGTCAGAGAATGTAACGTCATAGTATTTCGGATCTACTACGTTGCCACTCTTATCTTTTACAACATATTTACCTGCTTCCAGGATGATTCCCTTGGAAGAAGCTGCCTGCTCTGCGCTGTAAGCAACACTTGGAAGAGTTTCCAGACCGTTTGTTGCAACGATTTTTCCACCTTCAAGGCTCGGAGTACCAACAGTATATTCTACCATCTGGTTTCCTGTGTACTTCTGTGGATATTTTGCTGGATCAGCAATTTTCTTAGCTTTAACGTTGATCTTACCTTTGTCGCCTTCTTTAATAGCAGCTCTTTCTATCTCTACTGTGTAGTAGTCGTTACTGATCTCATATTCTTTTCCATCTTTGTCTGTATAAACAACTTTGATAGTTGGTGTAACGACTTTTCCACTGTTATAAGATGCATCAACAACCTTAACAGTGATATCCTTATCGCTGAGGTCTTTTTCTTTTAATTCAACTGTGATAGGAGTTCTATTGGTTGTACCCGCTGTCTGTTTAAAGTTTTCGTTCTTTCCATGACCTGCAACTTTATTTTCTGCAACAGTTGGTCTATATACAAGTGTTGTATTTGTTGTATTTGTTTTGTCAAGCCAGAAGTCTTTATCAAGTGTGAGGTCATAATGTCCGTCAGCCATCCATGCTTTATAAACATCTTTAGCAAGAATGTTATAATTGCTGATATCAGCACCTTTATCGCCTAAAGATGGATTAAAGGAAACGATTAATTTACTGCCAGTAGTTCTATTATCTACTACCTGTGAACCACTAAAGTCTGCTGGCTGAATCTTATAAGCATTACTTAAGATCATTTCTGTACCAGCATAATCCTTGGCACCTGTAATCGTATAAGATACATCTCCAGCGTTAGTTCCACCCTGAGTGATCTTGTATGTGAAATCTCTGTTAAGGAAAAGCTTAGTTCCGTTTAATGTGATAGAACCATTATTAGTACTTAACAGTTTTCCAAGATAATCCTGCTCTTTACCATTGTAGATCAGGTTATTTCCACCTGCTAAAGCATTTAAGAAAGCAGACTTAAATTCATTGATATCGCTCTTAGTTGCTTCGCCTTTACGAGAAATAGACTTCTGATAGTTCTTTGCTTTGTCCTTTGCAGTAATTGTAATCTGTTTATTAATTGCAGAGTCAGACCAGTTTACGCATGTGATGTCAAATTCATTACCTGCAAGAAGGTCATTTGTTTTATTTGGATCTGCAACGGTATCATACATTTTGATCTTGGCATTTTTAACACCATTTTTCTCAACATCCGTTTTGTCAGCTTTCCATACTTCTTCTGGAATTACAACATCAAAGTCAGCATCATGGTTCGCCATATTCTTTTTCGCAATTGTAACAGTAACATCTTTACCATATGTATCTTTAGTTACCAGAGTTCTATCAGTAACGTTGACACTTAAGCTATAGGTTCCTGCATCCGGACCAATTTCCTGAATAGTGTAGTCAGATGTTGGAAGAGTCTGACCATTATAAGTTACTTTAGATACTTCAGGAGTTACTTTCTGACCATTGTATTCATATGCTTTTCCAGATTTTTCAATAGCATATCCATCCATTGTAGTGCCAGGAACAAGGTCATATGTTAATCCAGTATATATATCGTTTGTATAATCTGTGTTTTCTGTAGGAAGAATTGTAACAGTTACATTTACTGTGCCAAGATGATACAGCTGATCGTAAGTTAAAGTATAATCTTTACCATACTTTAATGTAACTACACTGCCTTTTAAATTTTTGTAAGCAACACAAATGTCATTTTCATCAGCATTAGCTTTGTCAGCAACTAATTCGTTTCGTTTACTTTCAACATTAAATACTTTTCCTTTATTTTTGATATCCTGAGAAATCATTGTACGGGGAAAACCAGTTGTCGCAATGCCACCATTTCCATTCTCTGCACTTAATTTTCTTGCTCCGATAGCAACAGCTTCTGAGCAGGATGCTTTTTCAGTTTCGAAGCTATCACCTGAATAAACAGCTACACGTACCTGTTTTCCATAAAGGCCATTGGATACTGTATAAGTGCTTGATGTTTCTCCATCAATATTAACCCATTCACCTTTTTCGTTTGTTGCCTGCCACTGATATTTGAAAGTAGTTCCTTCTGGTCCCATATTATCAGTTTTAGCTGTTAATACTGTACCTGCAACAATTTTATCTTTATCAACGCCTGCATCGATCGTTGGTGTTCCAGTCAGAACAGTTGCACTTTCAACAACTTTAATAGTTTCTTTTTTATTTGTAACATTAACTCCATCAGCGGAAACTTCAACATCAATAGTGCTTCCTACATCACTCTGTTTCAGATTGTAAGAAACAGAAACAACATTTCCGTTTTCTATTGTGTTGGACTCTAAAGTTTTATGTGTACCATCTGCTGCATATGCAACCAGTGTTGCTGTTGCTGTTCCAACTGTTGAATCTAAAGTAACAGTTGCTGTAATAGTTCCCTGTTTAACAACTGCTTCATTCTGTACAGCTTTTCCCTGCTGATAGAATACAATAGATTCTGTTGTTGCTGTTGCATTATCAACAACATCTTCTCCGCCATCAACAACAGGAGTCTCAGCTTCTGAAGAAAACTCTGTCACATCTTCACCAGCACTGAACTCACTTGCCCATACCGGTACGTTTGAAGTAGCAAGCATTGCAACAACAAGTGACATACTTAATGTCTTTTTTGCCATGCCCTTCTTTGTGTTTTTAATCTTTGTCATGATTATAGTTCCCCTTTGGGTGGTGTACAGGTTCATAAGTGGGGGAAATTTTACTGGCTGATGGGAACGATTCACGATAATGACTTATATATTTGAACTTATAAACAGTATTTTTCTTATGAATATTACGATTTCAGATAGTTATAATGATTTTAGCTGTCTTAAATTTGGAATATTTGTTGAAACAGTAACACTGGCTCCCAGCCAAATAACAGATTTCGACAAATTTTCTTATGGAAATACCTGTGGAAGCATGATACAATTTATAGTAAAATAAACTTTATCATAGCTTAGATTAAGATTTAAAGGGGGATTTTTTATGACAAATGATCAAAAATTAAGTAGTATTGAAGCAAGTTTCAAAATGGAAAATTTACCCTTCGATTCAGCATGTTATAAAAGGGTTGAAAAAGTTCTGTGCAATAAGATAACTGTAGCTGATGCGATATCTGAACTAAATAAGAAATACGGAGTTCCACAAAAATGAAAGATCAAGAGTATGATTTTTTCTATGAAGATAAAGGTGATACTGAATATTGTTATCCCGGAACTAATATATTGAAAAATAAGCTGAATATTCAAAATCTGGAAAGATTGCATGAAGCCGAAAGGGATTATTCATCAATTCGGCAAGTAGAGCTATATAAGCAGGGAATATCTGGGGATTTTTCTTTAAAACATTTATGTTCTATTCATAAACAGCTGTTTCAAGATATCTACCCTTGGGCAGGAAAAATTCGAACAGTTGATATATCAAAGGGGACCATTTTTTGTCTGGTACAGTTTATTGAAAATCAGTTTACATGGATATATCAGCAATTAAAAAAAGAAAATTTTCTTAAAGATATCACTGACAAAATAGAAATGGCAAATCGTCTGGCTTATTATCTGGGTGAAATTAACATGATACACCCCTTTCGTGAGGGAAATGGCAGGACGCAGAGAATATATATCGAACAATTATGTATAAATAATGGAAGATTTGAAATTGATTTTACCGGGGTTACAAAAGATGAGATGATTGCAGCCAGTATCCAGTCAGCTAAAGTGGACAATGATCTGTTGGAAAAGTTAATATATAAATGTCTTATACAGAAATGAAGCAGCCCCGGCAATCATGAGTCGGGGCTGTTCCTGTGTGCGCTTGCAGCGCACCTAAAAAGAAAGACTCCAGACGAAATGACTGGAGTCTTCTTTTTTAGGAATCTGTATTTAATTACCCAAATGGATTATTTTACAGTAACTTTTTTAACGTTTGACCACTGGCTGAATACTTTCTTGCCGTCTTCAGAAGTCCTGTTGAATGCGTGGAGACCTGCATAGTAGGTTCCTTTCTTCACATTCTTGAATGTTGCTGTTACAACATTACCTTTAATGTTCTTCTTAACGAGTTTTCCGTATTCTACCGGACGTGTTTCTCCGTTAACTTTCTTTGTAGATGTTCCGAGAACTACATCATATCCGTCAGCATTGGATGCTTTTGTATATGTTACAGTTACAGTAGAACCTTTTACTTTAACGCTTGTGATCACTGGCTGGGATGGTGTGATTGCGCTTACAACGAATGGATATGCGTTAGACCAGTCGCTGAATACTTTCTTACCATTCTCATCGCGTTTCCAAGCGTGGCAGTATGCATAGTATGTTCCCTGTCCTACATACTCAAATGTAGACTCTGTCTTAACCTGGTTCTTGTTTACGGAAGTGTAATCTTTGTTTGTGATGCAGTCACGGTCTGTAGAGATTACATAGTCATAACCTGCAGCACCATCGGATTCACCAGAAAGGATTACAGTTGCTTTGTTGCCGACAACTTTAACGTTGCTGATCATTGGAGCAGCTGGTTTTTCAGCTTCAGTTGCACCGTTTGTCTTAACTGTCTTGGAGCCTGTGTAGTTCTTGCTTGTTTTTGCAGCTGCGATAGTTGTTGTTCCGTCAGCATTTACAGTTGTTGTGTATTCTGCTGCGTCTACTTCAACTTTTCCGCATTTAACAGAAAGCTTACCATCTTTAACAGTTATATCTGCATTTGCAAGATCAAATTTGTCAATGCCCCAAGCCTGAGTTGCAACACTACCTTTATATCCATTTTTGAATGTAATCGCTACTGTATTAACTTTTCCTGTGGTTGCATTTACTAAATCTTTTGAACCTTCTAAACTTAAAGTATAGTCTTTTCCTTCAACAAGAGTTACACCTTTAACAACAATTGTAACTTCTGGTTTCAGTGATAAACCACCTGCATAGGTAGCATTTTTAACAACAACACTGCTGTTATCTACATTCAGCTGTTCGATTTCAAATGTCTTAACGGCAATTACATTTGCAATCTTATTTCCATTAGCATCAGTATAAACACCATTGACTATGCCTGTGTTATAGCCTGTTGCAGCAGTTGTATCTGTGTAATTTCCACCATAAGTTCCCTTTGCTACAGCGAGAACAGCACCAAACTGTTTTTCTGTTGTAACAGGAGGTTGTGCAGTTGATGTAGCAGTAAGTTTTTTACCATAGACATTGTCTACATAAACTAAATCATAATCAGTTCCTTCGACAAGTTTCTTGTTGCCATCTTTAATGTCAGCAACTACTTTTGCAAATTTATGTTCTGTACCATCATAAGTGCAGTTGCCAGTTGTTTCAATACCGTTAGCATCATAACCGGTAATAGTTCCACTGCCAAGTAATTTACCAACAATATCAAATGTGATTGTTTTAGTTCCTGTAAAGTTACCGTTCTTTGGTGTAAGAGTTACAGTTCCCTGACCAATGTTACGGTTTTCACCGTTTGTGATCTTGAAGTTGTCAGCTACATCAATAACATCGTCACCCAGTTTCAAGTTGATTTCATCAGCAGGAATTTCAAGAGAATATCCTGTATATTTTTTAGATGCAATAACACCTACCAGTTTAGAAGCATCTGCTGGTTTGATATCGAAAGTAACTTTTGCAGATACAGTGTTATCAAATTCTTTATTTGCAGCTGTTGGTGTTACTGTTAATGTTGCAGTACCAGCATTTATATTATTTGTAAATTTGTAATTAAATTTATCGGTAGTATCATTATTGCCTTTATAATGTCCATCAACAACAATATCGAAGTCTGGTTCAACAACTTTTCCATTATAAGTAAAAGATGTCTCTTTCAGTTTGATATTTTCGCTCTTAAGAGCTCTAAGAGAAAGAGGAACCTCTTTGGTAATTGTAGTTGCACCATCAATAGCAAAGTTTTTATTAGTAACAGTAATAGTTGCAACAATTATACCGCCATCCGCAGCTGTTTTCTTTGTATCATCTTTATAACCATATTTTACAGTATAGTCTGTACCATTTGCTAATGTAAACTCTTTACCAGCTCCATTATTAGCTTTTACAATGAGTCCCAAATCATCTTTATAATCGGATGCATTCTGAGTATCTTTCTGTTCTACTTTATCTTTTGCAGTAATTGTAGTAGAAGATACCTTAGCCTGATTAATTGTGAATGTAAATACAGCTGTGCTTCCTTCATAGTCGCCCTTACCTTTTACAATCAGTTTTGCATCCGAATTAGTCATAGCGCTAGCATTTGTATTGTTAACATATTCGATACTATATAAACTCTTGTCAAGGATTTTACCATCAACAACGAAATCACCTAACTGTTTTTCTGTTTTTGTAATTTCAGATCCAGTGTATGCTTCAGCTTTCAACTTAGTTGTAGAGCCAGTGACATATGCTTCACTACCATTGAATTTTCCACCAGAAAGATCGGTAGCAACAAGTGTTACAGTAGCAGTCTTCTTTTCGCCAGTTACATTATACTGTTTTGGAGCAGGTGCAATTGTTACTGTATAATCACCTTTTGCAGTTGCATTATTAACAGGGGTGATAACAACATCGCTACCGATATTTAAAACTTCATTAGTTTTTGAGTCAGTATATGTAATTGTCAGATTACTGCTATCAAGAATACCGCTTGCTGGAATAGCCATTGATTTAATGGATACATTAACAGTTGATAAATCACGTTTGGCGATAGTTGCTTTATCTGTCTCATCTGTAGCAATTGTTGAATAACCATCTTTTGTACCAGATGTACCAGCTGGAATTTTATAATTTCTATTTCCTGTTTCTGGAGTTGCTAAATTTAATTCAAATGTAGTTTCTCCAGCAGACTGCACTGATGTATTCTTTAAAGAAACATATCCTTTTTCATCAGCTTTCAGATAACCTGATAAATCTTCTCCGGTGTCAACATCTGTAAGCACAACATCGGAAGCTTTTACTCTAATAACTTTTCCAGTATATGTAAAGTTTTTAGTTTTTAATGTTGCTTTAAAATGCTTAGTGATTTTTTTGGCATCTGAGCTTCCGTCAAGTTCTAATGCTTTAATTCCATATTTTAAAGTTTTACTTCCGGTATATCCTGGTTTTTGGGATTCGATAGTAACTGTAACACCATCATCAGTTACATTTTTTGCATCTCCGCTTACAGAAATCTTGTAATATTTCTTATCGGCATCTACTATACTACCCCAATCAATACCCTTTTCATCAATGACCTGTTCTGTTCCATTATATTCAGGTTTCCAGGAATTTGCAATTTTAATGTTACCTAAAGCTGTATCCTGTGCGGCCTTAATCTGAATTTCATCTGATGTATAAGACCATACTGTGTTCCCAGTATTATCTTTAGCGTAGATATAAAGAACAGCCGTTTTTCCAGCATCGTTAGCGCTTAATGTAAGTGTAGCTGTTTTTTCTGTACCTAATGTAACTGCATTCTCAGCAGTTTCTGCCGCTGCAACTCCGCCAATTTTCCATACATAATGATAGGAAACACCTGTAGTACTTGTGCCTTCTGCTGCAGATACTGTAAATGTAGCTGTTACTTTATTAGTGTCATTCCATACTACAGTTTTATTTTCTGGTAAATTAGTAAATGTAGGTGCCACACTGTATGTATTGTTACTAACAGATTCTGTTGCAACATCAACAGTAGTATCCTCTACAACTGGCGCTTCTGCAACATCATCAGAAAATGTTTCAGCAGCCGGAGCTTCAGTAGCTACAGCAGCATT
>NZ_JBBKBP010000013.1:0-109909 GCF_037890165.1 Blautia sp. HCN-1074
CTGCAATCTTTTTACCCAGTTCTGTGTTCAGACGTTTCGTATACGTCCATCTTCCCTGTGTCTGCGCAGAACCATGTTTCCTCTGGAATCTGCGGATCCGTCCCAGTGCGCGGTACATCCGGTCTTTTTCACTGGGATGATCTATGAATTTTCTTCCCAGGACAGTTCCGTCTGCCCGCATGATGGTACAGACTGCATCGGTATTGATCCCCAGGTCCACGCTGCAGATGACCTGTTCTTTCACAGGTATTTTGGTAAGTGTTACTTCTTCTGTATAGGTAAAACGCAGGAAATATTTATGGTGTCTTTTCTCCAGTGTCGGGGCAGATGCTTTTTTTCCTGACCAGTATTTTCTCAGATATTCCATATCCGTATGCTCCAGACGTACACAGAACCATTTCCAGTCATGGCCGTCATAGAGTTTCAGGTATGCTTCGTCTTTCCTTTCCGCTCCCTCACGGTACATGACATCACGGTAGAAGACCGGCATAGCATGGTTTTCATATACAAGCTTTGGTTTCCCACTCTTTCCGTCTGTCTTTTCCCATAGATCCAACCGTGTTTTATAAGAGGATACTGTCCCCAGTGCATGCTGGATGGCAGATCTACGCAGATAGGAAGGCATCTTTGGGAACCGGATATCAAAATCAAAACAGGCATGGTTTTTCTTCGTAGTATGTACCAGATGTTCTGCAGCATTAAAACGCCTCTTTGCATCCGGGATTTCTGCTAATTTTTCCCATACCTGCACATAAATCCCAATCAGATAACTGACAGCAGAACGGTAGATCTCCAGTGTCTGGTGGACCGGGATATTCTGTTTTCGTAATTCTACACCATAACTGGATATTATCTGCATTTTTATTTCTCCCTGATAACTCTTTTCTCAGATTCTGTTGTTTTTTTCTATTACCCATGGCTATATTTTAGCACATATAGTGCCAGAAGTAAACATGTGTTCTTTCTTTTGGTAAAAAATTTGCGCGTCTAACTCATCACTCATCACTGAAGTAACGAGAATGCGACGCGCGGTCATTCAAGCAATCAGATTATTAATTGATTCTAACTCATATACAGTAAACGGATCAATGTCAATACAACTGGATTCATCTCTGTTCCCAGAAAGATCCCATGCAAGAGTACCATTCATAACGGTACAAGCTTCTTTAAATGCATTAATATCTCTTAATGGCTTAAATGTTTCTGCTTTTAAATCTTCTGTAGCATCATAGTCTACAATCTTGCCATCATCAAAGAATACCTGTACATGAAAGTTATCCAATGGTATCACCTGTACTACTGTCGGAAAATATTCGTTCATATGATTTCCTCAAATTATTATTCTTTCTGATGTGAGATAATCCACCGCAGAATATCTTCTACATTTTTTTCGCCCGCTGCCAGTTTCAGAATTATGTCAACTAATTCTTTCTGCTCATATGCTAGTTCATAACCATTCAGCATCAAAAACACAAGCATTACATGAGCACCTAATCTCTTGTTTCCATCAAGCATCGCATGATTTTTTACCAAACCAAAACATAATTGTGCTGCCTTAGCTTGAATACTTGGATAAAGTTCTTCTCCTCCAAATGACTGAAAAGGATTCAACAATGCAGAATCTAGCATTCCTTCATCTCTGATTCCATCACTTCCACCAGTTGCAGTTATTAACTGCCTGTGCATCATCAGTACTTGTTCTTTGCTGAGAATTATCATTTAGCAAGCTCCTTATATGCATCCATATTCTGTTTAATTAATCGTTCTGAAATTGCTGTCACATCTTCTATGTCTGCTATTTTCTGTGCTTCTGCCTTGCTGAAATCAATTACAAGATATCTTGGGACATTATTCTTTAGGATTACTGCCGTTCCATGTTCATCTACAACTCTTGTTACCTTCGAAAAATTTTGGTTAGCTTCTGTTATTGATACCATTGTGTTTGTATCTATTGTCATAATCTCCACCTCTTTCTAAAGATAATATAGTTTCATCTATAGCTTTGCCTATAGTATATACTTATTCTAGCTAGAATACAACCTATTTTATTAAATTTTGATAATGAAATAATCCTCGTTTTCTAATCAGTATAAAAATACAATAGGCAGCAGTCATCTTATACTCGTTTCTTCACAATATATTAATGAAATAACCATCAAATTTCAACGCAAATGTTTTCAGGGTAAAGTTGTTAGGGTGCATGGTTTTCGTTGGAAATTTAAGGCTATATATAAGGATTCTCAGCATAAAATTGATTCTATGAGAGGTGGTTGTACGGAAGTCTTATAAAAAGACCTCCGTTCATGTTTCTAATTAACAGAAGTTATGCACTGATAGTATCAGACTTTCCAAATGTTGTTTTTTCGTGAACTAAGTTCTCATCCATATCCAGTGGATCAGATTCTCCCCATTGACTTTCTTTAGATTCCAGAGATTCCATAAGTTTATCAATTGGTGCTTCATTCCTGAGTTGAGATTTTAATTTTTCAACATACTCTCACTCACTATATGATAATGGTGTAGTACGGCTTGGAGTATATTTATTATCAATTTCAGATTTCAGGTATGTATTCTTATTATGAATATACGAACATTATCAAGCATCCAAAGATCCCGAAAGATATTTTCGCAAATATGAATCGAGAATTATCCTTTTCTCTGGTGCTGAACATATTCTTCACGAAAATGGTATTGATATTCATGCTCTGAAAACCAGCCAGCTCAAAAAAAAGTATGCTACATTGCTTAAGCAGAAAACAGAACTGCTTGCTCAATATAATCATTCACAAAATGAACAAAAACACCTTATATATCTTCAAAATAATATGAACAGGTATCTATCACACGAAACCTCAATAAATTCTGAAATAGCCCATTCGCTTAAACCGGAAAAAGGACGTTAAAGAAAAAACACTTTCATATCGTTAGTATGACTGATATGAAAGTGTTTTTCCTAAATTTTACTACTCTTATTTATCATTTCTCGATTAAAACGATATCCTACACTTCGCAAAGTTTGAATATATACCGGTTTTCCAGGATTATCTTCAATCTTTTCTCTGATGTTTCTGATATGTCTCATAATCACGCTATAATCCCCAGTATATGGCTCTCTCCAAACCCAGTCATATATTTGCTCTTTTCCAAAAACTCTTCCTGGATTTCTGGCTAATAAATATAAGATCTCAAATTCACAATATGTTAAGTAAATATCCTTCTGCTTTTTTCTGATTCTTCTTTCTCTGGGATATATTTCCAATTCATATGCAAAAATATCTTCAACAGATTCTTTTACATAAAAATGATCCCAGCTCGTTAATGTATTTTCTATAACAGCACCATTAAAATCTGTAATTCTCTCAATAATCTCAATTTTTTTAATATCAGTCATCGACCCTCTCTGTTCATAACATTTTGCCATTTTTTTGTTTTTTCTTCTGACTTGTATATAGAAGAACTGTTAATGCAGATGTTCCCATTAACAAGAACCACTGGAAAATATTTGTATCATCTCCTGTTTTTACCTTTCCTGTGTGACTATGATCAGTTGATGTATGATTCTCTGGCTCGTCGTTGGATGGCGGTTCTTCTGAAACCGGTGGTGTTCTTGTTACAATAACAGGAATAGATTCATTTTTAAATTTCGGTTCAGCAACAACATTCCAGATAATCTGTCCATCATAATATCCTGGCACAGAGACTATAAATGCCTCACTTTGATACGCCTGATTTCCCAGATAGGTTTTCTCCGGCTGCACAAAAAGATAAATTCCTCTGTCTAAATTATCAAAAAGTATTTCGCCATTGCTATTTGTTGTTTCTGCAGTCCCCTGTATTTGATTCTCCTCGGCATATTCTTCCAGTTTTTGGGCATCACTTCCCTGTATTGAGGAATCTTCAAAATCGAAAGTAACACCTGAGTCTGCAAAATCGGCTTGTAAATTCCATGTACCATTTTTATAAACTCCTACCTGATACATAATAAATTTTGTGTTACTCAACTTATAATCATTTCCATTATTATCTACGGATGCTTTTAACTGAACACTCCCTTTGCTTTGTGCAAAAGCATTGTCGGATATGCTAAGAAGAAGCACACACAACATGAACACATATAGGGTTTTATATTTATTCTTCTTTTTCATGTGCGTTCTCCTTTCTCCTGCTATGTACCTTAATAATTATCCAAATAACAATCACGGCAATGATTCCGCCGATCAATACAATCATATAGAATGGAATTGTTCTATGCAGTCCAATTTCATTATCCACTTTCTTAGCTTCTTTATATGGAATCCGGATTCCACGTACCAGTAAACGATGCGTATTGATTGCAAATGGAGTACAGGTTACCAGTGTTACATAGTCTTTTCCTTTTTCTATCTGCAAAGCCTCTGTATCGCTTGGTTCTACTGTAAGAATCTGATCCACCTGGTAAGCAAATGTATGATGCAGAACCTTGATGTAGAAAACATCCCCTATTTCCATCTTATTCAGATCTGTGAATATCTTTGCATTTGCCAGTCCTCTGTGTCCGGATAAAACCGCATGGCTGCTCTCTCCTCCAACTGGAAGAGATGTATTCTTAAGATGTCCAACACCGGATTGCAGCACTTTTTCAGATGTTCCATGATAGATGGGAAGTACAATATCAATCTTCGGAATATCAATATAGCCCATCATTCCGGTATCATCTATTTTAAGAAGATTATTATAAACATCGTCTTCTGTCTGGGGTTCCCCATTCTCTGAAAACGGGTCTACAATAGAATTAATTCCAACCAGACTCTTATTATATTCCTGAGCTTTTTCGATCATCTCATTTTCCTGTTCTTCCGATAAATGAGATACCTCCTGTTCATAATCTGTTGCAATGGTTGTACTGTGCATCTGATTTATATAGTTGCTGACCACTGGATATAAAATCAGAGAAAATGCTATTAAATAACCAATCGCTCTTATCACTTTAATTATTTTCTTCATGATGTCCTTCACCTTCTGTCTGTTTCTTCTGAAATATCCAGTCTCCCTGAATATTTCAGAAAAAGCAGACATCCTCCCGGCAGGATACCGGGAAGATGAGCTTTTTATCTATTCTGAGGGTTCAGAATGATCTCTTTAGTTTGCTTTCTTTTTTCCAAAAGCCTTGCTTGCTGTTAATGCTCCAAAAAGAACAATACCTGCAAGTGTTACCATAAGGGCACCTTTGCTACCAGTGGAAGGAAGCTCTGCACCTGTCTTATTTTCTACTGCTACTTCTGGAGAGTTATCTGCTGCTGTAATTGCAGTACCTGTTGTCGTCTTTCCATTATAAGTATAGTCAACAGAATAGCTTGTCAGTTTTCCAGTTGTATCATCATAAACTGCCTTGATTTCTACTTTAACATCGTCGAGAAGCAGATTATAGCCATCTGGAGCTTTTGTCTCTCTTAAGTAGTAAGTTCCGGCATCAAGACCTTTTACAAGAACTTTACCATCAGCATCAGATACAATTTTTGCAGAAGTAAAGTCTGTTGCTTTAGCTTCATCGGCTGTTGCCTGACGGTATACGCCTTTTCCTTCGTCTACAATATTAATCTTAGCATCTGTATCTGCTGCATCACCCGCAGCGTTTGCCTTGTAAAGCTCAAATTCTGCATTTGCAAGTGCAGTCTTAGTCTCATCTTTTAAATAGTATTTGAAGATTGTGAAATTGAAAGTATGTACATCTACGATGCTTGGTTCGGATGTACCTGTTCCACCTGTTGACGGGTTATTACTGTACTCAACTACCGCCTTGTTGGTATTTGGATTCATACCGATGACGGCGTCTTTATTCAAGGTTGCTGTATAGACAACTGTAATTGTATCACCTACGTGATTCTTATAGGAATTATAGAAATCATTTAAAGTAACTGTTAAAATACGGTTAGTCTTGTCATAAGAAAGTGAGTATGTATTTGCTCCTGTTTTACCCGCTTTAAGTTCCGTACTTTCAACTTTTACAGACAAAATTGCTTTTAAATCCAGCCCTTTGGATAATGTATCGGTAAATTTAAAAGTATAAGAAGTATATCCTGTCATATCCGGTACTTTAGATGTCAGCTGGTAAGTAACAGTATCACCAATTCCAAAATCTCCGGCTTTCTTTTCATCTGCTGCGCCATGTGGTGCGATGGCGTCCTCAGACTCATTTTCGTCATCTAATTCCATCTGGTGACTGCCTTCCCATGAACCATCCACAATCGCATCAACCTTAATGCCGCTTCCACTCTGTGCCGGAATGATTTTCTTGTCTACTGTCGGGTAATTGCTCTTCATGTTAATTGTAGCTGTCTCAGCTGTAATGCTAACTAAAGATGCTGCAGATGTATAAGTCTGATTTCCTGGTGCTGTGGGGGTATCTGTTGCTCCTTTTGGATAAACTAAATAGTATCCATATGCTAAATCAGAAACTACTGTAGAAGTTGCTGTTGTATTAACTGTTTTTGTTGCTGTAATATTGTTATTTGAATCTAAAATCCATCCAAGCACATCTTTTGCAAATGTTTTCGCTGTCTCAGCATCTCCATTTGTTCCGACCTGTTCTTTAACATATGTATATGCTTTTTCACTTAATGCTTCACCTGTTAATGTAGAAGCACCAGAAATTTTGCTCTGGAAGAATCCTTCATATGCACTGTTCAGTGTATATGCTACATTCTCGCCGCTTTTTGTTGCTGTAAAAATCTGATACAGATCCAGAGTCTTTCCTGCTACTGTATTGTTGACTGTCAGGGTGCCTTTTGGAGCTTCTGCTGCAAATGCTGTCATGCTCATGGTCAGTACCATGGCTACTGCCATCAGAACTGCTAAACATCTTGAAATCATCTTTTTCATGTCTTTTTTCTCGCTTTCTAATGATTGTTTTGTTTTCTGGTTACATGCCATTTTTATGGCGAAAGTTCTCCACGCAGCCATATCTGTTTCATACTCCTACGCTCCTCCTCTCCGGCTTTGCCTGCTTCCTCTTTTTTCTGTACCCGGTATAAAGCAGAAATGCTAATAACAAACCTCCTGCCGTTATAACGATCATCATGCCTTTTCCACCTGTATCCGGAAGAAGTGCAAAATGCCGGTTTGTCACCGTAAAGGTAAATCCATCATCGGAAGTACTTATGGTAGTTGTATATCCAGTTACCTCTGTTTCGGTAACAGAATATTTATAATAATGTGTTGTTCCATCCTCATCTTTCACATAAGCCGGAAATCCTTCTAAGACTTTCTGCCATGTGGATTTTGATATATTGCCTGTAATTTCATAATTTTCATATCCCGGAACTGTTTCCGTATGCTCTGTTCCATCAGCGTCCGTCCAGGTTCTTGAAATCGTAATGGTAATAGCATCTGGTCTGATCTCATCCATGTTCCGAAAGTCTTTCCAAACCTTATTTACAGTCAGATTCACATATTCATCACAGGGATCCTGTGCATCTGAAGGTTCCGGTGATGTATTATCATCCGTATTTAATGTTGTTTTTGCATCTGACATCAAAACTGCCTTTGCATCTGAAACATAAGCATTCAGTTCTGCTGTTACGGACGAACCTTCATCTGTCATAACTGCATCTTTCAATTTGTCATAAGTATCTACCTTCTGCATGTGCTCCACTGAAAAGATGCTCCATCCATTTTCCTTCGCATAAGTGCTATTCAGGATATCGGAGTTCTTTTTGATTTCGTTAAATGCTACGTCCACTTTTCGATAAATACGGTAAATATTGTTATCACCTTCCACATTTTTCTTGGTGTTAAAATCATATACAGAACTCAGATCACTCTTTCCACTAAAAGGTCCTACCAAACCAGCGCTTCCACGGACTACGTCACAATAATACATATTGTTGTTCTGCAGAAGTCCTTCATCGTTGTATCCGACAAACCCACCGCTTCGTCCATATTTTGCAGTTCCATCTTCATCATTTGTTGCACCACCGGCATATACATCGTATCCATTACTGATACCATAAACTGCACTGTCTGCAATCTTTGTCCGGTTTGCTTTAATCAGGCTGATGCTGATATTTGATTTTGTATCATCATCTCTTATAATTCCATTACTGTCACATGGCAGCTTAATGGAAGAATCTCCAATGGTTATAATCGCAAAGTCTGTCTGCTGGTCATTGTCTGAAGATGCTTTTGAAAGGGCTACCGATATGTCCAGTCCCAGCAAATTTACGTGGAGCAGATTTCCGTCACATAAAGCATCCACCTGAATAATCCCAAGGTTGATGTGCAGAAGCTGAGAATCCTGAATCTTATCCAGATATAACGCCTGTACAAGCTGATCCAGAACCGCCAGCAAAGCATCCACCAATGTAGAATCCAGTTTTACATCTGCAAGATAAGCAAAACTTGTTCTTCCTGCAAATCCTCCGGCAGTGCCTTCGGAATTCACCAGTTTCAATCCATCTGCCTGATTTGCACTGTTACCGGCTCTGCATCCGGAAATTCTGGCAAGGTTTGCATATCCGATAAAACCACCGGAAATCTGTTCTTCCCCGCCTTTACTTTGGACGGTATAGCCACCATCCACACCTGTTACCGCACTATCCTCAATGTGAGAGCCGAATACATCCAGCACACCAAGAGCACCGCCAAGAAGCTGACCAAAGTTATCACCTAGAACATCCAGTTTCTCTACACCAACAACTCCACTCTTTCCTGAATAACCTACGAAGCCTCCGACACTGTTTAACCCGGTCACACTGTTTAATCCGGTTACATTGCTGTCCTTTACCGAACCATTTAACAGTGATCCGCCAAAACCACCTGCCGTACCACTGTAAGTGACCTCATTATTCTGTCCGAATTTCACCGCCGTATTGGCCCGAATCGTAAGACCTGCGTCCGGACTTCCACTGACATTGCCGTAATATACATAGCTTCGAAAAGCATCCAGTACATCGGTTCTGCCAAGTTTCAGCAGATACTTAACAACAGAAGTTTCTCCATCGGCACTGATCTGTGCTGCACCGGCAACATCTGCAATTCCAAAACATCCTCCGGCATATTCACCTGCAACTACCGAACGAATCTTTTCTGCACTTATGCCACTTCCTGCCGTATCTTTCTTGCCTAAAACTGCACCACAGACGCTTCCTGCAAAGCCTCCCGCTGCTTTTGCATATCCGGTATTATTTCCATTTGCATAGGTTCCATTAATGATCACTCCCCAGTCGTCCCATGCGGAAACTCCTGCATAACGAATGGTAGAAACAGTTGCACCTAAGACTTTGATGATTTCTGTCGGGGCATTTACCATCAGTGCATCCAGCAACTTATTTAAAAGTCCCTGTTTTGTCGCTGTATCCACAGCAACTTCACTTCCGGAATCTACTTTTCCTGCAAAACCTCCTACATAAGAAGTTCCATCAACCCTTCTAAGATTCGTGATCTTACATGACGTATTTTCATCGCCCCATATCTGACCACCGATCATTCTTCCCACAAAACCTCCGGCCAGTCCTGCCGGATCCTGATCTGCAATTCCTGTTGCCTTAATTCTGGCACCTGAACGATATCCTTCTACATAAGACTGTTTTACCGCCGGTACGAAAGTATTTAACGCAGATAAGCTGTCTGTTCCAACAAGTTTCAGTCCTGCAAGAGAAACATCTCCTGTATTTGCGACCGAACCTGTCAGCATTTCTCCGGCAAAACCGCCGCTGCTTCGCAGTGCTTCTACCAGCTGGAGATCTTTGGCATATCCATTTGCAACCGTTCCACCTTCCATACGCCCCACATATCCTCCGGCAGAACCGCCCTGCGTAGCCTGGCTTGCTAAGATACTTCTTCCGGCAGTAACTGCATATCCATAAGCATACTGGGAAATGATATCATTTAACTGTCCCTGATCTGTGACAGTGCCAAGAGCCTGTAATTTATTTCCATAACTTCCATAGGAACCAACAGCTCCGACCCATTTATTCCATGTATCTGTATCCAGACCACGTAAAGGGCCATATACCGCTGTATTTTTTTCGGTTGGATATACAGCCTGAAGAATCGTCAGTGGATTGTCCAGTTTAATCAGTCCAAACAGGACTTTCAGGTTTCCGGTATCTGCTACATTGGCACACCTCATCAATCCTGTATAACCTCCAGCATATTCAGTGCCATATACGGAACGAATACGATACGCTGCACATTCCCGCAATGTTCCCGCATATGCAGAGCCTTTCCAGTTATCGGAATTATTTCCCCATATCTGACCGCCATAGTTATATCCTGCATAACCTCCGGCCAGTCCACGATAAACACTATCGCCGCTGTCTGCCTGTGCTCTTACTGCACCACCACATGGGATGCAGGTTGTTTCGCTGTTTTTTATCGTAGGTACAAACGCCTGTAATACTCCAAGAAGATTATCTGCACTGACCAGACCACCGAGAACACTTAATCCACTAACAACATCTGCGGCACTTCCCGGTTCCATGGTTCCTACATATCCTCCGGCACTTTCCCGTCCGATGATATGTGCAAAATTATAAGAATTACTGTTCTGGATCTGTACGCCAAGAAGATATCCTGCGTAACCACCGGCTTTACCGGTATCTCCATCTCCATCGGTGGACAGGATATTAAAACCTCCTGTGGCACCATATACATCAGAACTGTCTATGATAGAAGCAACTACGGTCAAGGCAGATGCCAGATTGGAAGCAGAAAGTACTTTATCCAAAATACTTGCCCCTCCAATAGCAGCCGTACTTCCCATAGCCGCTTTTCCTATATAGCCGCCAGCATAACGGTATGCGCTTACTGCATAGGTACTGTCTTTTCCGTAATAGCTGCTTCCGTCTTCCTGTTGAAGATTCTTCGGTTCGCTGACACCGGTATGCTTCAGTTTATTTACATCCGATTTACTGATCTGCACACCAGTTCCACATCCGATAAATCCTCCGGCACTTCCTGTATCCGCATCATTCGTGCTGTCTTTTTCCAGTGTTCCTGTTACTGTTACTGTAAATCCATCCGGAACAGAACGAACACTTGCATTGCTGATCACCGGAACAAAAGCATTTACAAGAGATACCAAGCCAGTCAGATCTACCACTTTTGTAAGAATAGAAGATTTTTCTCCAATCTCAGCAACGGATCCGGCTCTTACGAAACCACCAAAGCCTCCAGCATATCGAAGTCCTTCTACTTTCAGAAGATTTTCTACGGCCGTTCCTTTTCCAGAACCATCTGCATTTGCTTCATTGTCCACATGGCCGCTTTGCATCTCTCCCGCAAAACCACCGGCATAGCCTTCTGCATTCGCCATACCACTCTCTGCTGTCACAGTCATTCCATTTGTTATTCCAGAAACCTTACAGTTTGTGATCTTACTGGAAGCTGCCTGCAAAACGCTTGCCAGCTCTTTCAGATTTAATATTTTTCCAAGAACACTGTTCAACAGATCTCCTGTGGCATCACCAGCTTCTACTGCACTTCCGGACCACATGATTCCAATATATCCACCGGCATGATAAGGTGCAGTAATTTCTTTCACATTCGTGACATTAGAATTTTTAACGATCACTGCTTTTCCATTACCAATATAGCCACCAGCATCTCCAATGGCCACATCTCCATTCTTTCCAGATGCAGTCACTTTCAGGTCATTGCCTTCAATGCCTGAATCGGAAATCCTCGGATAAGCTACATCCATAACACTCAAAAGCTGTGTCACATTCAAAAGTCCGAGAAGTTTCACAGAGCCAGTCTGCGCTACATCACCTGGCATCAACCTTCCGGCAAATCCTCCGGCATAACTGTTTCCCTTAACATAAGAAAGCCCTGTGATCGCAGTTGTTGCAACATCACCTGTCTTTACCCCATCTGATTCATCAGAAGCATACGTCTCTCCAGAAGAAAAGCCTTCACTCTCACTATCTGTATCACTGGTAAATGCTTCTGTATCCGTTGAATCAACTGCATCCTCTGTAAATCCGGAATTATTATTTCCATAATTGACATCTACTGCCTGTCCGTCTCCAACAAAGCCTCCTGCCATATCTGCGGATACCTGTGGATCTTTTCCTGCTGAAACATAATCAATAGATGTATTATTAAATTCCGGTCGCAGCGCACTGACCACACCTAAAAGGTTTTCAATTTCAATACCTGCCGGCAGTCCGGATGAAGTAACTGAATCTCCTGCATTGGCAAGTGCATCACCTGCTTTTGCATATCCCACAAAACCTCCGGCTTTTCCAGATGTTTCGGATGCAGTAACTGACTTCAGGTTACTGATTTTTGTATTTCTGGCTCTTCCACTGATACACTCACCAATAAATCCTCCGCTGATTCCGCTTTCATCACTGGTTCCTACTGTAAAACCTGCTGAAATTCCGGAAACAATACTGTCAACCGTAAATGTTTCGATCATCTGGCCTACGGAAAGAAGCCCGTCAATTTTAAGAAGTTTCAGTCCAAGGAGATTGATTCCACCTACATTTGCAAGTGTTCCACTTCCAAAATATCCTGCAAATCCCCCTGCTCTCTTTACTGCACTTGCGGAATTCAGATTTGTAACACTGGTCTTTCTTACTTCACCACCTGTACCCTGGCCAATAGCTCCACCTGCATAACTTGCATCTTTATCTGAAGCCGTTACAGTAAGTCCGTCGGTACCTCCATTTACAGAACTGTCTTTTAATTCAAAACGCATATAGTCTGCTGCTGTTACAGTTCCTCCAAGCACATCACTGACACTGGTCATTTTTGCCTGACCAAGAAGACCTCCTGCATAATTTACTGCTGAAACATTCATGGATGAAGCTGCTGCCACGCTGTTAGAATGATCTCCAAATTCATAAGAAACTCCTATTTTTGTCAGCATACGGTTAATGGCAGTTGTTGTTGATTTTGATGTATCCGCCAGTTCTGACGTATTGGAAATCTGAACTGCTCCTGCATATCCCACAAGACCTCCTGCATTCTCTCCACTGGCTGTAATTGAAATATCAGTTCCACCTATGCTGCATCCGGTAATAACGGAAGGACGCAGACCAACCAGATTCAGAATATCCATATTCGTAAAACTACCATTTAAAATTCCTGTAAGAAGATCTTTTACAATAACAAGAAGTCCCTGACTCTCATTGATGTCTGCCACATCACCAAGTGTTGCCATCCCAGCAAAACCGCCGACATAATCTTTTCCATTGACAGCCCCTAAATCTGCTATGCCACAATCCACTGCATAGCTGTTTCGCATTTCTCCAATGAAACCGCCTGCATAGCCACTTTTCGTTGCACTGTCACCTGTGGATGACACATTTGCACGGCCATTGATCTTGCATCCGAGCATTACAGTATTAACCGGGAAATTTCCCATTACTTCGATACCAAGACTGCTCAGAAGGCCAACCACAACTGCATTGGAAGAACGTCCGGCAAAACCTCCGGAATAATCAATTCCGGAAACAGAATCCGTTCCTTCTACGGAGCAGTTCTTCATAACTGCACCGATGGACTCTCCGGCAAATCCTCCTGTATATTTCTGCCCGGAAACAATGACATTACCAGATGCAGAGCAATCTGTAAGAATCGGATTCACATATCCGATTGGAATCAGGCTCTCAACTTTAAGAACTCCGCCATTTAACAGAATCGTGATCAGATCACCCAGTCCCAGCAATGGTATTAAATTCAGCAAAGTACTTAGTGCATCTGTTACCGCCCCAAGAAGTCCTGATAACACCTCATACTTTGTGACACCGGAAATATATCCTACAAATCCGCCTGTCCAGTTATTTACATTGGATACGCCGGAAATATTTTCCACATGACATCCGGATATCTGCACATTGCCTTTGATAACTCCGGCAAACGTACCTGTTGAAAAAGATTTCGGATCATCCTGCAGTCCACTGGACAACCCCAGCAGAGCTAAAACCGGAGTCAAAAGCGTAGCAATCAAACTGAAATCTTTTTTGATTGAATTTGTCGTTGTAGAAACATCCACATTCGATAATGTAAGGTTTTTCACTACAACCGGATCTGTTGCAATCTGGAGTTTGCTGTCATAAGGTGTTGATAAACTCCTAAAGAAACCTACACCGTATTCCGCATTCGATGAATTATTAGAGTTTCCACTCTGGTCGATCTTTGCATCCTGCACAATTTTCACATTGCTGATTGTTACATTTTGTCCTTCGACCATTCCTTTACGGCCTTCCATATCTCCCTGGAAGTTATTGATCGGATTCCAGTTATCATCTTCGCCATTGGAGTTTATTCCATCTTTTGAAAGGTCAATATCTCTAAATATGATATAGTTTGCATCTTTACTATATTTATATCCTGATCCTGCAATATTCGTATTGCTGTGTTTTGATACATCATAAGTCAGAACATATGTCTTTTCATCCTCAACTGTTACACTCGCCAGATCTGGTCCTCCAGATGAATCGCCATTATCACTGGTAAAACCATCTCCTGCATCTTCTTCAGAATCTGCACTGTAAAACTCTTCTGCATCACTGCTATCTTCTGGAGCCGCAACATCTTGTACTTCCGTCTCAGATCCAAAATCATTGCTTCCCACATCTGATACATCATTGGATTCTGCCGGTATCATATCTATCACATCAGCAGTATCCTGATTTTCTTCATTCTCACTGGAAACAACTGCATCAGTACTTTCAACAGCTGTAAATCCATCATTCGCACTCTCTGTCGAAACAACTGTCATATCAGCTGAATCCTGGATGGTACTGCTCACATAGACATATCTCTTTAAAGCCTGCGTTCCAGCTGGATCAAACTTTCCTGCATCCAGATATTCTGTATCATTTAATTTATGATCTCCGGTCGTATTACCATACAATTCTGTTCCAGACCAGTTATAAGTATCATCAAATTTTACGACATCTGCATCTCCCGGATAATACAATTCTGTTTTATACTCTCCCGCATCTTCTGCTGGTGTCCAGGCTGTATGCCCAATAGTCTTTTTTTCTCTTGTTTCATACACTCTCCAGATTGGCTCTGTCACTGCTGTATCTGTTCCAATCGCACGAAGCTGGGCTTCATTACCAATCAGAATATAATCGGTATCTCCGATTTTCTTTACAACCTGTCCGAAATAATTTCTTCCTTCATAATCAGATGGGTATGCACTGCTGATATTTTGTGTTGTTTCTGTCGCAACAGCCTTGTTTGCCAGCAATTCCGGTGTATCGGTAGTAAATGTAGAGGCAAGCATATAATTATGTGTTTTACTGTAAGTAAGATAAGAACCATCTTCCAGATTAAACACCTGACCCATACCAACTTTTTCTGCCACATAATCCTCATTCATAACAGGTTCCTTATCGGAGTCCTCTTGACCAAGTAAAGCAAGCTGATAGCGATTGTAAATATAAATAGTGTCTGTTTCGGCATTATAAATAGTATTATCAGCCCGTTCCGCAGCTGATAAAATACTTCCGGAAAATCCTTCCGGAAAGTTCCAGACATTTGACATATCCATAAGAATATCATTCATTAGATAATAAGACGCATCTGCAGCATAGGTTAACTCTGTATTATCTGAAAGGACTGCTTCACCCTCTCCAATGTTACCATCTTTATCTCCGGTAAACATTTGTGTACCTGTTCCGACTAATAAAAGCTGGCTGTAATTGTAGATACAGATTTTTCCATCTGCATAATCAGATTTTGTTTCTTCCAATGTATCTGTGACATCTTCTTTAACATCCTCTGTATTATCTTTCGATTCTTCTCCGTCTGAAAATCCCTGATCTTCCGAAGACTCAAAATCTCCTGTTTCTTCGTCTTCCGAAATATCATTAATTTCTTCTGATGCTCCGTCAAAAGAATCCGGTACTTCACTGTCGGATGATTCTATCTCTGAATCAACCTCAGTAGAGCCTGTTGTTTCAGCAGGATCGCTGTTTTCGCTTTCGCTGCTAAACTCTTCATAAGACTGCTCATACGCATCTACACCATTTTCCATATCAGAATTTTCTGTTTCATCTGCATATGTAATCGTCATCTGCGATGATAAAAGCGAAATACACAATATAATTGCTGTAATCTGTTTAAGAACCTTAAATTTTTTACTCATAACTGCCCCTAATCTTATGCCACGTTTAACTTTCTGCTTTCTTAATCCATTCCGGCTGCATGGCCGCTGCCAGGAAGCAACGAATCAGTGGTTTTGAAAATGCTCCACATTCCCCGTTAATAATCATTCGGATTGCTTCCTCGTGTTCATATTTTCCTTTATATGGCCGTTTGCTTATTAACGCATCATAAGCATCTACCAGCCCGATCACCTGTGCACATAATGGAATTTCATCTCCTTTTAACCCATCTGGATATCCATTTCCATCGTATCTTTCATGGTGGCAATGGCAGATATCATAACTATATTGATTTAGCTGCTCTGTCGTAACGCCTTTAGGAAACCGAAGTGTCATTTCTGCACCTGCGATTGGATGAATCTTTACTTTTTCCATTTCTTCCGGCGTTAACTTTCCTTTTTTATTCAAAATTTCAATAGGAACTCGAATTTTTCCTATATCATGAATCGGAGCTAATTTGGCAACATTCTGAATTTCATATTCTGAAATTCCAAGACTCGGATATAATTCTGAAAGTTTTCTATATACCTGTTCGGTATAGAAACATATATTTTCCTGGTTTTCAGGTTCTGAAAGGTTATTATGATTTAATACCGTCACCAAAAGATGAACCATATCCCAGTATTGTCTGGTTACTGCCCCTTCCTTTTTCCGCAATTCCTGTTCCATATTAACCATTGCTCTTGAAACAAGTTTCGATCTATGTTCGGATAAGATTACAATATCTTTTTCAGGATTTTTATATTTTTTTATTTCCATCCATACCTGTTTGTCATTATTTTTTCTGCGATATTGGATATTTTCCTCATACACTTCGCTATTCGGTAATATTTTCATTGCTTCAAGTTTCAAAAATTCACCGACTTTTTCACGATCTTCCAGAGCAACATAATCTTCTACATATTTTTTTATAAAGACCTTAAACTCTGTTTTTTCACTTAATGCAATTTCAATTTCTCTATTGTAGCTATACAGACATTCCAGTTTTCCAGTATTCAGTTCTAATTTAAAAACAGAATAGTAATCACCGCAGTCCTCTTTTTTATCTTTTCCAACAATATCGGAGATCTTAATCTGTTCCAATTTACTGTTATAACTATTTTGCATACCCAGAAGAATCTGATGTACTCTGCAATGGTTAATCCGATTTCCAGAGCAATATCCATCCTTTTCCAGACACCGATTTATCGCCATAGTGCTTTCTGTACAAGACATTACATCCATAAGTGAAATATTTTCCGGACTTTTTGCCAGTACATATCCACCTTTAATTCCTTCCAGCGAGCTTATTAAATTTGCTTTTTTTAACTGTTTTGTAATTTTGGGAATATAGTTTACAGGTACACCAAGTTCATTAGCCAATTCTGCTGTCGATGTCATTTGCTGATGTTCCGCAAGAAAACAAACAATCCGGATCGCATAATCCGTTGTAATTGTCAACCGCATACTTTTTCCTCTGCTTTCTTGGCACGCATTTAAAAATACGTGAAACTTTATTTATCTTTGTTCTATCATTTGCATGATAAAAATTATTGGGATTTGAAACTAAACCTGGATTGGTTTTACTTTATTTCTGTAAAAAACACGGCAGAATAATAGATTGCTTCTTTCCGCAGTGTTTCATTTTCACTTGTTCATCTGGTTATTTATAAGATTCTATAAGACTATGAAATTGATCTAACAAAAAATCTTCCATCAATTTCATCAAGATATGAGAAAATCTACGGTAATCGTAAGATATACGGACGTCTTGCTGCTAGCACAGCACATATATTTTAAAATATCGCAACATATAATAATGCAATGATGTTTTTCATTATATTATTTTCATTGTCAATAAATAGGACTGAAACCTTCTTGTTTAATCCCTTTTTCTATTATTCTATCCATTTTTGAGCAAAAAACAATGTAACATTTTTATATGCTTTACCCCCCCCCGTTTTATAAAAAGTGTTCCATAAAAAAGGATACCGCACAAATCACGATACCCTTTTATATTTTATTCTAGCTCATCTATAATTTTATAAATTACAATACCTATTCGTACTGCTAACATTTCATTAGCATTTTTAAAATCCATTCCTGTCATTTTTTTTATTTTACCAAGCCGATGTACTACTGTTTGATAATGGACAAACATAGTTTCAGAAGTCTGCTTTGTGCTCTGGTTATTATCAAGATATACTTGAAGAGTTTGTATTAATTCATTTTTTGAATCTGAATCATGTAGAATCCGCAACGATTCTGGAATATACTGTAACAGTTTTGATGGATCTTCAATATCGCCCAAGAGCTGAAAAAATCCAAGATTGGAATATCTCACCACCATTCTATTTGAATTTCCAGAAACCACTCTTATTACATCAATATATGTAAGTGCCTTTTTAGCTTCCTGATATGATTCGCTTAAACGTTCCACTCCGTTTACAACTTTTCCGATTCCGATCAACAATCTGCTTCCTGATTTTCTGCGTTGAATAGCTCTTTGAATCGTGTGCTGCAACTCTTCTAATTTTGTTTGCAAAGCTATCTGCGTTTCCTTTTCAGATACTCTATGTAATGCTACAATTCGTTCCATATTACGAAATATCATTTCACCAGGAAACAACGCTCTCAGTTCGCCTTCTATGACTCCTACTTCATGCAGAAACTCCTTATCATATCGTCCATGTGCATCCATCTTTGTCTGAAAGACAATAATCTGATATTTCTGCTCATAATTTAGTCCAAGCAGTCTTACTGCTGATTCCATCCCTTTACGGCTTAAAGTATTCGTAAGGAGTGCATGAACAATATCATGGTCATATTTTTTCTCAATTTCCTGCTGGGCAAATTCACTTACAAAGCCATACATCAACGTAATAATTGCATTTTCCAGTGCCATATAATCAAGAGCAGACAGTTCTCGATTTTTTTCAGTTATTACAAGAAAGACTTCTGCTTCTCCAAATATATCAATCCGAACAACATATTGAATAAATTCGCCTTGCTGTCTGCTATATGAAAATCGAGTAAGTATGTCCGGGGTATAATCTTCAAGGTTATTAAGTAATACCAGTTTATCACTATTATCTCCTGTTGAGGCACAACAATTACCATTTGTGTAATACAAAGCGACTGGATTTTCAATCATACTACCAAGAAGATCCAAAACTTCCGATGCCTGATTCGATATTTTTCTAGGTGAAAATGATAACATATTAAAATTATCATGGGTTAATTTAAAATATTTCAGCCTTGCTATGTCTTTATCAAATACCTGATTCATTACATACTTAATCACAGGCCAATACTCTAATTCTTCCGGCATTTCTAGTAAAGGAATTCTCTGATCCGCACAATACTTTCTTAACAGATCTCTTTTTAATTCCAGATCTTTTTCAGATGTTCTCTTCTTTAATATAATGCCACTGAGCTTTTTTTCCGAGTATTGTTCTAAATATTTTATAAATGTTTCATTCCTACATTCTTTGTAGACCCACAAACTGGTCAGGAGAATTTCCCCTCCCTCAAGATATTTGACCATCTCTGGAATTTCTATAATTCGGATTCCAGAAATTCTCTTGTCAAGATACCCTTCGCCATAAACCACTTTAATCTGCGGAAAGCGATTACTTTCAATAAATTGTTTTGTTGTATATTCCATTCATCTTCCTTCTGTGCGTTATTTTCAGTTACTCGAATTTATTATATATTCTAATCACTTATTAATTCAAGTTTTTTACATCTAAATTATTGATATTTTTTATAATTCCACAGTTATCTTTTCATATGACTTAACCTTCTCCTCTGTCCTATTTTGCTCTTGTACTTTTGATTTTAACTGAAAATCCTTTAAAGATTTCAACACAGATTTCTTTATTTCTCCCTTTTTGGGCTTTGCAGATTTTTTCTCAGAATAGACTTCCGAAGTCTGCTGTTCTGTTTCCTGTACTTTTCCTTTCTTTTCATCCAGATACTTTTCCATATCTGCGATTGCTTTCTGCACCAGAGAGCTTTCTTTATAATGTGGAATCATATCTATCAGATCACGATTTATCCTACCCGCACTCATCAGCTCATATTCCCCAGAATAATCTTGGTCACCGTCTTGCAGATCAAATCCGATTCCTTTGATTCCATGCATCCGTTCCGCTGGGATGTCCTCATATATTTTAATGGCTTCTTCTAAAGTGAGATTGTTATGGTACTCTCCCATGACCGGAAACTCCATGCACTCTGCGACATAAAAACTAATCGTAGCTTCTGGCTGTTTTCGCATTTGCCGTTCATTTATTTTTTCTACCTCTTCCATTAAATTTTCATAATCAAATGGGACTGCATTTTCCATAAAAATGTCTTCATCTTCCAGAATATCTTCCATTGCCTGCTTTATAGAAATATCTGGATTTTCATAAACACCCCCATCAATCTCAACAAAATCCACGTCATAAAGCGTATAATCATACCCGCCTTCTGTTTTTTGAATTGCAAAATATGTATTATCAATCTTATAAGCCAGTTCATCTGATTCTATTTCTGGTACGGAATTATCAACAACACCCTCTTTCTCCTGCAAATATTCTGAAACTGCCTCCAATGCTCCTGCATCAAACCCATTCCACAAATCTTCTGCAACAAGCTGACCATTTTCCGATACAACAATTCCTGCCACATCGGAGCCAAATTCATCATGTTCCATTAAGAAAAACTTCTCCCCAGCATATTCCTTTTCAGCAACCGTATGCCATGTCCCGTTATGTCCTTCTGCTTCATACCCTCTTGTCTCTGCCGTGATCGTCACTTCGTTTTCTCCTATCGCCTGTTCTATCCTCTGCATCCGGATCTCAGCTCTTGCCATGTCGATAAACCCATCTAAAACTGCCGGGTGGCTTTCGATCACATAATCCAGATTCAAATTTCTTCCCCGACTGATATTTTCCGGAACCTCAATACGCTCTGCCCAGTCTTTGTTCTGTCTGGAAAATCTTCCATCATTGGAAAGTTCCCGGATGGTATTTGCCATAACAAAATTCATACGTTCTTCCCCAAAGCGTTCCACGACTTCTTTTGCCGCATCTTGCTTTAAGTGCAGCCCGTCAAAATTCTCCCGGATGCTTTCTTCGATTGCTTTCTTACAGTCCAGGTTTAACTTTCTGGAATCCAGATAAGCATCCACATCCCGTTCTCCCATTGCCTGTTCCAATGTTCCTTTATAAACTGGCGGATATGCCCTGACGGAATTATGTTCCAGCATGTTCATTCTCTGCTGAACAAACTCCGGAAGTTCCTGAAATCCAAAAGAATCTACATAATAGGCTGTGATCTCTGCACCCCTGTTTATCACGATCACATCACTTACCGATAAGGAATGGCCACGGAAATCTTCCGGGCGGTCAATGTTAAAGCGTTCAAAAATATTGTCTAACGTGATCGTTGGCATCCACGGTGCTGCATAAACCATCCGGTAATCCTTTCCGTCGATGGTATAGCCCAGGCTCTTTGCGGATTCCATTCCCAGCGCCTAGAGGGGTCTGACCATCGAAAATAACCGGAAAGATAATAATCTCCACATAAAATAATTCTAAAATTTGTATAACATAGAATTCCTTACCCACATATAAAACCATCCCAGCTATATGAATAATGTACATAGTCAGGATGGTTTGTATCATGAATGGTTGCTATTACAGTTGTTCTATTTTACAATGATGTTCTTTTGTGTCTTTACTATAACTGATTCCCACACCCAGGATTTGTCCGGTGTATCTTTCCTTTTCCCCAGGCTTTCCCTTAAAGCGGAGCGCATACTGTTTTTCCCTGATCTGCCGGATTGCTTCTTCCGGTGAGTGACCTGCCTTTAATTCCAGGATCAGCCCTGTATCTGCCGGGTTTTCCGGATAAAAAATAAAATCTACAAATCCTTTACCTGCTTTATCTTCACGTTCTACCCGGTATCGGTCTCTGGCAGATAAATATACCAGATTTACTACCGCAGCCAGTTCCGTTTCGTTATTATACGAAAGAATCGGTGTTTCTGTATTGTGTGCCAGCTGCAGGATCTCAGCCATCCGGTCTGTGTCACCAGAAAGGGTTGCTTTTAGCATCTGGTCAGAAATATTAGCCAGACGATAGACATAACCCAGACTTTTCTCACTACGCAGAAGTTCTTCGTATTTGAACATTAATTCCCTGTTGGGAATAAATACTTTTCCCTTTGTATAAGTCAGCAGTCCATAGACCACCATAGCCGAATAAATCTGGTTTTTGGTTCGCAGATCCATGGCAGAAGCTGCAAACTCCTCCACCCGGGCATCGATTCCCTCTCCTGAAATCATCAGCGCCAGGTCATCCCGTATGTGCTCTATATCATTTCGTATATAATAAAAAATTTCATCATAAGGTCCGGAGCTTGTCCAATAATTCGACAGCTGATTGAACCGTAGCGCCATTACCACAGATCTTGGATTGTAGAGACGCCTGCCGGAGGCAGTAAAATATCCATCATACCACTCACGTAACCCCTCTCTGGAAACCTGCGGATCTTTGCATAGATGGAGATATTTATCATAGAGAACATCTACTTCCTCATCCGTGAAGCCAAAATATTCCCCGAACATTTCCATAGAAGTCATTTTAAACTCCGTGAACATATTCAGTTCTGAACCGCTGGAATATTTTGCGATGGGAAGAATTCCAGTAATATATGCCAAGGCAACATATTCCTGATCTTTTAACAGCGATTTCAGGAAAAGGATATATTCTTCCTTTTCCCCATCCGTGATAAACGAAAGATGAAATACTGCATCCCATTCATCCATGACAAATACAAACTGTGTATCATATTTCGCAGAAATTATAGCCAGGAGATCCCAGACAGCAGTTTTATTGGTAGTGGAAATATCCGGAAAAGCGGCTAGCAAATCATGTTTCAGACCTTCAGAAATACGTCTGATATACTGCTGATAGGAAGTGCAGTTTTCCGGAAGACGGCTAAAATCAATATAGATCACATTGTAATGGTTCAGGTATTTTCTGTATCTGCTTTCGTCAGAAATATACAGATTGTCAAACACATCAGCACTGTCCCAGCCTTTTCCAAGAAAAGCCCCTATCATATTTGCCATGATTGTTTTTCCAAAACGTCGCGGTCTGGTAATGCAGATATACTGTGTTTCCTCCTCAATACAGTCAAAAAGATCCCTTAAGATATTGGTTTTATCTACAAAATAGCTGGTAGCTGACATTTTTTCATATCGTTTATAAGGAAGAACACTGTTCAAGTAAAAGCCCATAGATTTCTCACCTCCTGCATAATCTATATGCTTCATATGATCGGTAAATTGTTTCACTACTCTCAGTATAACAAACACCGTAAAGACTTACCAGAGGAAAATACCGCCGTTTATATAAAAGTGACCGTGTCTTTAAAAACCGGCAAAAGCCTTGATTTTATTCAATGTCATTAACTTTAGCAAAAGCAGAAATCGTAATTATTATAAATTATGATTCCTGCTTTTTTACTTTTGATATGGGCATACTTATCCCTTGTTTCTACTATTCATATCTTTTTAGCTAATACGCTCTTTTATGAGTATTTGAATATTTTCCTGCTAACTGGCCTTTCGTTCTTTTGTAATGACGGTCAGGACGAATCGGAACAAGATTCTTACTGATATCTTCATATATCTGTTGAAACAAGATACTTTTCTTTTTCTCATTCGTCTCAAGAAGAATATAGATCAGATCATTTTTTAAGATTCCAATACTAACTGTCTGATTGATCATCATTTTATGCTTTTTCTCTGTCTCTTTCTGATCCAGTTCACGTTCTGCGTCTAATATGATATCTTCAGCTAAATTACTCAGATATATGGTACTGTATATATCCTGTAATAACAGAATCGCTTTTGTCCCTGTGAAATTTTCTAATTGTAGCCGACTTTTTAAGGTTTCGTATGCAGTTTCTATTCCCCATATGCCGATATTTTAGAAATGCCGATTTTTAACTTTCTGAAATATTGGATTTATAGGACTTTATAAATGTATCGGCATTTCTTACTATAGAGACGTAATCAGTCATTATTATAGTATTTCCTTTGATGAGGATGAGACAATCTGTGAGATAAGCGATGTTGATGATGAAAGCACGGTATAAACTTAGCGATAGTGACAGTTCCATCTTTAAGGATGATGTGGTGTTCAAGTATGCCAATGACGAAGATACTATCAAGCGGCTTTGTGGATTGAAATAAATGCCGATAGTTTATTACCCGTGCCTGACATTAGGTCAGGCATGGAATCTTATAGAAAATTTATCGGCATTTCTAAAATATCGGCATATGGAATATTATGCAGATATCGGCATAATATTCCATCTCATATGATATAATTCTTTAATTTCGTTTGTAGAGAATTCAATTTCTGAGAGATTCGTGGCTAACACTTCTAAGCTTTCATTTTCTAATGGGATTTTTATCATACGTAATGAAATTTCTCCCAGTTCTTTCATACGTTCTCCATCTATCGTCCCTTCATAATGTCTGATTCTTGACTTATCAAGTTTTATTTTAACCAATTGATCATTTTCCGACAGACTGCTTTGTTCTTTTTTATAATCACTGCTTTTTAAACGTACGATAAATTTAATACCTTTATCCATCATATGTATAAACGCAGGTGTAGAAGGATATCCTCGGTCCATGATAATGATAAATGGAATATTTCCTATTGTTTCCGGTATTCGCTCTAATTGCTTTTCTGCCAGGCGCATCTCATCAAATTTTACTTTGTTACAATCACTTTCTAGTATCATGCGATTCATTACATCATAGATACAGCCTAATCCTATTTGAGCCTGGGGTTTTGTATTTTTTCGGCTTGCAGAACCATACAGTTCCAGCGTTTCAGCAGTGGTAGGAATATTAATGTCTGAGCCGTCTGCTGCTAATATTAAATGACCTTTATAAGTTGAAAAAGAAGAATCCGCATAGAAGTTGCGGTTATGATATTTATACAGCTCTAAAAAAGCATCTGGATTAAGTTTCATACGCTGTTTCAGATATCCTGGTTTGGAAATGAAAGTTCCTGGATGAGCAATTTTCATATAATTTCTCAGTTCCAATGCCAATGTCAGCCCCTTTCTGTTTATCATTGTGAAAGGAAGATCCTGAAGAGGCATTTTTCTGGTTCTGGTAAAATGATTTTGGTTACCAGACCGACAAAATGCCCTAAATTCATTAGAATTCATTTTTTCTATATCCATGAATGTACGTTTTTGAGAATGTTTCATGAGCATCACATCCTTTTCTGCGGCAGGTTCATGGTTTCTCTTTACAATATAAGCATATCAAAAAAAGCAGAAGATATCTAATCCTTTTGGAATAAATATCTTCTGCTTTAAGTTAATGACATTGAGTGTTTATAAGACTCTCAGGGCCTATAAATACTTAAATTTAAATAGAAAATTAATCTTTACAGATTATTTACCCATCTGCTTTGCCAACTTTTCCTTACTGTTTTCTCAAATGCCCATTTTATAAGGCTTTCTACGCTTTCCTCAATTCTGCTCTTCCATTTTACCTAATTTCCCTTTGGGTAGAAACTTTTCATTCCCGTTGAAAGCAAATTTCTCTTATTTTGCTATGTTGGGTACTCTTTTATGCACACTGGGTAGAGTTTTTATTTTTCTGAACTTTCTGTTTTTCACTCACGCTACCAAACTTTGCTATTTCTTCTTCAAATTTTGTTTCTGTCACATGAGTATATATGTCAATCGTTGTACTGTAATGCTGATGTCCCATTAGCATTTGCACTACTTTAGCGTCCATTCCTTTTTCAAAGCACCTGCTACAAAATGTATGTCGGATTGCATGAGGATAAAGGTCTTTAAATTCTATCGGCTCTCTGTTTTCCTTTACCGCTTCTATTGCTTCTTGAAAATTGATTGCTTTTACTACTTTCTTAATTTCTTTTTCTGCTACATTCCGAATAACTGGACTTCCTAAAGAAGTGGTAAACACCAAGTTATCAAATTCTCCACTTGAACGCCAACGATTTCCATAGGCTTTTTTCTGCCTGTTCTGTTTTTCTTTTTGAGATAACAGAGTTTCTTCTGTTTCTGCCATAAACGGAATACTTCTGTATGAATTATGTGTTTTAGGCTTTGTTAGTCGCATAGTCTTTACTCCATTTTCATATTGGCAGGATAAAGACCTTTGAATGTTAATACATTTCTTATTCCAGTCTATATCTTCCCATTTCAGACCACCAACTTCTCCAATTCGCATACCTGTTAGAAACATAATGTAAAACATCTCTTTATACCAGTTATGCTCTACTTCCTGCAAAAACCTTGTTTGCTCTGCCATTGATAAGAAACGTCTTTCTGCTGTTTTATTTTCCCAAGGTACATTGATTTCAAAACATGGATTGATGTCTATAATACGATTATTCTTTGCAGACTCCAAACACTCCCGAACTCTGCCTAAAGCATCTCGCATACTGGAAGACGCTCTCCCCTGTTTATTCATATCGTTAATGACACGCTGAATATCCAAGTTCCGTATATCTGTCACTTTCATATCTCCTATTGCTTTTCCAAATGTATTATAATATTTGCTACGCATAGGGAACACGCTTGTTTCCTTGATGTTAGGAATTTTATAATTTGTAAACCATTCCTCAAACCATTCGTTCAGCGTTACTTTCTGACGTTTTATATCAATGTTGTTTCTTGCTTCTTCCTTTGCCTTTTCAAACAATACTTTTAATTTCTTCAAATCAACGTCATACAAGTTAATGTCTATTCCGTTTATCTTTGCTCTTGCTTCGTATCTACCGTCCTTTCTTTGACGTAAACCTGTTCCTAATTCTTTTCCTTTTAAATCTTTACCCATAATCTCTACCCTTTCTATCAATCAAATATCTTGATAAATAAAAAGGGAACTTCTGTGATTTTAACCATATACTACTATAAGTTCGCCTCCTTTTCAATCAGAACTTCAATAACTTTTTGTCTGTTGCTCTAACCATGTATCTAATAATCGTCTGTTCGCATACCACCGATACCCAATCTTCATGGAAAACGGACAGTTTCTACTTTTCAAGAGTTCTCTTGTCTTTGTTTCTCCAAGTCCAAGATACTCACTTACTTCCTTTAAATTTAATAATGCTTTTTCTATACGATTATCCCCTTTCCTCTAATCTTCTTGCTTTTATGTAATCATCATACAACTGTTTCTGTGTAATATTCATTTCTCCATTTGCTACAAGATTACCAATATAATCTCTCTGCTCTATCTTTCCAACCTCTGCAAACAGTTTCAAAGACGGAGCAACATACTTTTCCAACCACTCCCACACCTTTTGTAAACTCTTCTTCTGTGGTTGCATAGTAAGTTTGACCGTGCCTATGTCTTTCATCAGTTCTGCCCACGCTTGATAGGTTGGATAAAGTCTTTTTCGTGTTGTCATGCTATCTGTCGGCTTTTCTAAAAATCGTATTTTGCTGTTCAATACTTCCATTGCCAATCCTGCCACATCTCTATATCTCAATAATTCCTGTACTACACTTACTGCCATTTCCTGCCGAAATCTCAATTCATATCTGTTCCAATTTTCGTCTAATTCTGTTCCATACTTTTTATTCTGTTCATATCCCTTTTCATAAAATACCAATCTCAAATTACTGGCTGAACTGCCGAGATAAAGACTTCCACCTTTACTCTGAAACACTTCCTCTTTCAGTTCTCCCGAGTCGTGAAAATCTATCTCCCGTAACTTTGAAGAAAGCAATCCCTCTTTTGTCCGTACAATCAAATCGGGAATACTCAAATACGGTTTTCTGTCGTCAATCGCCAAATCAATCCGAGGAAAATTGATGTGATACTGACAAACTCTGTTTAAGAAATCAAACCATGTTTCCTCATTGAGTTGTAAAAAATTCTCATAGTTGCGACAGCCTTTCCCACTCATCAAAATCTGAAAGCCTTGATACTGTGAATGTCCTGTCGGCTTTAGCACCTTGATATTATCGAATATTGCCACAACCTCATGCCCTGCAATCCCTTTTTCATAGCCTGTTACCGTCATAAGTTCCAAAGGTATTCTCAGCACATCTTCTATAACTGCTTCTAACGGAACTTCCTTAATGGTTATCTGACACCAGTCTATCAAGGCACTTAATGCTTCTTTCTGCCGTATTACTCCCCTGTTAGTGTAGGGGAGTTCTGGAAGAAAACTTCCGCTTCTTTCTTCCAAATTTATCAAACCTCCAATCTGCAACGGCGTTGCCATTGCCCTGCCCTCAACCTGACGTTTGGTACGTCAGAACGAGGACAGGAACTTTGACTGCCTACATATTTTTATTTGGAACAGAGTGGATACCCTTACAGGTAATCTTCTCCACTAATACAGGGAAATTCCCTCTCTGCACATAAGGAGCATAAACTGGTTCTTCCAGTTCCACTACCGCATAAGGCTCAATCTTCGGAAGTTCCGTTGCTTCCAAGCGAATATCCACGCTGTTCCCAAGTTTCATGCTTCCAAGATGAAGTTTTAAGGCTTCCACTTCCTCTGTTTTCTTCTTACTGTCTTTATCATAGCGGTAGCAGTTATCCGCACCCATAAAACGAAGTTCTCCAAATGCTTCTTTTACCTGTTCTTTTGTCAATGTAATCTGCATACACGTTCCTTTCTCCCCGTTGAACCGATAGGTCAGTTTCTCATATTTTCATTTTCCTATTACGACGTTGTTTTAAGTTCAGTTATTTCTGAACTTAATTGTATATTAGCACAGACACATTCGTTTTGCAATAGGGAGTTTAGTTTTTTATAAACTTTTTGTTTTCTTTTTTCTGAACTTGTGGTATAGTGTCCTTAGACGATAAGATATGAAAAGTTATAACAGGATATGGAAAGAGAGGGTTTTCAGATGAATACAATCGCAGAACGGATTAAATTTGCCATGAAAGCAAAAAACAAAAAACAAGTAGATATAGTCAAAGATACTGGTATCAGCAAAGGAGCGTTCAGTTCCTATCTTTCGGGACAGTACAATCCGAAAGCCGACAAACTAGAACTGATTGCCGACTCTTTAGATGTAGATTTGCGTTGGCTTTACGGGGAAAATGTACCTATGGAAAATGCTCAAAAATATGATACTGCCCTGCAATACGTCTTTTACAACAACTCCTGCTCCGAGTATCTTCTTGATGATTTAGATGATATGTATATCGCAATGAAAACACAGTATTCCGCCCTCATTCCACGCTTTTATGTCCTTGTCAACCGAAGCGGAAATGAAGTACATATACTGCCTTTATTTTTAAGAGAAGATAGTTCCGAGTTCTACGAATGTCCGTCTGATTTTTTCCACGCAGACAGGCACAGCGTTTTTACAAGAGATTTTGACAGTATCAATGTGGAACTTTCGACTGCCACCGTCTATTATTATGGAATTGATACAAAGACTTATGAACCGAAAGTTACCACGCTGTCCTACTCACAGGCTGACGATTGTTTTTATATCGACAATGGAATACAGAGCGGTCACATAAAAGCATTTGAAAAAGAACTGATGAAAGAAGCACTTTACTTAAAACATAACGCCCAGTAACAAACAAGAGGACTTGCAAGGTTTCCGACCTTTCAAGTCCTCTGCTGTATCATGGTGCTGTTAGCTGTGTCCGTTCTGTCAAGGACTGCCCTACGGCGTATCGGCTTCGCCTTGTTCCTTGACCTCACTACATTTCTCTCAACTTTTTAGAAACTATGAAATTACAAAGAAATGCTACCGCTACAATAATAAAGCAAATGATTGTACACCATCCAGGTACTCTCATATCTAATTGCACTCGTAACAAAATCGTGATTGCTAAAAATACAGCTCCCACAATTTGTATAAAGTCTAATATTTTTTTTTGAAGTGTCTGTAAATGCTTTTTCTCTTTTATTCTTTCAGATTTCCATATTCCATAATTTACTTGCATATCATTTACATCTTCATCTGATATAAGTTCGTCCATACTTACATCTAGTTCTAACGCCAGTTTTTTTGCCGTAATCAAATCTGGACATCTTGAACCATTTTCCCAACGACAAACTGTCTGCCTTGAAACATATAACTTATCTGCAAGTTGTTGCTGAGTGAGATTTTTTTCTTCTCTGAATTTTTTGATGTTATCATTTAATGCCATACTCCATACCTCTCTTTCATTCACATCATATAACGATAGAACCCAAAATAAAAGTACCAGTATGTATTTCCTGTGTTTCCATTTTGGTAACATCTGTTTATTCTAAGTTTTCTACACCATAATACCGATATATCGCTGAACCAATGTATTTTGTAACACCTTTTCCGTATTGTTTATCTGTGTCTTCTTCCAACTGAGAATGATTCAAATAATCTTTAGCCATTTCTAATAATAATACTCTTGCATTATCCATTTTAAAAAGATTTTTACAACTTTTCCCCAATCTTTTTACTGCTTTCATTGACATATCTTCATCTGAATTTTCCATTGCACAAGCAAACTGTTTATAAATCAAGTCCATCTCATTTTTTTGCTCTGTAACTTCTTCTCTAGTTCCTGTTGACTTCAGACTTGCTTCTACTGCTTTTTCTTTACTTCCATATATCTTAATTAAATGCTCACATGCCTTTTCATCTTTAAAGCCTTCCGCAACAGATTCTTTAAACTTCTCAATATCTCCATAATGCTCGATAATTATTTTCTTGTCTTCTTCACTCATAATTTTTAAAGAATGTTGTATTATTTTTTGAATATCATCTTTATTAAATGTTTCAAAACTCATCTTGTCCTCTCCTTTCAACACATCAGAAATCAATTCGATAATACCATTCAAACGATTCCGTTTCATTTCTAGCATCATTTTCTGTGTTTCAAGAATCTTACGATTATCACTTTCAGAATTCTTCATAATTGCTTTTATTTCTGACAATGGAACTTCCAGTTCTCGAAAAAACATAATCTGACGTAATTTTTTCAATGAGCTTTCATCATATAAACGGTATCCTGCTTCTGTTACTTTAGCAGGTTTTAACAAATCAATTTCATCATAATATCGTAATGTTCTTATGCTAATTCCAGTCAATTCTGATACTTCTTTAACTGTTTTCATAAGTCCTCCTTTCCCTTTCATCGTAAACCGTTACGTTACTAGAGAGTCAAGATGTTTTTTCTATTTTATCACAAATTCAATAAAACCGCCCTTAATTTTACAAATGAGAAATGACGCAAATAATGTTTCCACTACCTACGCCATTTCTCATTACATCTTTGAAATATTTACTCCATTTTCTTTCAATCTTTACTCCATTCTAAAAATCTGTTACGATATTTTGCGGTATTCTACGATACCTTTTCTTTGAAGAAAAATGTCTGTAAACCTTGATTTCAAACGAACTTTTCAATATTTCCAAGCACTTTATTCTGTTGTGAGATTTTCTTTCAAATTATTTCTGCACAATAATTTCATAATTTTCCTTTTTTAATGATTGTTTATCTATTACATCCACCGAAAATATTTTCTTCTCTTTTTTTTCAAACACTACATCAAAAATAATATATGTAAGTATTGCCTCTTTAATTGGTGTTAATACATTGAAATATAACATCTCATACGACTCTAAGCATATATTTTGTGTTGAAACTCTATTCAAAAAAGATACTATCATATTCACCATTGATTCAGAACAAAAGTTTAAAGCAACGCAAAGAATATAAAACACACCAAACACAATATATTTTTTACTTTTATCATTTTTACGATAAAAAAATAACACCACTATAAATAATAAATACATTGTAATACTCATGAACGCTTTAATATCTTCCATTCCTCTGAGTATCGCATTATTTTTTAAGGAAAACACAGCACAAATGTACAAGACAAACATAATCGTGAAAAATGGTAATATCAATTTTAATAAATACCAAAAATCAAATTTATTGCCATCAATTTTTCTTTGTATACGATTTAATAACAAAGGATTCATTGGTGTACTACAAATAATCGTAGTAACAAATGATGCCAAAGGTCTATCCGTCATAAAAGACATTATAATCAATACGATATTTACTATCCAAAATATTATTTCTGCTATTATCCTTTTCACTATTAATGTCACTCCCAATCTATTCTTTTCAAAGTCAACTTTTTAATATTCTAAAAAATGAGAGCATATCACTTCCGCAATATACTCTCATCACTCACAGCGTTCCCTTTCTATTTTAAACAACAAACAAATTCCTCGTTAAGAGGTTGGGTAAATTTCTTTACCCAATACCCTACCCAATCTGTACCCAAAATAGCACGATATTTTGTGAGATTTTACAGTAGTTTATAACACTTGTCAAAATAGCTAGAAACCGCTTAAATACGCTATTTAATTCGCTTTTTACCAGTCCTACGATTGATAAATTAGTTTCCCATCTGTTTTGCAACTTCTTCTGCGAAGTTCTCTTCTTTCTTTTCGATACCATCACCTGTCTCGTAACGTACGAAACCTTTGATTGCAATCTTAGCGCCGTTTTCTTTAGCAACCTGCTCTACGTATTTAGCTACAGACTGTTTTCCATCTTCAGCTTTAACGTATGTCTGGTCAAGAAGGCAGATTTCTTTAAGCTCTTTTTTGATACGTCCTGTGATCATTCCTTTGATAACCTTAGCCGGTTTCTGGGATTCTTTCGGATCGTTCTGGATCTGAGCCATAAGGATTTCTTTCTCATGCTCAATGTATTCTGCGCTTACTTCGCTGTCGCTTGTGTACTGTGGTTTCAGAGCTGCAATCTGCATTGCAACGTTCTTAGCCATTTCTTTAACAGCGTCATTAACTACGTCTGTTTCAACATCTACAAGAACACCGATCTTACCGCCCATATGTGTGTAAGAAGCAACGAAACCGTTCTCTTCTGTAACCTGAGCAAATCTTCTGATGTTCATGTTCTCGCCGATAACTGCGATCTGAGCTGCAAGAGCTTCTTTAACAGTCTTAGTTGTGTCAAGTGCCCATGCTTCTGCAAGGAAAGCGTCGATATCTGCTGCTGTTGTGTTCATAGCCTGAGCTGCAACATCTGCTACGTAGTTCTGGAATTTCTCATTCTTAGCTACGAAGTCTGTCTCAGCGTTAACTTCTACAACAACTGCTTTCTTTCCGTCTTCAGAAACTAAAGTTTTGCAAAGACCTTCTGCTGCTACACGGCTTGCTTTCTTCTGTGCTGTAGCAAGACCTTTCTCGCGAAGGAATTCTACTGCTTTATCCATATCACCTTCTGTAGCTGTAAGAGCTTTCTTACAATCCATCATTCCGGCGCCGGTCATTTCTCTTAATTCTTTTACCTGTGCTGCTGTGATAGCCATTTCATTTTCCTCCTGAATAATATTCGTAAATCGCCCGGAGGGGCTTTTCCTTTTCAATGACAGGAAAGCCTGTCAGCTTTCCTGTACTGGTTCAAAAAATTATTCTTCTGTAGCTGCGAACTCTTCAGATTCAGATTCGATTTCACCGTCTACATCTGTAGTACCCTGTTTTGCTTCGATAACAGCGTCTGCCATTTTGGAAACGATTAATTTTACTGCACGGATAGCGTCATCGTTACCTGGGATTACATAATCCAGTTCTTCTGGATCGCAGTTAGTATCACAGATACCGATAAGCGGGATTCCTAATGTATGAGCTTCCTGTACGCAGATTCTTTCTTTCTTAGGATCTACGATGAAGATTGCATCCGGAAGTCTCTTCATTTCTTTGATACCACCTAAGTTTTTCTGTAACTTAACGAGTTCTTTTTTCAGTTCGATAACTTCTTTTTTAGGAAGAACGTCAAATGTTCCATCAGCTTCCATAGCTTCGATCTGTTTCAGTCTTGCAATACGGCTCTGGATAGTTTTGAAGTTTGTAAGCATACCACCTAACCATCTCTCGTTTACATAGAACTGTCCGCAACGCTCTGCTTCTGTTTTGATAGCATCCTGAGCCTGTTTCTTTGTTCCTACGAATAAGATGCTTCCGCCGTCTGCTACGATATCAGCGATTGCATTGTAAGCATCGTCAACCATACCTACAGACTGCTGTAAGTCGATGATGTAGATACCGTTTCTCTCTGTGTAGATGTATGGAGCCATTTTAGGGTTCCATCTTCTTGTCTGATGTCCGAAATGTACGCCTGCTTCTAAAAGCTGTTTCATTGAAATAACGCTCATGTTTGTTCTCCTTTTTGGTTAATTTCTTCCGCCCGGTTCTTTTTCCTGGGGACCCAGCCTCACACCGCAGGGCACCATCCGCGGGAATCTCCGAACGTGTATATTTTGCACACGCAATAGATGCGCATGACTCGCAACTTCTGTAGTATAGCATACAAAAACCCTCCATGTAAAGAGGGTTTTTTGCAAATTTTCTATTATTTTGCCGCAACACTGTCTTTTAGTTTTTTCTCTTCTTCGACCGTTAACTGGCGGCATTCGCCTATGTCCAAGTCATCCGGCAGGCTCAAAACACCCATGGAAATTCTTTTCAGATAAGTAACTTTTTTTCCCACTGCCTCAGTCATTCGTTTAACCTGATGGAACTTACCCTCTTTGATAGTAAGCTGGATTTCTGAAACCCAGCCGGACGGATATTGTTCCAATTCTGTATCTTCAGCTTTTCTTGTGCTGAGGATTTCAAGTTTTGCGGGCATAGTTGGATTTTTTTCTCCAATTTCAAGTCCCTGTGCAAATTGCTGTACATCCTCATCTGTCATGCATCCGTCTGTGACAGCATAATAAGTTTTGTCCACGTGTTTCTTCGGAGAAAGAAGTTCATGTGCCAGTGCTCCGTCATCTGTGATCAGAAGCAGACCTTCTGTGTCTTTATCCAGTCTTCCTACCGGGAACAGACCTTTTCTGTCTGACGGAACCAGCTCCATTACTGTTCTGTCACACTTGTCTTCTGTTGCACTGACATAACCTGCGGGTTTATGCAGAAGATAGTAAACAAACTCCGGCGCTTTGGAGACTACCGTTCCATCCAGAATTACTTCGTCTGTTTCACTGACCTTTAGTTCTGGCTTCTTTGCTGTTATACCGTTGACCTGAACTTTTCCCTTTTGAATATATTTTTTTACCTCACTTCTTGTGCCGCTTCCTGCATCTGCAAGGAATTTGTCGAGACGTATCGCTTTCCCCATTCTTTTCTCCTGTCAATCCACATACTATTATTGTTCTATTTTCACTCTGTCGGCTGTAAAATCTATTTTTAAAGTGAAATCTCTCTTACGTCCGGTTAATACTCATATCATTCTCTTCTTTTCCCGTGTGCTGCTCATTTTCTCAAAATGAATAAAGCAATATACTACGCTAAATAGCAGAATCAGATAAATCAGTATCAAAATCTGCATGCCATACTTTGTCGAAAACAGATCCAGTGCATATTCTGTAATCAGCAGCGACCAGATGTTAGCTCCCATATGAAGCAGCATACTACTGTAGATATTCCCGCTCATTTCCAGAATATATGCAAATGCAGTTCCCAGAATACTTGCATAAATTCCCTGCACAATGTTTCCATGATAAATGCCAAATATCAGTCCCGATATCACTGCTGCCACAGGCATTTTAAGCCAGTCACGCAAACGCAGATAGATCAGCCACCTGAAAATCATTTCCTCTGCTGCCGGTGCAACAATTCCCATCCAGAAAATCATCATAAGAAGGGATTTTCCCTCTGTAATCCTGGTCATGCTATCCTGATAAGTTGTGCTGCTGATAAATGACTGCAACATTGCCATAAGAAAGTTTCCATACTGCGCCAGTCCTGCTCCTGCCAGAAGCAAAAGAAGTATCTGTGGCAAAGAAAGCCTGACTTTTTTCTGTACAGGTATCAATCCGCCCGCAATTCTTCTTACCTTATCTCTGTGATAAAAAATCAATGCAGATATCATCGCCAGGATTCCTGTCAGTCCTGTAAGGAAAATTGTATAATTATAATAGGTTTCCGCGGCATTCGCAGATATCCTTGCAAAAACAGCCAGCGCAGTTCCTGCAACGATCTGCGAAATCAGAAAATGAATTCCTACGGGATATCCTGCCCTCCAGATTTTAGAAACAATACTTTGTTTTCGCAGAGGGCTCAGGCGAAAAAATTTACAATTTCTTCCGCAGAATCAACGATTTTCAGAGGTTCTGCATTGGTAAGTTCTTCTTTTGTTCCATATCCGAAAGAAACAGCGATACATTCCAGTCCTGCCTTGCGCGCTCCATATACGTCATGTTCTTTATCACCGATCATGATTACCTGTTCTCTGTGTTTGTCCATATTAAGGCGGCAAAGAACATCCTCAATGACTTCTGTTTTATTAGTTCTGCGACCATCCATCTCACTTCCGCCAATTTCTGTGAAATACTGGGTAAGCCCGAAATGATCCAGAATCTGTCTTACATATAGTTCCGGCTTAGAAGAGGCAACTGCAAGAATATATCCCTTTTTCTTTAACTGTGCCAGCATATCTTCGATTCCAGGATATACGGCATTCTCGAAGATTCCTGTTACGGAGTAGCGTTCCCTGTAAATTTCTACTGCTTTCTTTGCAGTCTCCTCATCAACCTGCGCATATTTCATAAACATCTCCGTAAGCGGTGGCCCTACAAAAACTTTCAACTTCTCAAGATCAGCTTCCGGTTTTCCGATTCTCTCCAGCGCATACTGGACAGATTTGGTAATACCCTCTCCGGATTCTGTCAATGTTCCATCTAAATCAAACAAAATAACTTTGTACATGTTTTCCTCCTGTTTCAGTAAATATCGATATAATATGGTAGATTATATCATTGTTTTTCTGACACGTCTATGAGGAAAAAATTCAGGAATTCATTTTTATCAGTCTCCCTCCCTGAGAAATAACAAGTAATTCTATTTTGTTTATCTTAGCATCTTTCTTTATATCCAGGATGATTTTATCCTCTTCCCAATACCAGGGACACTCCATTCCATTAAATCGAACGGAAAGAATCTGAACAGAACCCTGAGATACTATCTTGATTTGCGGAGTATGGGAATTGTCTGGGGTTTGTATACATTGAAATTCTACAGGTTCATTTTTTGTATGTGCATATTTACCTGTATACACCTGAACATCTTCATTTTTAGAATTTTTAAAGTCACCTGCGTTCTTGCTTTCCTTCTTTGTGCTATTTTGTGTTCTCTTATTTTTCTTTACTGATTTAGGTGTCGGTATACGGGTTGGTTTTGGCGTTTTTGTTGGCTTCTGGTGTTTGGCAGGCTTGGGCGTCGGTATCGGTGTTGATGTTGACGTTGGCGAGATTTCTTCTGGTCTTTTAACAGTAAGTCCGTTATCTGTCTGAGATATGTTTTGTGTATTGTTATCTATTTGATATTGACTATTCCACTGTGAATTATCGCCTTGGATACTATTGTTACCTTGAAAATTATTATTCTGCTGAGAGTTGTTATCCCATTGAGTATTGCCATTCCCTCCAATATTATTCTGCTGCGGGTTGTTGTCCCATGGCTGTGTACTGTCCTGCATATTATCCTGTGTTCCGTTTCCTGTACCATTATTATACTGATATTCATTATCCTGTACATGGCTATTCTGAGTTGTATTTTCTGTTGTGCTGCTATCCGTCTGCCAGCTGTTTTCCCACGTATTCTCCCAGCTGCTCTGATTCCACCACTGTTCTTCCTGCCATTGCCAGCTACTGTTTTCTCCATTTCCCACATCAATGTCAAATCCTCCCATCTGCATGGCAGAGATTGTTGCAGTCAGACACAAACACAAAAATACTGATGCTATCATTAAAAAATATTTATGATTTTTCTTCAATTCTGATCATCTCCGTTTTCCATAATTCCAGATTTCTGCTGTCTGTATTATCCAATATTGCTTCTTTTGACTCATATTCTCTCCATAGTGTCTGACTGGCTTTCTGTTGTCCGGTGCGCAGCAGAAACATTCCGTATTCACCGTATCCGGCTCTATAAGCCTCATCATAATGAAGCATCTGTTCATAATATAGCCTGACATCTTCATAACTCTCCTGATATTCACTGTTTGTCGCAAGAAGCTGTAATATTTTTCGGGTTTCTTCTTTCTTAGTATATTTTCCCTGTAATTTTCTTAACCTTCTGTCTGCCTGTTCACATATTTTCTTTTTGACCTTGCTGCTGCCATTTTGAAAATCTTCCTGATAATACAGATCAGTAATTGCCGTCAGTTTTTCATAAAAATCATCTGATTTTGAACCAGACACCAACCTCGAGCCAAATAAAAGAAATATCATGATCATGGCAAATGCAATACTGCTTCCTGACAAGGCCAGAATATTTTTTATCTTGCTCTGACTTTGTCTCTTTTGAATTCTGCTTAATTTCTTCTGTACAGTCTCCATATTCTGAAAACGCATTTCCGGCTTTTTCTGACAACATCGAAAAATAAGACAGAACAGTGACATATTTTGTATAAACAGCAAAAAATCAGATTTTTGACACAGGGCAGATAGTGTTTTTCCAAATGTATAGATATCCGTTGCCGCATTGATCCTGCCTTCATACTGTTCCGGCGCTGCAAATCCATTTGTGCCTGTACATACTTTATGCTGATATTTATAGCCATTCACCGCGCCACCCAGATCGATCAGATACAATCTGCCGTTTTCACCAAGCATCAGATTATCAGGTTTCAGATCACCATAGTATACCGGTGGTTTTTGGTTATGAAAATATACAAATATTTCTGTAATCTCTATTCCATATTTGATAATCTCTTTTATGGAAAATCGTTCCCCGCTTCGTATATATTCACCCAGAGATTTTCCTTTTACATATTCCATAACAAGATAACATTTCTGATCATCTTCTATATAATCTACCATCTTTGGAAGAGATGGATGAGACAACTTCAAAAGCATTCTGGCTTCATTTCTGCCGGAAACAGGGATTTCTTTTACCGCCCACAATACTCCCAGTTCCAGGTCTCTGGCAAGATAGACTTTCCCACCACCGCCTTTTCCAAGAGGCTCCAGAATACAATAACGCCCTTTTAATACAGTTCCAGATAAATTCACCGGCGCACCTCCTTATTCAGTTATCAAACAGATAAAATCATCCACTTTCGTTGCATGATTCTACAGTCAATCGGATATTCGCAATTGAAGCAGGGAACTTACTTGATTCGGTTAAATTTAAAAATTGGAAAAATACGATGAAAGAACTTCACCGCTAACAGATAAATATAGAATAGCACATCTCGTTCTTTTTGAAAAGCCCTGTTTTTATATTCAGAACATTAATATAAACAGAGGTTACTGTTCACTCCGTTCACAGCAACACGCTTCGCGATGCACAGAATTTATGCTAATCGCATAAATTCGCGCGGTATGTCTCGGGTTTTCTGTGACCTTCGCTCACACAAAACACCTCGCGGGATATTACCAGTGAACAGTAACAAACAGAGGACAGTACAATATTTGTATACTGTCCTCTAATGTTTCGGTTTTTAAAGCAGATTCGAATATCTGCTTAATTTTAATCGACTGATATCTCTTTACATTCTGTCCGGTGCAGAGAATCCAAGAAGATCGATGCATGTTTCCAGAACTTTCTTTGTGAGTTTCAGCAGCTGAATGAAAGAAGCTTTCTGTGCTTCGTTTTCTTCACTGAGAATCTTTGTCTCGTGGTAGAAGCTGTTAAATGCATTGGATACTTCGTAAATATATGCACAGATCTTATGTGGTGCTTTTTCTTCGAAAGCATTCTCTACAATTGCGCCGAATCCTGTCAGCTGAAGCATCAGATTCTTCTGGCTGTCGTTTACAGGGTCAAGGATTGCACCTGCATCAAGGTCACCGCCTTCTTCTGTAAAACGGTTCAGGATAGATTTGATACGAACGATCGTATAAAGAATATACGGACCTGTATTTCCTTCAAATGAAGTAAATCTGTCAATATCAAAAATGTAATCCTTGGTAGCCTGGTTGGAAAGATCACCATATTTAATCGCAGAAAGTCCTACGATCTCAGCAGTCTCTCTTGCATCTTTATCCTTTACGCTGCGGTTTTCAACGATCTTGGTAAACATCTCTTCATTGATGTCTTTGATAAGAGTTTCCAGACGCATAACGCCGCCCTCTCTTGTCTTAAACGGTTTGCCGTCTTTGCCATTCATTGTTCCAAATCCAAGGAAAGAAAGCTTTGTATCATCATTTACAAGACCTGTCTTTCTTGCGCAACGGAATACCTGAATGAAATGAAGTTCCTGACGTTTATCAACTACATATAAAATCTCATCCGGGTTGAACAGTTTCATACGCTCAACGATCGTTGCAAGGTCTGTAGTTGTATAAAGAGAAGCACCGTCTGATTTTAAAAGCATACATGGCGGAATCTCTTTTGTATCGTTTTCTTCTTTTACATCTACTACAAGAGCACCCTGATCTACATAGGCAAATCCTTTTTCTTTCATCTCTTCAACCATTCCAGGAATATATGGCTGGGCATCAGATTCTTTTTTCCAGAGGTCGAAAGAAACATTTAACTTGTCATAGTTGCGTTTCAGGTCTGTAACAGATACATTCATGATATGATTCCAGAGAGCCATATATCCCGGTTTGCCCTGCTGAAGAAGATGAGTTGCCTCCAGTGCCTCATTTCTGTATGCCTCGTCCTCTTTGGACTTGCCACTTGCGCAAGGATAAATCTCTTCCAGCTCGCTGATTGTAAATGGTGCTTCTTCCGGATATTCTCCTGTATAAGAATCATCAAAGTAGACAAGCTCTGGTTTTCTGTGTCTCAGTTCTGTGATGATAAGTCCCATCTGCAGACCCCAGTCTCCAAGATGTACATCACCGATCACTTTATGACCTACAAAACGGCCGATTCTTTTAATACTTTCTCCGATGATTGCAGAGCGGAGATGACCTACATGGAGAGGTTTTGCAACGTTTGGTCCGCCGTAATCAATGATAATTGTCTTTGGCTCTTTTGCTGCAGATACGGAAAGTTTCTCATCTGCTGCCATTTCTTTTAAATAGTCTGCAAGAAATTCACCTTTTACTTTCAGGTTGATGAATCCTGGTTTTACAACTTCTGCCATAGAGAAAACCTGGCTGTCTTTTAAATAAGCTACTACATCATCTGCAATCATAAATGGCGCTTTTTTATATGCTTTTGCACCCGCCATGGCACCATTGCACTGAAATTCGCAAAGGTCCGGTCTGTTGGATACGGTTACCTTTCCGTAGGACGGATCGTATCCTGCTTTTTCAAATGCTGCGGAAAGTTCTTCCGCCATCTGTTCCATCAGTTTCTTCATTCTCTAACTCCTCAAATTGTTTTACTTTGTAACTATTCAGCAGTCTGCTATTCTGCAAAAGTGCCAAACAGTTCCTATATTTTTATAATCAGACAGACAAAAGTCCCTGCCTGTATCCGGCATATTCTGATTAATCCACTACCACTTTTCTTGAACATGCAACAGCGATAGCACCATGTCCGATATGGCATGCAACACTTAATGATAACGGATTCTGTACAATCTCAATTCCAGGGAAAGCTTCTGCAATCTCTTTCTTAAATTCCAGAGCTTCTTCTTCGTTTCCTGTATAAGCAGACTGCAGACACATCTCGCCACGTTTCACATATTCAGCGAAGCGGTTCTCCCAGTCATTCTGCATAGCCTTAAGCATGACACGCTTTGCCTGCTTCTTGCCTCTTGTCTTGGAATATGCATCCAATTTCTCTCCCTGAATCTGGAGTACAGGTTTTAAGTTCAGAACTGTTCCGATTGCTGCTGCCGCCGGAGTAATTCTTCCACCTTTTTTAAGATACTTCAATGTTTCCAGAGTAATATAGATACTGGAATCAAATTTCTGCTCTTCAAGAACCTGTTTGATCTGTGCTGCATTTCTGCCTGCATCTCTTAAGGTAAGTGCATCCAATACAGACTGTCTCTGTGTAACAGAAATTCTCTGATTGTCTACCACTTGCACTCTCCCATCATATTCCTGAGCAAGTCCCATAGCTGTATCACAGGATGCACTCAGACCGCTTGACATAGGAATATGCACTACTTCATCATACTCTTCAAGAAGTGTATTCCAAAGCCCGCACACATCTGCCGGTCCCGGCTGGGAAGTGGAAATAGTCTCATCATTCTTAAGTCGCTCATAAAAATCTTCCTGTGAAAGAGTGATTCCTTCAAGATAAAGCTTCTCATTAATATAAAAAGGCATCGGAATCACGCTGACACCAAGTTCTCTTGCCTGATCCTGTGTTATGCCGCTGTTACTGTCTGTGACAATGGCAATTTTTCCCATATTCATATCTCCTTTATTATAATTTCATGATATCAGAGGCAAAAGACCTGAAAGTCATTCTTACTTGCCCGATAAGACCTTTTGACTCTGATATCATTTCATCGTAATCATTCAGTCTTTAGTGTAGCATATTTTTCTTTGTATCTCAATCCAGAATATAAATTTTTCCATTTCTATCTTAAAATCCAGTGTACTGGTCACTTAATATCTGACAAAACTCCATAGAATAATTTTATATCGTCAAGGAGTTCACCTAAAAGAATCCATCAGGAATACCTGTAAATTCACACTGTTCCTGCTCTAACAGCTGATTTAACTTCTCAAAGTTATCTCTCATAAATCCCTTATCATTTTCCCACATAAAGATACTCCCTTCCAGAAAACAGGCTTTTTCACAATCCCGTTTTCTGTGAAGAGAGTATCTTTTTCTCTTATAGCCACACAGATCTTCTCAATCGGATTAAACTTATTCCATTTCTCTTACAATCTTACGAACCTGAAGAACAAATGTCGGAGATACGGACAGTTCATCAATGCCCATCTGTACGAAACGCTCTGTCATACTTGTATCTGCTCCAAGCTCACCGCAGATACCTGCCCAGATACCTTCTTTATGTGCATTGTCGATTACCATCTGGATCATACGGATTACTGCTTCATGATGAGAGTCATAAATATTATCCAGTTTTGCATTCTGACGGTCAATTGCCAGTGTATACTGAGTCAGATCATTTGTACCAATACTAAAGAAGTCAACTTCTTTTGCAAGAAGATCACTAATCATAACGGCTGCCGGTGTCTCAATCATCACACCCTGCTCTACGTCATCCTTAAACGGTACACCCTGCTCTGTCAACTCTTTCTTTACTTCTGCAACAATAGCTTTGATCTGTTTTACTTCTGTCACAGAGATAATCATCGGGTACATAATGGAAATGTTTCCATACATACTTGCTCTGAAGAGCGCACGAAGCTGTGTTTTAAACACTTCCGGTCTGTCGAGACAGATACGAATCGCACGATAGCCCATTGCCGGGTTCTCTTCATGTGCCATATCAAAATAATCAATCTGCTTATCTGCACCGATATCCAAAGTACGGATGATTACTTTCTTGCCGGCCATGTTCTGTGCTACTGCTTTATAAATCTGGAACTGTTCTTCCTCTGTCGGATAGTTTTCCTTCTCCAGATAAATAAATTCACTTCTGAAAAGACCAATACCTTCTGCATCATTAGCCAGAACACTTGCAACATCTCCTGTGCTTCCGATGTTCGCATAAAGATGAATCTTATGTCCGCTCTTTGTCTCGGTTGTTTTACCTTTTAATTCTTTGAGCATTGCTCTCTGATGCAGTTCTTCATCTTTCTGATCCTGATATTTCTTAAGTGTATCTGCATCCGGCTCTACAATAAGAGAACCCGACTTACCATCCACGATTGCCATCTTTCCATCCATGCTGTCATCATATTCAATGTTGATCAGTGCCGGAATATTCATTGTTCTTGCAAGAATCGCTGTATGGGAATTAGAAGAACCTTTTCTTGTAACAAATGCAAGTACTCTGCTCTTATCCATCTGTACTGTCTCACTTGGAGCCAGATCCTCTGCCACGATAATAGATGGTTCTGCTGCATCCATATCCCCATCGTCATGTCCAGATAATACACGTACCAGACGATCTGAGATATCTTTTACGTCAGCAGCTCTTGCCTTCATATAGTCATCATCCATCTGTGCAAACATATCTGCAAAGTTATCACCTGTTGTTGCCACTGCATACTCTGCATTTACATTCTCTGTGCGGATAATATTGTCAATAGAATCAAGATAGTCCTCATCGTCCAGCATCATCTGATGTACTTCAAAAATAGCTGCACCTGACTCTCCAACTTCCTGAAGTGCCTTATCATACAGTTTCTGAAGCTGGGCAACTGCTTTCTCCTTTGCTTCCTGCACGCGGGCGATCTCAGCTTCTGGATCTTCTACCCTTGTACGCTTCACGCTTGTATCTGCCTTCTGCAAAATAGAAATCTTTCCAATTGCGATTCCGGAAAATACGGACTTACCTTCTAATACTCTCATTACTCCAACTCTCCTTATTACAGATTATCTTCCAAAAAGTTCCTCATCACTTCGGCATCTGCCACTTCATTGTCGCCTTCCACCTGCACCATAATCTGGTCGCCTTGCTTTGCCGCAAGATTCATAACACAGAACATGTGCTTCGCATCACCACTCTTTGTGCCTTTAAAAATGGTAATGTCGCTTGTGAGCTTGCCAGCTTCCTGCACAAGAAGCAGACCAGGCCTTGCATGTATTCCAAGTTTATCTTTGATAACATACGTAAATGATACCATCCACAAACCTCCTCCTGTATACATACTTCTTTTTGAGATAACCCATTATAGCACAATCCGTCTCCATACTTCCATCCTTTTTTACTTTTTGTACAAAATTTAAGCACTTTTTTTGACATTTTCACCGTCTTAAGTTCTATCCTATGTCAAAATCTACTAAAACACAGTCTTTCATTATCAGATTTTATACACATGTAAATGAGCACTGAATCTAATCTCTCGTCAGATTCAGTGCCCACTTTTTGTTTTCTTCTTATTTTTCTATTTCTGTTTATTCTTTATTCGCTTCTAAGTGCATCGATTGGATTCAGATTAGCCGCTTTCACAGATGGAAGCAAACCAAATACCACACCGATTACTGTCGAAAACAGTACTGCAATCACAATTGACGGTACACTGATCGCGGTAGGAGATCCGGTTACTTTTCCCACAACTTTCGACAAACCAATACCGGTTACTACACCGATAATACCTCCAATGCTGGTAAGCACTGAAGCTTCCGTCAGAAACTGTCCAAGAATCGTCTTCTTACGGGCTCCGATTGCCTTTTTCAGACCGATCTCCTTGGTACGCTCTGTAACGGAAACCAGCATGATGTTCATAACACCGATACCACCTACAAGCAGGGAGATACTTGCAATCCAGATCAGCTGATTATTTGTACTCTCACTGAGTTTCTGCATGCTCTTAACCTGCTCCATGATATCTTCTGCTTTATATTTCATAGTGGTACTACCGTTTGTATTCAACGATGTGATGGAATTATTCAACGCATCTGCCGTAGAATTTCCCACAGAACTCATCGTATCTGTACTGTCCGCTTTTACGATCACATTCTGCGGCACATCAAATCTAAAGGATATCGGCCAACAGCTGTCCGGAATCATCACGCTTCCCACAATTGACTGGTAATAAGTATAATACTCATCAATACTGTTAATCGTTGGCTGATAATTCTCATCCTGACGAATCACACCAACTATCGTATATGGTTCCTGATTAATCTCTACTGTCTGTCCCACCGGATTCTGTGACGGAAACAGATTCTGTGCTGCATTGTCATCAATCAGGGCAACTTTGTTATAGTTTTTGTAATCATCACTTACAAAGCCTCTGCCTGACTGAATCACATACCCACAGGTAGCCAGATAATTTACATCAATCCCATAAACGCTTCCGCCTTCAAGGCTGTTGTTATTGTTATAAATGGAAGCACTTGTGCTGTTATAATAAAAAGTTGCATTCTCCACATGATCAAGGTCGCGTACTTCTTCTTTGACATCATCTGTCAGAACCGGTGCCTTTGAAGAATTTCCGTATTCTGAATCATACCGATTATCTCCGTCATAAAGATAAATATTTACTGTATTGGATCCGGCACCGATCAGATCCTCTTTAATCTGCTCACTGGTTCCCTTGATCGTAGAAACAATCGCAATGATAGATGCAATACCAATGATGATACCAAGCATTGTCAGGAAGGATCGCATCATATGTGACCATATTCCCTGAAATGCCAGGCGTATATTCTCAAGCATAAAATGTCTCCTTTCTTATCAAGATCCATACATCTGGTCTAAGGTAACTTCTCTTGTTTTTGCTCCCTCTTTGACATCTTTTCCATAAGGGAAAGCAATCAAATCATCTTCACTAAGTCCGCCCTTAACAATTACACTATAACCGCTGTCTACCGTTGCTCCCACAGAAATTTCCTGTTTCTTCAGAATTCCATTGTCATCTTTATAAACATAATTCGTGCTGCTGTCACTTCTGACAAACGCTTTCTGAATGACCATACTGCCCTCGGAAGAAGAAGCTTCGTAGTTAATCGTAACCCAGTCCTGATCCTCAAGCTGAAGCGTCTTATCTGTCACTACCGCGGTAAATGCATAGTAAGAAACGTTAGGATTACTGCTTCCATAGTAGCTGTTACCACTTACAGGATATTCAGAAACATCCATAACTTCTGCTTCAAATGAACCACTTGTATAGCTTGTACAGTTAAGAATTGTTCCCTCTTTGATATCATCCAGCATCAGTTCGTTGACAGAACCTACTACATAAAAACCATCACTGCTCTTTACCTTAAGCAAGGCTTTGCCATCGGTTGTCTCACCGCTGCCGCCATCTCCAACGTATGTAACCGTACCTGACAATTTTGCGCTGATAAGTTTTTTATTCGCCTTCTTTTCAAGCTGGGATATTTTAATATCACTTTCCTGAATATCCAGTTTCAGACTTGAGATCTTTCTCTTCTGATACTTAATCGCATCCTCCCTGGAAACTGGTGGTCCTGTCGGCTCTGCATCATCTCCTCCGTCTGTGTCACCTCCATCATCTGGAAGTATATCATATTTATCTGCATCTGCCAGAGTAAATTCCATCTCCACAAATTCATATACCGGTTTCTCCAGAAGGCTTCCATTTATCAGATAATATCCTGTACAAGAGCTTTTTCGATCCTCATAATCTGATATGGTATCATTCTGGTGAAATTCAAGCTGATACCAGTATCCACCCTGATGCACAACTTTTGTTCCATCAGCGCTGTATCCGGCAAGTTTATTAAAGAATGAACCCATAACTGTTACCTTTTCTTTTGCACTGCTGCACAAATATACATATGGATCATCCTTTGTACCACTTCCTGTAAATGGAATCGAATTCGCATCCAGCTTCTGATAAAATGGCTCATCACCGTCTGTAATATTCGGATCACCTTTCTGATAATAAGGATCAAAATATGTGGTATGGTCATCCAGTGATGGAGTTGGTGTCGGCGATAACTCCGGGGTATCATCTTTTCCCGGATTAAAAGAATCATCACTGCCGTCACCAAAATCGTTTGCAGAAGAATCTGTATACACCGGAGCATTGGCAGTATTGTCGGTTTCAGTTGTATCAGAAGTGTTATCTGCACTCTGATTCTTTTTGTCAGCTGTATTTTCAGTATCTGTTGAAGCAGCACCTGAACTATTGTCTGCTGCTCCACCATCCGTAAATGCAGACAACAGAAGCGGATGTATTGCCGCAGCCAGATAACTGCCTGACATATCTGCGGCTGATGACATGGTATCATCCGGAGTCATATCATCATCGCCTGTACCGGTATCACGGCTTCTCTTCGTAGTACTCAGGTCATCGGCATCTGTACTGGCATCCGACTCTTCTATCGGACCACCGTTTTGGAGGCTGGTAAGTCGGTTTACAGCCTTATTCAAATCCTGTTCCTGTTTCTGCTTTTTCAGTTTTGCTATATTTAATTCCATCTCCACCAAAGTGGTGTCAAATGAAATCAACGGATCACCTTTATTTACAGTATCACCTTTTGTTACATAAATCTGATCTATGATCAGATCTTTATCTCCATTTACTGTCTGCGTCGCACTGGATGTCACCGTTCCGTCAAGTGTGGTGGTCGGAGTATAGAATTCCTGTAATAATCCACTGACAGGTGTGACATTTACCGTCTTCTGGCTGCTTTTTCGCAGCTGCATCAGACCGGCGGAGATTCCACATCCGGCAACTGCCACCACCAACACTCCGGCGAGGATTTTCTTTACTTTACCCATGAAGATCACCTCTTTTCCTGAAGGATTCCATCTTTGATCGTAACCACTCTCTTTGCATGTGCTGCGATATCTGCATCATGAGTGATCATTAATACGGATACACCTTCATCGTTCAGTTTCTGGAAAAGTTCCATAACCTGTGCCCCGGACTTACTGTCAAGAGCACCTGTTGGCTCATCTGCCAGAAGAAGCTTTGGGTTATTGACAATAGCTCTCGCAATGGCAACTCGCTGCATCTGACCACCAGATAACTGATTGGGTTTAAAATCAACTCGGTCTGACAAGCCCACTCTGTCAAGAGCTCTCAGAGCTCTTTCCCTTCTTTCTTTCTTTGGCACCTTCGCATAATTTAACGGCATTTCCACATTTGCCAATGCACTCTGTTTCGGAAGCAGATGAAAACTCTGAAATACAAATCCTATTTTATTGAGCCGGATATCTGACATTGCGTTCTCCGAACATGCTTTAATATCCTGACCATCCAGAAAGAAAGTCCCCTCTGTCTGTTTATCCAGGCATCCGATAATATTCATCAATGTAGTTTTTCCGGAACCGGAAGGACCCATGATTGCTACATATTCTCCTTCTTCCATAGAAAAATTTACGTCTTTTAATACCGGGACTTTCATTTTACCCTGCAGATATTCTTTATAAATACCTTTTAATTCCAGTATCATTCAATCCCCTCCACATCTCCGTCTGCGCTCATACCCGGTGCCTCATCGATTGGTACAAGTTCTTCATTCGGATCAATTACATCATCTGTATCAGAACTATTGTCTGTTGTGTCTGTTGAGCTTTCATCCATATCCGGCTCTGTAAAATCATCCGCAGATGATTCCATATCTGTCATATCACTGACAGATCCATCCGCTCCATAGGAATCATCATCCATATCTGTAATTCCGTCAGCACCACCGCTCATTGTCTGTGCCAGATCTCCAACTTCTGTTTTCTCCCCTTCTTCCAAAGCTTCTGTCGGGAATGCAATCGCGTCTTTCTTTGTCAGACCATCAACAATTTCATATTCGCCCAGATCATCATCATGCTTTCCTAAAGTTACATAACGCTTCTCCAGTCTGTTCTTGTCATTGGCAGCCCATACATACGGCTCATTGGTGTCTGTGTCCAGAATATAATAGTCACTGAGCCACAGTCCATCTTTCTGATCATCCTGCCCGATATCACGCTCTATGTATACATGCTGTCCAAGCATCAGATTCTCTGAAGAATCCAGTTCAACATAAAAAGGATATGAAGTAGATGTCGTCTGATCATCAGAACTTGTGCTCGACATTCCAAAATACATATCATTGCTGCTATCATCTGATGTTCCATTATTAACATCAATAGATCCCATTGTTCCCTTCCACGTCTTACTGCTATCTACTCTGGATCTGATAATTACAGCTTCACCAGGCACAATCGAATCTCTATTCTGTTCATTAACTTTTCCCTTTACCCGATAAGCCCCGGTACTGAGAATTGTAATAAATGCAGAGCTGTCTGAACTGCTGTCACTTGATGAGGTGCTATCCATTGCGCTACTGTCATCCACAGAATCTCCGTCATCACTTGTCATCTTGGAGGTGTCAATTTTCTGAATCACACCATCAATCTCACTTCTGACTTCTGTATTCTGTGTGGCACTCTGAAGCTTATCAATTTCAGACTGTTTACTCTTCTGGCTATATTCATTTTTCTTGAGATTCATTTTATTTGTTTCAATCTCAATCGTGTATGAAAGCTGATCTTCCGCTTTTGCCTTTTTCTTCTCAGCTTCCAAAGTAGAAATCTGTTCTGTCAGGCTGATCTGCTCATTCTTTAATCTATCCAGATCAAGCTGTGCCTGCTTTAAGTCATCCTCGATACTGCTAAGATCATATTCAAAAAGAAGCTGACCTTTTTTTACCTCTTCACCGGTCTTTACCTGAACCTCTTTTACTTTACGTCCGCTTTCTATCTTAACGTTTACAGTTTCCTGTGGTTCCACTACACCTGCAAAGCGGTTGGTCGCAGCTGTTTCAGCTCCTGTGATCACACTCACTTTAGATACATAAACTACTGTATCCCCGGAGCCACTCTGACCACTTCCATTAAAATGATACCATACGCCACTTCCAATACCACCCGCAGCAATCAGGATTCCCAAAACGATGATAATACGTTTTTTCATAGTTGCCTCCTTGATATTATCGCATTTTTGATGTCGACATCTATTATACACTACTATTTTTTTACTTCGTATTTATATAGTTACGTTTTCCTGTAACTTTCACTTCCCTATCATATCAGATTCTATCTTAAAAAAAAAGCTTTGCATCTAAATGATGTCATTTTTCACAATTTTTTCACGTTTATTTTATGAAATTCGTTCATGTTTTTCGTTTTTTTGACAGTCACCGCAAAATCTGGTAAAATACTCAGAAAGTATTGTGAAAGGAAAGAATACGCATGAACACAAAGAAACGTCTGGCTCCTTTGCTTTATATTTTATTTGTTTTTTTCGCTGTATTTATGAACAGCGGCTGTTCACATAAAAGCGGGTCAAATGTAAAAAATGTTGTCAGAAATGAGTTGGATCAGTTAAAGAATCTTAATTCAGAAACAACTCAAAAATATATACCGTATAAAGAGCTGTTCCCCGATGCTACAGAAAACACTGCATTATCCGATGAAATCAATGAAGTATTTTCTCTCTTTTTCCAGAAATTTGATTACAAAATTCTGGATATCAGCGTCGACACGGCAAATAATTCAGCCACTGCTTCTGTGAAACTTACTACAATCGATGCCAAGCCTCTTGCCAGAGATTTCGCAGCAGAACTGCTTCGGACCGAAATCACAGAAGCTGCACAGGCCCAGACTGGAAATATCAAAGATTCTTCCAAATCACTTGAGGCACATTATCTGATTCTGAATCATCTTTTGGATACGAACAAATATGATTCAACTGAAACAGACTGTTCCATTCAGCTTATTAATACCGGCAGTGATAAAAAAGAAAAATGGGAGATTCAGCGTACAAGTTCCCTTGAAGATGAGCTCGTCGGCGGTCTCATAGCCAATCTGGCTGATCCGGATATTCTTTCACCGGAAGATACCCTGACTGTCTATCTTGACACTCTACAGAAACTGAATCTGAAAGAAATGACATCTTATCTGGGTGTAGTAAATATCATGAATACATCCGATACTGCAAAAAATTCCATTGCCTCAGCACTTGCCGAACAGATTCATAAAAATTTTAATTATGTCATTAAATCCAGCAGTGAAAATGGATACAATGCCACTGTTACAACTGAAATTACAACCTTTGACAGTGATTCGATCCTGGCTGATTATCAGGAAAAGCTTGATAAATATCTGGCTTCTGCTGAAGCAGTTATCGATGGCTCTCAGAAACGATACGAAAAATCTTTCGAAATTCTTCTGAACAGCATCAATGATAATACCGTTACTACCGTCAACGATGTAGATTTTGTTCTAATCAATGATGGGGTATCCTGGAAACTTCAGGATGAGGGAAATACTTTGGGAAATGCTATTTTCGGTACTTTGACAGATTCTCCTCTCGAGACTTCTGATTCTGAGGATGAAAATATTTCTGCCGATACAGATAAGCAGACAGATGATAATACTTCTACTGAAAGCAGTTCCAATTAACGATTAGTCAATCGGATATTCGCAATCCGCTTTCGCTACGTGGCTCTACACCAAATAACTAAAAAGGCCATCATATCACAGAAATATTCCTTTTCTGAATCATTCTATGATATGGTGGTCTTTTTAATCTTTGTCTTATTCTTTTTACATCCCCGTTATAATTTTGATAAACAGTAAAACCAGAACTATCAGAATAATCGGTCTTACGATTTTATTTCCATTTTTCATTACCATTCCAGATCCTACATAATGCCCTGCAATGGAAAAAACAGAAGCTGCAAGTCCAAGATATATGACAATCTTTCCACTAAATAAAAAAACAACTAATGCCATTATATTAGAAGAAAGATTTGCAAGTTTCATAGTTCCGGAAGCTTTCGCTACGGGAAGTTTTGCTACTCCTGTATATAAAATAAGCAGAAACGTACCAGTTCCCGGCCCATAAAAGCCATCGTAGCAGCCAACAGCCAGAGAACACACCGCACACAAAATCCACTGTTTCTTTCTGGAAATCTCTACATTGCTGTTATCATCCAGATTTTTCTTCTTCATTACATAAAACGCAACAATAGGAAGTACCGGAATCAGCATCCATTTTAATATCTTATCACTGGCAAGAAGCGCAATATGAGCGCCTGCAAAAGAACCGACAAGAGCCATGGAAATACATGGCAGTGCAACTCCCCAGTCCACAAATTTATTCTTACATAAACGTGCTGTTGAAATCGCTGTCCCAGTTGCCGAGGATAATTTATTCGTTGCTATCGCATTGTGCATCGGAACCCCTGCAAGCAGATACGCAGGCAGGGAGATCAAACCACCCCCGCCTGCGATAGAATCAACTAATCCTGCAAGGAATACCAACGGGCATACAATCAAAAACGTCTGAATTGTAAGCTCCATCCTTATTCAGTTACTTCCTCCGGTCTTACTTCCAGTTCCAGTTCTTTTAACTGCTCCTCGCTTACGCGGCTCGGAGACTGAGTCATCAGACAGGAAGCATCTTTAACTTTCGGGAATGCGATTACGTCACGGATGCTGTCAACTTTCGCCATAAGCATTACCAGACGGTCAAGTCCGTATGCCAGTCCGGCGTGAGGCGGAACTCCATATTTGAATGCGTCCAGAAGGAATCCGAACTGCTCGTGAGCAGCTTCTTTTGTGAATCCAAGTGCTTCAAACATTCTCTCCTGAATATCATCCTGATGGATTCTGACACTTCCTCCACCAATTTCATTACCGTTTAATACGATATCATATGCTTTTGCACGAACTTTTCCAGGATCTGTATCCAGAAGTGGAAGGTCCTCTTCCATAAGCATGGTAAATGGATGATGCATTGCTGTGAAACGATTCTCTTCTTCACTCCATTCAAGAAGCGGGAACTCTGTTACCCATACGAAACGATACTCATTCTTATCAAGAAGATCCATCTGCTTTGCAAGTTCCAGACGAAGTGCGCCAAGTACATCATAAACCAGTTTCTTCTTATCTGCTGCAAACAGAAGTAAGTCTCCTGCTTTACCATCCATAGCTGTTACCAGAGCATCCATTTCTTCATCTGTCATGAATTTAGCAAAAGAAGATTTTCTTGTGCCATCTTCAGCGATTGCAATGTATGCAAGGCCTTTTGCACCGTAACCTTTAGCAAACTCAACCAGTTTGTCAATTTTCTTACGTGGCATAGCGCCCTGTCCTTCTGCATTGATACCACGAACACTGCCGCCATTTTCCAACGCAGAAGTAAACACGCTGAATCCACAGTTTTTAACTACATCACTTACATCATGAAGTTCCATTCCGAAACGCATATCCGGTTTATCAGAACCAAATCTGTCCATAGCTTCCTGCCATGTGATACGCTGGATTGGAAGTTTTACATCAATATCAAGTACTTCCTTGAACAGATAAGCAAGGAATCTCTCATTTACATCGATTACGTCATCAACATCTACAAAAGAGAGTTCCATATCGATCTGAGTAAATTCCGGCTGTCTGTCCGCACGAAGGTCTTCGTCACGGAAACATCTTGCAATCTGGATATAACGGTCATAACCAGAGCACATCAGAAGCTGTTTGTACAGCTGCGGAGACTGTGGCAGACCATAGAAATGTCCCGGATGAACACGAGACGGTACCAGATAATCTCTTGCACCTTCCGGTGTACTCTTACCAAGCATCGGAGTTTCAATTTCAAGGAATCCTTCTTTTGCGAAGAACTGTCTTGTAAGCATCATGACTTTGCTCTTAAGCATAATGTTCTTCTGAAGGTCAGGTCTTCTTAAGTCAAGATAACGATATTTCAGACGGATTTCATCTTTTGTCTTGCTGTTCTCTTCAATTGGGAACGGAGGTACCTCTGCTTCAGACAGAACACGAAGGGATTTTACGCGAAGCTCAATTTCACCTGTTGCAAGATTCTTATTAACAGCGCCGCCTCTTTCTTCTACCACACCGGTAACAGCGATTACGAATTCACTTCTCAGTTTACCTGCTTTTGCAAAACCTTCTTCATCAATGCTGCCATTTTCAAAAATCAGCTGCATGATACCGGAACGGTCTCTTAAATCTACGAAAATAATTCCGCCTTTATCGCGGGCTTTCTGAACCCATCCCATAAGGACAACTTCTTTGCCGATCATTTCCTTTGTTACTTCTGCACATCGGCATGTTCTGTGCAGTCCCTGCATACTTTCAGCCATGTTTCTTTCCTCTTTTCATGCTTTCTATATTATAAGAATTGTTGTAACTATCCAGCAGTCTGCTATCCCGCAATGTTGCTGAACAGTTACGAATTATTACATTCTGTCTTTAAAGAATTCTACAAACTCTGTATAGCCCTCTGCTGTCATCTGATCTTTCTGGAATTTCTTATTCTTCTTCATAATAGAAATATTGATCTGTGTTCCGACATTACGCTCTTCCTGAGCCTGTTTCAGAATCGTCAGCATCTTGTCTGCCGGCATATTCTTCTCGATAAGATATGCTTTCTTACCATTCTTTGTCGGGATTTCATAATTTCTCTCAAGAAGAAGCATTACGATTCTCTCGAATCCAATTGAAAATCCGCAGGCAGATGTATTGTTTCCTGTAAATTTACCGATCATCTCATCATAGCGTCCACCGCCGCCTACGCTGCCGCCAAACTCATCCATAGAGATTTCAAAAATCGGTCCTGTATAATAAGACATTCCACGTACCAAAGTCGGATCGAAAGACATCTTAAAATCTGCTGTCTTGACAGAATCTACAGTAGAAATGATTGTTTCAAGGTCCTCAGCTACCTTTGAATCCAGAACATCTTTTAATTTCTCTTTACAGTAGCGAACACCTTCGATATCAGAAGTGATTTCTTTGAAAAGTCCAAGATAAGTGTCAATACTTTCTTTGGCAAATCCTTCTTTCTCCAGTTCTTCTGCAACACCTTCAATACCAATCTTATCCATCTTGTCCAAAATGATAAATACTGTGTCAAAGCTCTCCTGCGGGAATCCACTGTACTGGGCCATTGCCTTTAAAATCTTTCTGTCATTGATACGGATGGTAAAGTTGTGGAAATCCAGCTTTCCAAGCAAAGTTGTAGTAGCCAGAACCAGTTCAATCTCAGCCAGGTAAGTAGGCTCCCCCAGAATATCGATATCACACTGCATAAACTGACGGAAACGTCCTCTCTGCGGTCTGTCTGCTCTCCATACATTTCCCATCTGAAGTGCCTTAAACGGAGCCGGAAGCTCGTTTGCATTGTTTGAATAGTATCTGGAAAGCGGTACAGTCAGGTCATAGCGAAGTCCGGAATCAACCAGATCACTCTCTGCCTCAGCTTCTGTAAGTTTTAGTTTTTCTCCACGTTTCAGGATCTTGAAAATCAGTTTTTCATTCTCTCCGCCCTGTTTACTGGAAAGATTCTCAATGTGTTCTACACATGGTGTCTCTATAGATGAAAATCCAAAAGTTCCGTATGTCTCACGAATCATGTTCATCACATAGTTACGAATCTCCATCTCTTTTGGTAAAATGTCTTTCATACCGGTTACCGGTTTCTTCTTTAATGCCATGTTGTCCTCCTCTTTTATCGTATTCAACATTACTGATTCCTTCTTTATCTCCTCAGTAATATATCAGCCCTGTTTCATTTTCGGAAACTCTGTCCGTCTCCATTATGAACCACTCTCTGAAATGCCAGAAAAACCTGCATATCAAAATTCTTGACCTCATCGATCATCAGTTCCATAACCGCAGAAATGTCAAAGGCTTTTCTGTACGGTCTGTCTGAAATCAATGCCGCATATACATCGCAGACTCTGAGAATCCGGGCACCTATCGGAATGTCCTCCCCTGCCTTATTGGCCGGATATCCGCTGCCATCATAATTCTCATGATGGTACAGGATACTCTCCAATACAAAGTCCGAATATCCCTGTCCTTTCAGTTCCTCATATCCCAATGTTGAATGCATACGGACATACTTCAGTTCCTCAATCACAAGAGGATCCTGTTCCTGTCCGTTGATATAACTTGTCAGCTTCAGCTTTCCTATATCATGGAGCATTCCCGCAATCGCAAGTTCATAGCACTGTTCATGCGGCAATCCCATCTCTTCCGCAAGTGCATAAGCAAGATTACTTACCATCATCCCATGATGCAGTTCAGAAGCAAGGTCAAACTCCAGAATCCTCTCCTGCGAACCCACTGCTGTCTTTTGTACTGTATTCAAAGTGTTACCTCCACATCCTACAGCCAGGTAGCTATTGCTGTCCGTTTTCTCTCAATCATCTCATCAATGCGTGAAATATAATTGGAAACATCCTTTACATTCTCCACACGTTCGATCCTTTTGCCATGGTCAAAGACCAGCTTGGAAGAACCACCTGCACCCAGTGCAATGATCGGCTGTTTTTCCTCCATAATCAGTATATTGTAAATTCCAGCTTTGTCAACCTTTGCATAGCCAACATTTTCAAAATTTCCCTTCATATTCTTCTGTCTGTACAGATAATAAGGGCCCATTTCCATCTCATATGCTGTTTTCATCGTGAGATCCATGATCTCCTGATTGTTCTCAAAAGACATTTCCTGATATTTTTCTTTGAAAATATTTAACCGTGCTGCACGCTTAACTGCCAGAGAATGTACCGTCATGCTGTCCGGATCCAGTTCACGGATCTGTTCAAGAGTACGTTCTACCATATGAATGTCCTCTCCAGGAAGACCTACGATCAGATCCATATTAATGTTATCAAATCCCAGTTCTCTTGCCAGATGAAAGGCTTCCTTTGTCTGGTCTACTGTATGTTTACGCCCGATAATCTCCAAGGTCTCCGGATTCATTGTCTGCGGATTTACAGAAATTCTGGTCACCGGATATTCCCGAATTGCCATCAGTTTCTCTCGTGTGATACTATCTGGTCTGCCGGCTTCTACAGTAAATTCAGCCAGCCCCTCGTAACCAAAAGCTTCTCCAACAGTATCCAGAAGTTTCCGGATCTGATGCGGAAGTAATGTGGTCGGAGTACCACCTCCTATATAAATGGTATCCAGTTTTCTGCCCTTCATCATAAGAGCCGTTTCTCTTACTTCTTTGCAAAGGGCTTCTACGTACTCATCTGATCTTTTCTCCCACACTTTCAGCGGATACGAACTGAAAGAACAATACAGACAGATACTCGGACAGAACGGGATTCCGATATAAAGGCTGTATCCATTCTCATAATCAATATCTTTGAGAATTTCTCTTTCCCTGTTGGCAATCGTAATGGCAAGGGCTGTTTTCTGCGGACTTACCAGATATTTTTCTCTCATCTCCTGTGCAGCTTCTGTGTTCTTCATACCGGATTCGATCATTCCCATTGCCAGTTTAGCCGGACGAATTCCGGTCAGATTTCCCCATGGAAGTGTTCTGCCCGTTAATTTCACCAGAAGCTGGTACAATGCATACTTAATAGAATCCTTATTCTCTTTTCTCAGTGCATGAGGATCTTTCACTGCACTATCCGTGATCACTTCCGCAGAAGCTACACCTTTTATTTCCGTTTCTTTAATTTCCGGATTTTCTTTTCTATCATATTTTATGAAATAATTTTCATTATCCCGTTCCACGCAGAAGCGGAGGTCATACTCTGCTTCATCATCTTCATAAAGAGTATGTATCTCCGCCTCGGGATAAAATGCTTTAATCAATTCATAAACATCATGTTCAAATTCTCTGTTCTCAAACAGAATGCCTATCTTATACAAATGGATTATACCTCTTTTCATAGCCAATGCTTGTAGATACATCATGTCCTGGAAAAACTTCTGTTTCTTCCGGAAGAGAATCTACCAGTTTATGCAGACTCTGCACGATCTGTGCTGTACTTCCTCCCGGAAAATCTGTTCTTCCCACCGAACCATAAAAAACAGTATCGCCACTAAACAATACCGCCTCATCTTTCAGATAATAACAGCAGCTTCCCTTGGTATGTCCCGGTGTATGAATCATCTGAACAGAAAAACCAGCAATCTTAACCACGTCCAGATCTTCAAGAAAAACATCCGGCGCAATGGAACAATCTCTTCCACAATGTGCTGTCATATTAATCTCCGGTTCCCGAAGCATCTCTTCTTCCTGACGACAGGCATAAATCGGAATATTGTATTTCTCTTTCACTGCCTGAGCTGCCATGATATGGTCAAAATGTCCATGTGTAAGCAGAATTGCCACCGGTTTTCCATTCATCTGAGAAACTTTCAGCTCAATCTTCTCCGGACAGTCTGCCGGATCTATAATGATCAGCTCTCCGGTTTCTTTATTTTTAAGGAAATAGCAGTTTGTATATACAGGTCCTAATATACATTTCTGTAACTCTAAGTTCTTCATGTTATCCCTTTCTATCCATCGGTTTTCTGTGATCAGCCGGTCGTTCTCTCAACATCAATGACACTTTCTACCTGACGGATTTTCTCTATCAGAGAACGCAGTTCCTCCTTGCTTCCGATTTCAAAGCTCATGGAAATGGTTGCTTTCTCCTGCTTGCTTGTACGGCTGTTAATACTTCTAAGGTCAATCTTACGTTCTGTAAATATCTTAGAAAGATCAACAAGAAGTCCTGTACGGTTATTCGCATATACCTGAATCTCAGCCATGTACTTCTCTTTTTCCTTATTGTCAGGCTGCTGCCATTCTGCCTCGATCAACCGGCTTCGGTCAAGTTCTGACATATTCAGCACATTGATACAGTCTGTACGGTGAATTGTAATTCCACGTCCTCTTGTGACAAAACCTACGATCTCATCACCCGGGATCGGATTACAACATTTTGAAAAACGAACCGCCACATCATGAATACCTTTTACCACAATACCGCTCTTGCTCTTCGCAATATGAAGCTTCTCCTGTGTTTCCGATGCAGCTTCCAGAACCTGCTCATCTGTCAGAGACTTCTTATTCTCCTTGTCATAGGCTTCTACCAGCTTATTAAATACCTGACCTTCTTTTAGTCCGCCATGACCAATCGCAGCAAGTACGGAATCCCAGTCGCGGAATCCATATTTATGCATAACAGCCTCCAGATACTGAGGCTTATTATAATTTACAATCTTAAATCCCTTTGCACGGGCATACTGCGCAAGCATTTCCTTACCCTTAAGGATGTTATCTTCTTTTAATTCTTTCTTAAACCACTGGTTAATTTTGTTTTTCGCCTGTGTACTCTTAACCAGTTTCAGCCAGTCACGGCTCGGTCCCTGAGAATTCTGTGAAGTAATGATCTCAATACGGTCACCATTCTTGATCTCGTATTCAATAGGAACAAGCTTTCCGTTTACACGCGCACCTACCATCTTATTTCCAACTGCGCTGTGGACACTGTAAGCAAAGTCAACCGGTGTCGAACCACTTGGAAGTGTCTTGACATCTCCCTGTGGAGTAAAGCAGTAAACACTGTCTGCAAAAAGGTCAAGGTCATTTTTCAGAAGACTCATAAACTCTTTGTTGTCAGACATATCTCTCTGCCATTCCAAGATCTGACGCAACCAGTTAAGCTTCTCTTCTTCACTCTTTCCTACAGGTGCTTTGCCGTCAGAAGATTCCTTATATTTCCAGTGTGCCGCGATACCATACTCAGCAGTTCTGTGCATCTCATAAGTACGAATCTGTATCTCAAACGGCTGTCCATTTGGACCAATCAGAGTCGTATGCAGTGACTGATACATATTGGGTTTTGGCATGGCAATATAATCCTTAAATCTTCCCGGAATCGGTTTGTACATCTCATGAATCACGCCAAGGGCAGCATAACAGTCTTTTACTGTATCTACCAGAATACGGACTGCAAACAGATCATAAATCTGGTCGATCGTCTTATCCTGATTTACCATCTTCTTGTAGATGCTGAAGAAATGTTTCACACGTCCGTCTACCTGTGATTTAATACTGGCATCTTCCATGTGTTTCTTGACTTCTTTTACGATTGCACCTACAAACTGTTCCCTCTCACTCTTGCGCAAAGCAATCTTCTCTACCAGATCATAATAAACATCTGGTTTCAGATATTTCAGTGACAAATCGTCCAGTTCTACTTTTATCTTGGAAATACCGAGACGCATGGCAATAGGAGCATAAATATCCATCGTCTCTCTTGCTTTTTCCTGCTGTTTCTCAGGGCGCATATACTGCAGAGTACGCATATTATGAAGGCGGTCAGCAAGTTTGATCAGAATGACTCGGATATCCTTTGCCATAGCAAGGAACATCTTTCTTAGATTCTCTGCCTGAACTTCCACTTTGTCCGCCGAATAAGACAGCTGTCCCAGCTTGGTAACACCATCTACAAGAAGTGCAACTTCTGAACCAAATTCCTTCTCAACTTCTTCATAAGTCATCCAGGTATCCTCGACCGCGTCATGAAGAAGACCTGCCACGATTGTCTCTTTATCCAGCTCCAGATCTGCCAGAATGATTGCCACACACAAAGGATGGATGATATATGGTTCACCGGACTTCCTCTTCTGTCCCTCATGCGCCTCACTCGCAACCTTATATGCTTTCTCTATCATAGAAATGTCTGTGGACGGATGATACTTTAAGACACTGTTTATCAGTTCTTTGTAAAGCACCTCCGGACTTGTAAAATCATGCATGGTTTTTACCGCTGCATCTGCTCTTTTTACAGATTCCAGTTTTTCTTTTTCAACCTGCATCTCATCTTTTTTTGCTTCTGTACCTTTCGTCATCTCTGCCATATACTCCCACCTGCCTGTCCTGCACGATCAGTCGTGCTTATTTACCGTCATAACAAATCACGGATGCTACATCATATCCTTTCAGTCTTTCACGTCCTTTTAATCCTGCAAGTTCCATCAGAAATACAACTTTGACCACTTCTCCGCCAAGCTGTTCTACAAGTTTAATGGCTGCTTCGATAGTACCGCCGGTTGCGATCAGGTCATCAATGATTACTACTTTCTGACCAGGTTTGATGGAATCTTTGTGCATCTCGATTTCTGCACTGCCATACTCCAGTTCATAGCTTGCAGATACTGTTTCGCATGGAAGTTTCCCTTTCTTACGAATCGGTACAAATGGTTTATGAAGATTATACGCAATCGGCACGCCAAAGATAAATCCTCTGGATTCTGTACCCGCGATCACATCTACGTCTAAATCTTTCAGGCAGTCCTGCATAGAATTGATTGCCAGCTGCAGACCATCTGCGTCCTGCAGAACACTTGTAATATCTCTGAAAATAATCCCCGGTTCTGGAAAATCCGGTATACTTCTTACGTATTCTTCAATTTTCTTCATTTTATCTCTCCTCCGGCATATTTAATACAAATCTTCAATAATTTCCCCAATTTTGCTGAAAAAACAGAGACTTGTTCTATTTAGTCAAGTAATAGATTAACTCATAAATATTTTATAGTATATCACCTTTTTATTTTAGAATCAATCGTTACTCTTATACTTAACAATAATTCTGAATAATGATCTGGAGACTTTCCCGGCCTCTGAACCTGTTAATTTCCGGATAATAAGTAACAGAAATACTGTCCTTTTCTCGTATAAAATTCATAAAATCATCTGCTTCTCCAAAATAAATTCCTTCTATTATGGCGCCCTGAGGGTCAAGAAGTTTTAACTTTACCACATTTTTATTTTTTCCAATAATGTTGCTGTCAAGCACTCTTAATCCTTTTTGCGCAAAAATTGGCTTTACATTTCCCTTTCCAAAAGGTTCTAACAGAGAAATCTGTTCTACCAGTTCTTTTGTAATATAGGAAATCGGCATTGCCACATCAATTACTATCTTAGGCCTTAGATCTTCTTCGGTCAATGTACAATTTTGGTTCAGCTGTTCTCTGAATTTCTCTATATTCTCTTCCTCTATCGAAAGTCCTGCCGCCATCGGATGCCCACCAAACTGAACCATCAGATCTGCACATTTTACCAGTTCATCATACATGGAATAGCTTTCTATGGATCTTCCACTGCCTTTTGCACATTTTTCTCCTCTTGTCAGCACAAATGCGGGTTTGTGATATTTCTCCCTGAGTCTTCCTGCAATAATTCCCGCAAGGCTCTCATGGCATTCCGGAAGATACACCACCAGCACCCTGTCATTTTTCAGTTCTGTTGTTTCTATAAGCTGGATTGCTTCTTCCTTTCCTTTTTCAGTAAGTGCTTTTCTACTCTGATTAAGCGCTGTTAAATCCCCCGCAAGTTTTGCTGCTTCTTCTTTTGTCGACGCATTCAAAAGCGCAAGCGAACGTGCTGCTGTGTCCAGTCTTCCACTGGCATTGATGCAAGGTCCTAACACAAATCCAATGTGATAGGCTGTAATCTTTGAGTCCTCCAGATTATTGGCACGAATCAGTTCCTGCAAACCTTTATTTTTTGTATTTGGGAGACGTCTGAGGCCTTCTTTTACCAGAATACGGTTTTCTCCCTGAAGATCCATGACATCACCCACTGTTGCAATTGCAACCAGCTCATAGTAATCTTCCAGTTCTTTCTTTTGGATATCAAATCGTTCATAAAGAGCTGTGATGTATTTAAAAGCTACCACTGCACCACATAGATTTTTATTCGGATACAAACAGTCACATTGTTTCGGATTCAGAATCGCATCCGCAGGCGGCAATATTACCCGGCGTTCTCCGTTTTCCTCTCTGTAAGGAATTTCATGATGATCTGTTACGATCACTGTCATGCCTTTTTCTTTTGCCATCTGAATTTCTGCACAAGCAGCAATTCCATTATCACAAGTTACGATAGTGTCAATTTTATCCGACTCAGCTCTGTCTATCAGATGCTCATGGATCCCATATCCGTCTGCAACTCTGTCAGGAATATAAGTATCTACATTTGCTCCGATTCTTGTCAAGCCTTTCAATAAAATGTATGTAGAAGTTACACCATCAATATCATAGTCTCCGATAATCCGGATTTTCGCCTGCTGCTGTATTTTTTTCTCCAGTATGTCTACTGCTTTTTTCATATCTTTCATTAACCAGGGAGATGGAATCGTATCTATTGTCCCTAACAGATATTCTTTTATTTTCTCTTCCCCGACCACATCTCTGTTTCTGATCAGCCTTGCGATCACCGGATCCATATGAACCTGTCTGCCTATCAGGTTAAAGTCCGCCTTCTTTGCAGCTACTACCCATTTTTCCATGTATTTTCTCCTCATTTATCTATAATAGTTAAACAAAACTAATTTCTTTTGCTTTCTCGTGAATGTCCACGGATTATTACATAATAATACAGTTTTCATCGGCTATGCAATACGTTTATAAAAAATGTCCCGGGGATTATCCCCCGGGACGGTATGTATCTGAACATTTAAATCAGATGAATATTCTATTTCTGTTCAGCATCATCATTTTGCTGATTTTTTGCAGCTTCTTCAGCTGCCAGACGCTCAGCTACTCTTTTTCTGTTTTTCTTCTTAGGCTGAGTCGGATCTTTCTGCGATACGTCACGTGCTTTTTTAGGTTTAGAAGAAGATTTTCCGGATGTGGAAACTGTGGCAATCGCCGGCTGTCCTTTTCCTACAAATTTCTTTTTCATTACATACCATAATGCACCTGTAATGCATACAGAAGAATATGCACCGACAAGAACACCAACCATCAGAGGTGCTGCGAACTCACGGATAGAAGAAACACCCATGATATAAAGAACAGCTACCATAACGAAAGTTGTAAAGGAAGTATAAATACTTCTTGTAAGTGTCTGAGTGATACTTGCATTTACAATCTCTGCCAGTTTCTCTCTGGAACCGCTGTGCAGATTCTCACGGATACGGTCGAAGATAACGATCGTAGCGTTAATGGAATAACCTACAATCGTAAGCATGCAGGCAATAAATGTATTACCTACGGATACTCTCGCGATTGCATAGAAAGCAAGTACAACTAAAACATCATGCAGAAGTGCAAGTACCGCACTGCTTGCAAAACGGATGTCTTTAAATCTGAACCAGATATAAAGGAGCATACAGATTGTAGCTACGATAACCGCTACAATCGCATCCTGACGCATTTCCTTACTTACTGTAGAAGAAATACTCTCTGTGGAAATTGTGCTCTCATCTACACCAAATTTCTCAACCAGTGCATCTTTAAGCGCCTCACGCTCGCTCTGTTCCAGAGAACGTGTCTTAATTACAACCTGATTTGTTCCTACTACTTTTGTAGGCTGAACGTTCTTATCGCCTGTTACATCTTCAACAACTGGTGTTACCTCAGAGTCAATTGTCTTAATGTCCATGTCCTCATTAAATGTAACAGTTGTAGAAGTACCACCTGAGAACTCAAGGCTGTAATTCAAAGCTTTATTTCCGGCATTTGAATGAATAAACATTGCTACCGGACCGCTAAGAATAAGGATAATGGAAATAATGAAGAATACTTTCTTCTTTCCAAGGAAATCTACTACCTTACGTTCTTTAGCAGCTCCGTAGAATTTCGCATCGCGAACTCCAACTGCATAAAGCGCGTTCACAACCAGACGTGATACAACTAAAGCTGTAAACATAGAGATTACGATACCAAGAGCAAGAGTATAAGCAAAGCCCTTAACTGTACCGGATCCAAGCCACATCAGCACGAATGCAGCAATCAGAGTTGTGATATTTCCATCGAAGATCGCGGAGAAAGCTTTGCTGAAACCGGATTTGATGGAATTTCTTACGGATACACCTGCACCGATCTCCTCACGGATACGTGCATAAATAATAACGTTGGCATCCACCGCCATACCGATACCCAGGATAATACCCGCAATACCCGGAAGAGTAAGTGTGATGTCAAAGGCATTCAGTGTAATCAGCATCAATGATGTATAAAGGATCAGCGCAACACCTGCAACAACACCAGGTACGCGGTATACAATGATCATGAAAATAATAACAATGATAAGGCCGATAGCACCTGCAAGAACACTTGTAGAAATTGCTTCCTCACCAAGCTGTGCAGCTACAACACTGGAACGAAGTTCTTCCAGTTCCAGTCCCAGGGAACCGATACGGATATAAGAAGCAAGGTTCTGTGCTTCTTCCAGATCAGACATACCACTAATCTGTGCTTTTCCACCGGAAATCTCCTCATTTACGTTCGGAGCACTGATGATCTGATTATCGTAAACAATCGCTATCTGCTTGCCTACATTCTCTTTTGTAGCTTCTGCAAACTTTGCCTTACCACTGTTGTCTCCGTCAGAAGTAAGTGTAAGACTTACTACATACTCTTTTGCGCTTGTGTTCTGATTCTGAATGGCACCACCCTGTGCATCTGCCACATCAGAGCCCTCCAGAACAACACTTCCGGATTCTTTAATCTCATCCATTGTTCTGGAAAGAACATAGCCGTTCTGTCCTGTTGTAAAGTTCTGGTTTCCGTCAGCATCCTGCTGAGTGATAAAATACAGAGAACCTGGTTTACCCAGATCGTTCAGAATGGTATCTGCATCTGTAACACCAGGAATCTCAACTGTGATACGGTCTGATCCTTCCTGATATACCTGAGCTTCTGTACTGTACTGTTCTACACGCTTCTGGAGCTTGTAGATAGTATCTGACATTTCCTCGCTTGTCGGATTACTTTCCTTGGCCTGGTAGGTAATGCTGACACCACCGGCAAGATCAAGACCTGTGTTGATATGTTTTGCTGCACCGGTTCCGGTAGGACCGATACCTACGGCTGCAGTAAAGCAAAAGAACACAGTCAGGATCAGTGTCAGAAGCAGCACTACGATTCCTTTACTTTTCTTCATAGTTCTTTTCCCTTCTTGATTATTTGTCCGCGGTCATGTGTCCATCTGCATGTACATCCATCAAGCAGATATTCTTTACCTGCTTTCACTACCTGCACATAATCGAAGAAGTGATTCGGTTATGAACAAATATTGATGTACCGGGCCATTTTCTATTATGATAACAGCCGGCAGATCACGCTATCAACCAGCATCCCTGCTGATTAATCACATGCCAGTGCGGCTTTTATCATGATAGCGCACTCCACACGTTTTCTCTGGAGTTCGCATCCGATTTCATAATTACCTTTGATATCTCCCTGGAAATGGAATGCATTTGCCGCACATCCGCCACTGCAGTAGAAACGTGCAAAACAATTCTTGCAATCTTTCTTTGTATAAACGTTGCATCCGCCAAATTCTTTCTGAATCTCTGGTTTTACGATACCCTCGTCTACATTTCCCATCAGATATTTTTCTTCACCAACGAACTGATGACATGGGTAAAGGTCACCCCATGGTGTTACAGCCAGGTATTCTGTTCCTGAACCGCAGCCAGACAGTCTCTTGTAAACGCATGGACCACCTGTCAGATCGATCATAAAGTGGAAGAAATTAAATCCTCTTCCCTCTTTTTCTCTCTTGATCATTTCTTTTGCAAGAGCATCATACTCTTCTATGATCTGCGGAATATCCTCCTCACGGATCGCATATTCCTCTGTATCTGCTGCGACTACCGGCTCTACAGAAATCTGTTTAAATCCCAGATCTGCCAGATGAAGCACATCTTTTGAGAAATCAAGATTATGATGTGTAAATGTACCTCTTACATAATACTTGTCCTGATTTCTGGATTCTGCAAACTTCTGGAATTTCGGCATGATCAGGTCATAGCTTCCGGCACCTTTTCTGAACGGACGCATATAATCATGTACTTCCTTACGTCCATCCACACTCAGTACAACATTTGCCATTTCTTTATTGCAGAATTCCATTACTTCATCATTAAGCAGAACGCCGTTTGTAGTAAGTGTAAAACGGAAGTTCTTATTATGAATCTTCTCCTGCTCTCTGCCGTATTTTACCAGATCTTTTACAACCTGCCAGTTCATCAATGGCTCTCCGCCAAAGAAATCCACTTCCAGGTTTCTTCTGGATCCTGAATTTGCGATCAGGAAATCAAGTGCTTTCTTGCCGACTTCATAAGACATCAGGGCTCTTCTGCCATGATACTCTCCCTCTTCGGCAAAACAATAACGGCAGGCCAGATTGCAGTCATGCGCAATGTGCAGGCACAATGCTTTTACAACGGTCTGCCGGTTATTTGAAAATTCTTCAATTGCATTCTCGTAAACATCTTTTGTAAAAAGCATTCCATCTTCTTTCAGCTTATTACATTCCTTTACAGATGTTTCGATATCTTCTTTCTTATATTTGTTTCCCAGTTTCTCTGCAATAGCTTCTGCGTCCAGGCCTTCTTCCAGGTAAGGAAGCGCTTCATATGTAACCTCATCTACCAGATGAATACATCCACTGTTGATGTCCAGCACAATATTAAAGCCATTGCTTTTATAACGGTGAATCAGACTCATTTTAACTAAAATCCTTTCTAAGCGTAAGATAAGCAGCGGAGTTTCCACTCCGCTGCTTATCTCATTTCTCCATAGCTGATCTTATTTCTGCTCACAGCTCTGGTTTCCTACTGTACAGGAAGTTTTACATGCGGACTGGCAGGAAGTCTGGCACTCGCCACATCCACCTTTCTTTACTGTGTTCTGTAAATTCTTTGTATTCAGGGTTTTGATATGTTCCATAACTCTATCCTCCTTATGTAATTATATTCTTGGCATAGTATATCATATATTTTTTAATTTTGAAAGCTTTTTTTTACGACAGCATTCCACCAAGTGTTCCACCGCCCGCACACATGAAAAATGTAGTAACCGCATGTGCCAGACTCATGTCCCAATGCCCCTTTACTGTAAAGGAAACTGCCAGCAATAACACATAGTAGGCCAGACCTGTTACAACTCCCCACAGATATTTATCTCTATGTGTAATTTTACCGGCCATAAAGCCTCCCATGAAGCAGGCAAACACATAGACAACGATAATTCCTATGTCCACTGCCGTCTCTCCAAGATCAAAAGTAAACAGTAGAAACGCCAGGAGCAGTAATGCTACCCCAGTTAGTGCATACGCAAATAATAATGATTTCAAAATCGTTCTGACTCTCATATACTTCCCTCCTGTTAAACTATATGGGAGAGAAATATATGTTATTCAAAATTTTATTTTCTGTTTTCTTCTACACTTTTATCTTATTTCTTTTTCTTCTTTACAAACACAACCACTCCGATGATTACTGCCGCAGCCACCACCAGTATTACAAATGGCAGAATTGTTGTTGTATCACCGGTATTTACCGCATTATTATTCTTAGCGGTTTCATTTCCCGAAGAACTGTCTGTCTGTGCGGATAATGAAGAAGTATTATTATTGTCAGAATTAGTATTAATTGACACTGTATTATTTTTACCTGTATCAGAAGACTGTTCCTGCGTATCAGATGAAGCCGGAGTAGGTGTCACTGTCCCGGCACTGTTTGAATCATCTCCGGTATCCGGACCTACCAGCTGTCTGCTTCCGGCAATTCCAAACGGACTGAAAGAATGCGTGCTAAACACCATGATTCCATCTTCCACGCTTGGAATGATTGTCTCAGTTGCACCATTATCCAGAAGATGCTCAATTGTATACTCATATCCAGATTTCACCGGTACAGTTACGCTGACATACTCTCCACTTGGAATTTCATATTCTGTGTCATTCTGAAGATCCCAGAGTTCAAATTCATAAGACTGGAAAATCATCGCATCGGATTCATTTGTGAACTGATAGCTGTCCCCGCTTGATACTCTGAACTGCACATACCAAGGAAGATTAGCGCCACTTACTGTGATACCGTCACAGGTATGGTTAATCTCTGCCCGCTCTTCTTTTTCTTCATCTGACAGGTTATCTTCCACATCTGTCGGACGGTTATCTTTTTCGTCTGGTAATACAGGATTGTCGAAAATGTTATCATCCTTGCTATCTGTGTTGTCTGAATCATTTTTTTTCTCATCAGCAGTATCCTGTGTCGTGTCATCTGCAATTTCTAATTTGCCGGTAACATCTGCGCTGTCTGAACTCTTGTCTGTACTATTTTCTTTGCTGTTTTTATCCTTATCATTCTGTGTGTCGTTTTCTTTTTTACTGTTTTCGTCTTTATTTTCCTTATCCGTGTTATCTTTATTTGCTTTAGCCGAATTCACTTCATCAGATTTACCATCTTTGTTATCGGAAGTATTTTTTTCTTCTTCAGCCGGAGTCTCTGATGGCGTTTCCTGATCCTTAGTATCCTCTGAATCCCCTGTCGCATCTGTGGAACTGCTGTCATCAATGCCATTCACCACTACATTAATATATCCAACAACTGCTCCCGCCTCTGAATCCCATCCTTCTGCATGACTCAGATCCTGTCCCTCTGCTGGTATAAGAAACACCTCGCAAGCCTGTACTCTCTGTGTCGGAACAAAACTTCCATCTGCCCATTCAAGAGTTCCATGTTCAGTTATCGGAAGTGCTATATTCGCAAGTTCTGTAGGCTGATCAATTGTAATATTATCCGGTATCAGTGCATCAGACACCTTTTCCTGTGATTCAGCCGCACTGACTGGTTCGGTCACAACAGGTACACTTCCTGTGATCAAAGCTGCTGTTAAAGCTGCTGCCGCAAGAATTCCCATTTTTTTCCCTGTTAATTTATTTCTTTTCATTCTATTTATGTTATTAGACATTTCGCACCTCTGTTTTTCATTTATCTTTCTTGTTTATATGTTATATATTAAGCAGATATCTTTAACCCGTATCATCTGCTATTTATATCTGAACCTAAATATGCCGTTCAAATTCAGTTTATTTTCCAATATCTGGCACTACCAGTTCAAAAGCTTTATCGTGCAGGCACGAACAGTTTTTGAACTTTTAACCTTGGTATCATTTATATTTCTTTTTTATACGGCATTATAATTATATAATAATATCGTATATTTGTATATACTATCAAATTTTTATTGTTTTGTAAATATTTTGTAATATTTTTTTTGATTTTAGCCGAATGAATTATAACACAAATCTTACTTTTTCAACACCCCTCATTTAAATTTTTTTTGCATTATTTTTTATAAGTAAGCTTTTTCTTGATTTTTTATAGGAAATCATGTATATTTTGCTTAAATATTTTTTGAGAGAATCTAATCAATTAAGAAAAGAAGTCCTTGTCTTTTTGATTTAGTGTACCGACAAGTTGATTCTTGAAACAATCTTGCAGTATAAATTTTCTTATTTCAAGGCAAAGGAGAGAGGCGTAGCGGTGGCTACGGCGATTGACGACAACGCGGAAATAAGAAATTTAGACGTAAGATTGTTCAAGAAATCAACTTGTTGGTACACTAGCCATACTCTCAACTATCATAATCAAAAGGAGTGAAAAAACTTTGGACTCAGGTATTGTTTTTCAGGCAGTGGCAATCATCATACTGATTGCTCTTTCTTCATTTTTTTCTTCTGCCGAAACTGCTATGACAACTGTAAATAAAATCCGGATACAGTCTCTTTCTGAGCAGGGAGATAAGCGGGCTATTATTCTGGAAAAAGTAATCTCTGACTCGCCTAAAATGCTCAGTGCTGTATTAATAGGAAACAACATTGTAAATATGTCTGTTTCCTCTCTTATGACCACACTCACCATCAAAGTTCTCGGTAATGCATATGTCGGCATCGCAACCGGAATCCTTACTTTACTGATCTTGATTTTCGGTGAGATCACACCTAAGAACATGGCTACCATCCATGCAGAAAAACTTGCACTTGCATATGCCAGAATTATTTATGGATTTATGTTCATTCTTACCCCGGTTGTGTTTATCGTAACTAAAATAACCTCCGGTGTACTTTTACTGTTCCATATCGATCCGAATGCAAAAGCAAATGCCATGACAGAACATGAGCTGCGTACCCTCGTTAATGTCGGTCAGGAAGAGGGCGTTATTGAAAACGAAGAAAAACAAATGATCTATAATGTATTCGATTTCGGTGACTCTACCGCCAGAGACGTAATGATTCCACGAATTGACATGACCTTTGTGAATGTCGATTCCACTTATGATGAACTTATGGAGATCTTCAGTGAAGATATGCATACCCGTTTTCCGGTTTATGAAGATAACACAGATAACGTAATCGGCATAATCAATATGAAAGATCTTCTTATTTATCCAAAAGATAAACCCTTTTCTATCCGCAATATCCTGCGTGAGCCTTACTTTACTTACGAATATAAGGCTACCGCAGATCTCATGATTGAAATGCGTAAGGCATCTGTCAATCTTGCAATCGTTCTTGATGAATACGGCGCAACTGCCGGGCTCGTCACATTAGAAGACCTGCTTGAAGAAATCGTAGGTGAGATCCGGGATGAATATGACGAGGACGAAGTCGAAGATATAAAGGAAATACAGCCTGACAGAGAATATATAGTCCAAGGCTCTGCTAAACTTGACGATATCAACGAAACTCTGCATATCAATCTGGAATCTGAAGATTACGACTCTATTGGCGGATATATTATAGAACAGCTTGACTGTCTGCCAAAGGAAGGCCAGTCAGTTACACTTGAAAACGGTATCCGCCTGGTTGTTGACCATCTGGACAAAAATAGAATCGAACTTGTCCACATCTGGCTTCCTGAGCAAAAAACCGAAACAGAAGAACAGAAATAATATCATCTCTCCAGCATCAGTGAAAATTGTTTCACGATTCTGGAGAGTTCTCCTGTAACAACATCGATTCCTTCTTCACTCTCCCGCCAGTTCTCTCTGGCGATTCCATCTGCAACCACAGGTACTACATAAAATTGTGTTTCCGGGTATAAAATCTGATAATACATCAGGCATCTTCTGGAATGATACGATTTGCAGCACAAAATTGCCTTTTTTATTTCCAGTCCCATCTGGTCAGTTATCTGTCTGGAATAAATTGCATTTTCATACGTAAAAGTTGCCTGATCTTCCCTCAGGATTTTTTCCTCCGGAACACCATTTTTTATAAGAACCTCTTTAAGAAATTCCCATTCTGTCTCATATTCTTTATTATAAATATCTGACTTCTCAAGAACTCCCGAAAATTCCCCATTCACCACACTGTATTTTCCACTTGGCAAAATCCATTCAGCCATACCTTCTCTGAAAAGTTGCGCTGCACATTCAGCCATTTGAGGATAACCATTTCCCGGTACAAAAATAATATCTGATTTTTCTGGTGTATTCTCTGCAAAAATGAATTCCTCTGCATTTTTCAAAAATTCCGCATATGCATCCTTCATCGTTTATTAACTCTCCCTCTTTTGTTTTTCACTATTCGCCCTGTTCTCATTAATAGTTACTGTTCATCCCGTTCTCAGTAACACGCTTCGCGGGATAGTGATATATGAACAGTAACCATTAATATATCTTTTATCAATTATTTTCTATAAATTATAGCATATTTCTTCCTTCTGGTATATTGGCAAGTTGGTATACTATACATTTATTTTGTCACAATAATGGTACTGTATCCATCATCTCTAAGTCTCTGTTCCATATTTACCGCATTACCAATCTGCTGATATGCCCCTGTCTGAACCTTATAAAATCCATCTTCATGCAAGATAAATGACGGATATCCCTTTTCCAACAACTGATACAACATTCTGTCTGCATTTTCTCTTTTTCTAAATACTCCCGTCTGTACTCTGTAATAGAGCGGTTCCTGCACTGTCTCTTCATCCAAAGTTCCTAAGATCGCATCTGCGATTCCCTGCGCGATCTCATTGAATTTCTCATCAAACAACTTATTATCTTCATCTGAATTAATAAATCCAGTCTCTATCAAAAGAGCCGGCATCCTGGTCCGACGGAGCACCACCAGTCCTGGCCTTTCTTTTACTCCAATTTCCCGAAAACCTGCTTCCCCTAAAGCTCCCAGAATATTTTCTGCCATCTGATATTTTATCCCACTTTTATCATATATCAGCACTTCTGCCCCATTATACTGATTATCTTTAGGACTACTGTTCCTATGAAATGAAATAAAATAATCTACACCTGCCTGATTTGCAAGCTGTGCTTTTTCAAAAGGTGTCTGATAAATATCTCCTGTGCGGGTATAAGAAACGTCAATTCCATTATTTTTTAATATATTCCCCACAGCAAGTGCCAGTTTAAGATTATCATCCTTTTCCTGTCTTCCCTTATATACAGCTCCCGGATCCTGGCCGCCATGCCCCGCATCCAGCATAATCGAATACGCCATAATGACACACTGCCTTTTAATTTTCTTTCTATTTAATATATGAAATAAAAATCTTACTGTTCACTCCGTGCCCAGTAACATGAAAAAGCAATCATACAAACCACCTGGCAACAATCGCTTGACTTTTTAACATTAAAGCGTTATACTTTAAAACGTCGAAGTGTTTTTTCGACAAAGTAAGAGATTACTTTTAGTCAGGCGAATATTCACAATCCATTTTTCTATTTGCCTGATTTGGTTAAATCAAAAATATTATTTTTAGGAGGATATATAATATGAAAAGAAAAGCATTAGCAATTACTCTTGCGGCAGTCATGGCTATGGGAACCTGCGCAGTAACAGCAAGTGCCGCTGACGGAGACAAATATACAATCGGTATCTGCCAGCTTGTACAGCATGACGCTCTTGACGCTGCAACACAGGGATTTAAGGATGAAGTAATCAAAGAACTTGGCGAAGATGCCGTTACATTTGACGAACAGAATGCACAGGGCGATTCCAATACTTGTTCTACAATTGTTAACAGCTTTGTTTCCAACAATGTTGACCTGATCCTCGCAAACGCAACTCCAGCTCTTCAGGCTGCAGCAGCCGGAACAAGCGATATTCCGATTCTTGGTACTTCTGTTACAGAATATGGTGTTGCACTCGGACTTGATGATTTCGACGGAACTGTAGGTGGCAATATTTCCGGAACTGCTGACCTTGCACCACTTGATGAACAGGCTGCAATGCTTCAGGAACTTTTCCCTGATGCTAAAAATGTAGGTCTCCTCTACTGCTCCGCAGAAGCAAACTCACAGTATCAGGTAGATACAGTAAAAGCTGCTTTGGAAGAACTGGGATATACATGTGAATATTATGCATTCTCTGATTCCAATGACCTTTCTTCTGTTGCTACAACAGCTGCTGATGCCAGTGATGTAATCTATGTACCGACAGATAACACAGTTGCATCTAACACTGAAATCATCAACAACATCTGCCTTCCGGCAAAGGTTCCGGTAATCACAGGTGAAGAAGGTATCTGCGAAGGATGTGGTGTTGCAACACTTTCCATCAGCTACTATGATCTTGGTGTTACAACCGGTAAAATGGCAGTTAAAATCTTAAAAGACGGGGAAGATATTTCTACAATGCCAATCGAATATGCACCAAACTTCACAAAAGAATACAATAAAGATATCTGTGAAGAACTTGGCATCACAGTTCCTGATGATTATGTAGCAATCGGCGAAGCTGCTGAAGATACAGAAGAAGCATCTGACGATGCAGATGCAGCAGACGAAGCTACTGCTGAAACTGCTGAAGATGATGCAACTGAAGAGGCTGCTGAATAATTCTGAACGAAAATTTGTAACTGTTCAGTAACAACACAGTTACGAAAATTTAACTTATATGCTATCAGCGGGAAAGGTTTTTTACCTCTCTCGCTTTTCGCATCTCAACAGGAGGAAATTACAAATGCAAATTATGACGTTAATAGCTGCGCTTCCGGGCGCTGTGGCACAAGGTCTGATCTGGGGAATCATGGCAATCGGTGTTTATCTGACATTCCGCATTCTCGATATCGCAGACCTTACTGTAGATGGTACCATGTGTACCGGTGGTGCAGTATGTATAATGATGATGCTTTCCGGACATAATGTCTGGATTTCCATGCTCGCCGCTACTCTCGCAGGAATGCTTGCTGGTCTTGTTACTGGAATTTTCCATACATTTATGGGAATTCCTGCAATCCTTGCCGGAATTTTGACACAGTTATCTTTATACTCTGTCAACCTGAAAATTATGGGAAAAGCAAACCAGGCAATCAATGTTGATAAATACAATCTTCTGGTTTCTCTGCGTCATATTAAAAACACATCCCTTTCCAAAAACACCATCTTTATCGTAGCAATCATGTGTATTGTTCTGATTGCAATTTTATACTGGTTTTTTGGAACAGAACTTGGATGTTCTTTAAGAGCAACCGGATGTAACCCAAATATGTCACGTGCCCAGGGTATCAACACAAACAGGAACAAAGTTCTCGGTCTTATGATCTCCAACGGTCTGGTAGGGCTTTCAAGCGCTCTCCTTGCACAGTATCAGGGTTTTGCAGATATCAACATGGGACGTGGTTCCATCGTTATCGGTCTGGCTGCTGTTATTATCGGTGAGGCAATCTTCGGACGTGTTTTCCGTAACTTTGCACTTCGCCTGACCGCTGTTATCCTTGGCTCCATCCTGTACTATCTGGTACTTCAGGTCGTTATCTGGATGGGTATTGATACGGACCTGCTGAAGATGCTTTCCGCAATCGTTGTTGCCCTCTTCCTTGCGTTCCCATACTGGAAAGGCAAATATTTCAACAAACCGGTAAAAAGGGGAGGTAAATAAAAATGCTTGAATTAAAAAACATCTATAAAACATTTAACCCGGGAACCATCAATGAAAAGCGTGCTTTAAATGGCCTGAATCTTAAACTGAACGAAGGAGACTTTGTCACAGTCATCGGTGGAAACGGTGCCGGTAAATCTACTATGTTAAATGCTGTTGCAGGAACATGGCCGGTTGATGAAGGACAGATCCTTATCGACAATATTGATGTTACCAAACTTTCCGAACACAAGCGTGCCACATACCTTGGACGTGTATTCCAGGATCCGATGACCGGAACTGCTGCCACCATGGGTATTGAAGAAAACCTTGCACTTGCAAAACGTCGTGGAAAATCCCGTCTTCTCCGCTCCGGAATTACAAAAGCAGAACGAGAAGAATACAGAGAACTTCTCAAAATTCTCGGTCTTGGTCTGGAAGACAGACTTACCTCCAAAGTAGGACTCCTCTCCGGTGGACAGAGACAGGCGCTTACCCTTCTTATGGCGACACTCCAGAAACCGAAACTTCTGCTTCTGGATGAGCACACCGCTGCCCTTGATCCGAAAACAGCCGCAAAGGTTCTTGAAATCACAGATATGATCGTAAATCGTGATTGCCTTACAACTCTGATGATCACCCACAATATGAAAGATGCCATTGCACATGGCAATCGTCTGATCATGATGATGGAAGGTAAAATCATTCTGGACATTCAGGGTGAAGAAAAGAAAAAACTGACTGTCAAAGACCTTCTGGATCAGTTTGAACGTGCAAGCGGCGAAGAATTCAGTAACGACTCCGCACTGCTTGGATAATTGCCATTTTTAATTACACATAAGAATTTTACTATGAGAGTATTCTTTTAACGAATACTCTCATATTTTATCTCACACTATTTTATTGCTTCTTATATTATTAACAAGCAACGGCATTACACAATACCAACTAATATTTCAAATGGACACTCCCCTTCCCAACACGCTACTTTATCTTCAACAAAGGTTATATATCTAGTGTACCGACAAGTTGATTTCTCGAACAATCTTGCATCTAAATTTCTTATTTCCGCGTTGTCATCGGTCGCCGTAGCCACCGCTACGTCCCATTCCTCCGCCTTGCAGCTGAAGAAATCATCCTGCGTCAATATAGCAGAAACTTAATTTTCGCTGTACTAGCATCAATACAACAAAAATCATATCCCATCATTCAAATACTATATTCACTCATCTAAAGATGTTACACAAATAAATTTGTGTGTCTCTCTATTATACTGATAAATTCTGGATGTAAGATAATCTTCCTTAGGTGTGGCTTCTTTAATGGTATCTTCCAAAACATACTGCAAGTCTTCAGGCTCCACAAATTTGTCATTATGAATCATCACCTCGTGTACGCTTGTAAATACCATGTAGAAATCAGAATCCAGCATATACGCAAGCTGTTCTGCCACCCCGGGCAAAAACACTGCAACTGCTCCATTCGTCTTCTTGGTAGTACTTAAACAATTTCCCATCGCATCTCTTTTTAATTCACATTTATCTCCCAGATTCATAAAACTCTCGCCTTCATATTCCGGATTAAAGATCATCTGCTCCCATCTGTAAATTCTCGGTGGGCTCATAAAGTACGTATTGAGTAATGCTTCCTTAAATACCTCATCACTGTCTCTTCCCCATTGTTCCAGCATTCCCAGGCGGATTTTCGTACTGGTTACACATCCCTCATATTCAGTAACTTTCATATAAAGCACAAGCGCAATATCTCCAAGAGTTTTATAAACCGCATCCTGCAAATCTGCTGCATATTTATTGGCATTTAACAGTCTGATAAATAAACGCGGCTTTGTTTTTTCATAATCTTTGATTACTTTTGTTTTCTCATAAATATCAGCCTTTTTAATCCTCTTCAGATCATCTGTAATCTCAGTCATAATCTCCTCAAATGAGCTGCCACTTTGATAAGATTTAAATAATTCCTGTGTATAAAGTCCGCAGACTTCCCATGCATCATCGTGCTCGGCAAACTTCACCAGCAGTCTGTCTCCTACAGGCGCAAATCTCCCGCCTTCTTTCTCAAAAGAAATATTTTCTCTTGGAATTCCTGTGGCCTCATAAATACCAATCTCCAGTTTCTCTACGAATGTATCATAGTCTTTCTGCATATTCAGTTTCCTTTCTTGCTTTGAAAATAATGCGGGCAGGATGCCCTGATTTGAACGTTGACTTCCCTTTCAGGAAAAAGAAATAAGGGAGCGAAAGCCCCCTTAAGAGTCGCTGTAGACATAGTATAAAATAGTCCCAGCCATTTGTAAAGTAAATTCCATCGACAAAAGGTTTTACAGTTTTTTTATATTTTGCAAGTACCTCAAAAAAGCTTCACAGCCCTCCACTACATCTGAATATGTGACATCAAATCCACCTGTATACCATGGGTCTGCGATATCCCGCGGATTATCACTGTAATCCAAAAGAAGCTTGACCTTTCCCTCCGGATCCGCTTTCAGTATTCTCAACATATTCTTCAGATTCCAATGATCCATACCAAGAATATAGTCATACTTATCATAATCCGCTTTTGTCAACTGCACTGCTCTCTTACCTTTGCAACTGATTCCATGCCTAGCAAGCTCCTCCCTCGCAGGAGGATACACCGGATTTCCTATTCCATTCCAGATTTCCTCTGTACTGGTCGCGGCAGATGCAATATAAAATTGATCCGCAAGACCTCGTTTTGATACCATATCTTTGAAAATAAATTCTGCCATTGGTGAACGGCAGATATTGCCGTGGCATACGAAAAGTACTCGAATCATTGTTTTTTCTCCTCTCAAACTGCCGTGAAATGCCGTATTTTGCAAGGTTTTATCAGCATTTCATGGCATCGTAGTTTTCTTCTCATTTACTACATTTTTTGCAAAAAAGTGCAAAATGAAGCAAATCACTTCCGTCTGTAGTAGTCAAATCGTAGTCAGTTTAGGGGGTGCAGACTACTGTCAGAAATTTATATCTCCGTATAGAACTTTATTGTTTCCAATAAATCCTTTGTAAGCCATTCTTGCATTTTATCCATAAAAAAATCTTGCTTTTGACAATAAATAACTGATATGTAATCTAATTTTGGACCTCCCTTCAATCGCCTTGCTTCTTCTTCCATCGTTAACCTAAATTCCTCTACTATTCGATTAATATTATATAAAGTTGCTGTCAGTTCCGGTCCAATCAACTCTGAAATTTCTTCTAAATGTTCTTCCCAATTATTTTGAATAGGAAGCATTTGTGTATTAATTACAACTCCTCTTCGCATTTTGAATAATTCCATTGCAGATATATATTCCTTTAAATCTCTATAAAAAATATTCATTCTAAATTTACATTTTCTTATTGTCCCCTCACCTTCAATTAATTCTTTACCAGCACTTTCTTCTGCCTTTTGTTTCCATTTATATAATAATTCCACAGTAAAATATTTTTCATCTCTATCTATTAATGCTGCATGGGTACGACACATCCAAATTCCATTTTCATAACCCGCTCTTTCTTCAGGTGTCATATCTGGATCATACCTTTTTCCTCCCGGAGAAGCAGCTTTTATATGAGCTGCCTCTCCTAAATTAATAGTTCCCTCACCAGATAGTTTCGGCCCAATTGTTGTTCTTCTGCAACATGGATTCGAGCATTTGTATCCGACCATTGCAGCTAATTCCTTTTTAGTTGCTTCACTAAAGTCATCTCTCATTTTATTCTCCATCACATTTTATCAATATTTATATAGTTAAACATTTCTAATTATTCTACCATACCATTTCAATCTTTTCCATAAAAAAGCACCCAAGTTGTATAAACCTTGGATGCTATCGTTTCCTATTATAATATTTTACTCTCAAACTACCTTGAACATATTCTGTTTCAAAGGCTTATCGTCTTTATCCGAAATTCCCATTTTTTTCTTGCATTTTGCAATTCCTTCTCTGCATCATCCAATCCCATATGGGTATACACATTCAGAGTAAAGCTAACTATCCAAAGTCCCTTATAAGAAGTGTCTTTTTTCAACTTTACTTTATAATTGCTGATATACATTTCTGCTCTTTTAATTCCAATACCTCACCGCGATCTTTGGCAGCTTCGAATAAACGGTCAGACGCTTTACCCACTTGGGAGAGACCGAAATTTCTGCCACTCCGGTCCTTATCACATCTCTCTGTGTGGTTCCGGCCTCTGTTTCTCCGCTGGAATCCGCTTCCACATCGGAAAGAGTGATTTCATAGGAATCTGGAAAAGGAAGCAGCTCCTCATTAAAAATCAGATACTGTATAAATGCCATTCTATCTTCCTCCACTTCTTAGATTTGCCCGCTGCTGTGCCGAAATGATCACTTCATCCAGCAGGGTACCTCCCAGATAAACCGGAATCACAAGATCACCGCTGTCTCCCTTTACGTTCTGCATTGCAGAAGTAATCGCAGCAATCAGCTCGGAGCTTCCCTCCGCATTCGCTGTTCCTGTATAGCCTTCATTCATCTGCTCTACGCTGACATTTGGATTCAGCACCATATCGGAAGCTCCTTAAAAACGGATACAAAAAAGGAGCCTCTTGAGCTCCAAACAAATGAAAAACACCTGCCATTTCTGACAGATGTTCTATGTAACATTATAAAATTTTCAAACTAACAAATGATCATTTACAACCGTATATATCTTAAAATACTATTTACCATATGACTTTTCACAATCAATCTCTTTTTTATTATGAATCAGATTTCTGTACTCCCACCTCAAACTCGCATTGTGAATGTCTTGCATTACACTGATATGTTATGGAATAGCCGTTACTTTCTTCAAAACTCACAGCACACATTCCTGTTTTCATCGGTACTTTTTCCCCACTTAATGAAGTAAGCACCTTCCAATCATAATATGGATTTGTATGCCAATCAATGGGAACTTTGGGATTGTGCTTATCTGTAAACATATAATCTGTTTGTATCTCATTATAATAAGATTTCACATTCGCCCAATCCGTTGCTACTTTCGCCTTGTGTATTTTCGATGTATACCATGGAGCTAAAATTGCAATCAATACACCAAGAATAGAAATCACAACTACCAATTCTACAAGTGTGAATCCATTATTATTTCTTTCCATGTTTTACGACAACCTTTCTTGAATTTTTAATCACAATAGACTTTCTATTTCGTGATATTATACGCAAAAATCCTTCATTTGTCGATACTATAACATGATAATTTTTAACTCTCTGCTAAAGTTATTCCTAAACCTCCATCTCATAAAGAACTTCATATAGTTTTTCACTGTCAATCCAAACCTCGGATTTTGCATAAAAAATGGAAGCTGCATCTAAAGCATCCTTCACTTTTTGTTCTGCTTTTAAATCTTTCTTATCTGTATACAATTCAATATTTACTCTTCCAATTTTGTGGTAAACCTTTCCATCTGCTGCAAAGTTGTTACTCCCCGGAAATAGATAGCAGATGAACGGTGGCTCTACCGCTTCTCCTTCTGCAAAGTGGTCATATGCAAAAGAAATTCCTGTTTCCCGCAACACAGCAAGAATCTTATCCATTATGCAGGCTCCTCTCAATCTCCTTTTCCAACTGTTTCACTCCTACTTCTTCTGCCGGTGCATTAGCTTCTATTTCTTTTCGAACAGTTCTTCCCACCGACTTTACAGCTTTTTTCATATCATCTGTTGCAAGGTCCGTATACTCTGTCAGCCCTTTCATCACAGCTTCCGCAAGCTGATCTATCCGCACATTTTCACTCACTACTATCTCCTCTTTTTTTGGCATCTATATTTCAAACATTTCTTTTTGTAATTCATATGATCTACACTTAAAATGTTATAAAACTCCCCCTGAAAAGAAACCCTGAATCCGGTCGAATCTATCTTTGCTGCCTTTTTACAATAGCGGATAGTAAAATCTACTTTTCCATCCTCCACCATCTGTCCGGCTGTATTCTGCTCCGATCCGTTCTCCCCACTCACAGTTGCATGGCAGGTATAGTAGTCTTTCCATTTATTTGTCCGGTTACCAATCTCATCAGACTCCACCACTACTTCCTGAAAGGTAATCTTACATTTAAAAGTGAGACATCCATCTTAGAATCCCGGCTTTCTCTCCCCAAAAAGTAAAGCCCGTAGAGTCAGTGTAAGCGCATGGTGGTCTGCTTCTTCCCTGTGTTCATACTGATAAGCAACTGCGTACTGCACAACGATCTTGGCATTCGGACTTTGCTCAAACTCCTGCCGATCTTCCATCCGGGCGATATCCATACACAGTTTTTCCGATGCTTTCAGAAAATCGGCAAGCAGGCCATCGTCCTCCTCATGGTCTACCCGGAGATAATTTTTCATTTCTTCAAGTGTCAAAAACACTGCAATCACCCCCAAAAGAAAATCAGACCTGCGCATTTTCCCACACAAGTCTGACTCTTCTTAAAATAAATTCAATTGATATTCTAATGTATAATTGGAACTTTCATAATTTCCATCAATCTGTTTTGCTGGAATTCGGTCTGACGCATATTTCATAGCCTGACAGATCACTGCATACCTTCCATTCCGGCATGGCCCACATATCTTCTGCACATCCAGAAGTCTTTTCACTTCTGTTGCTCTAATAACCATGATATTTTCGCCATTCTGTTTTCTTTGCTTTAACAGTTTAATGATTCCTTCTCCTAAATCCTGATATTTGAATTGCATATAAAAGCCTCCCTTCCCCTACCTTCATTATACTGATTTTTTTCTGTTTGCCTAGAGTAAACAGGGTTTAGTTTTTTAGGTATAGGAAGATGGCTTAGGAGTCATGACTTATGAGAAAGGAGAACTTTCAGGTCATTCTGTTCCCTTCAGTTTCATAATCTGAACAGCTTCTGGCAGGAGCAGTTTTCCATCCACACGTTCCTTTGCTACATAACCGATCATACCATTTCCGGTAAACAGCTCATTTAACTGTTTGAAGGATCTGGAACCACGATCACCGATATTGTAGTATTTGTAGTCACCAAAAGAAATGGCATCCTTCGGAGCATACGCAGAAGTATGCACTTCATAGCCAAGCACACGATCCGGTTCCCCTACCTGATAAGACGGCTGCCAAATATAAGCACCATTGTTGTCTTTCAGTTTTCGAAGCTGTGCTAATGTTCCATCGTTCATAATAAAGGAAGCATTTTTACGATATGGACGCTTCAGACCATAAACCAGATCAAGCACATCATCCGACTTAATCCCTGCGGTCAGAGTATTCAAGAGCTGTCCACCATGCGTTGTGTCAAAAAGACTTGTTGGTTTTCCTACTCCATTTCCATTCAGAAACGCATCCTCTTCTTCATTTGCCAGCGCCTTGCCGAATTGTGTAATAATATAGCTTTCCAGATTGAACGCATTGTCATACAGCAGCAGGCTTGGAAGCAGCAATATTAATCTTATGTTCCCCGGAAGTAGTGATTACAGTAGCGAGTCCACGCATGATGTTTTCTTCTTCCAGCACATCAATTAATCTGCGATCATATTCTTCTGGAACAAGGTAACCTCCATCCGCATCTACCCCCTCCTGCAGGAGATTAGAAACCTGACGGAAATTGGTACGCATTGCTGTAAGCATGGCCTGTCTGTATTCGTCAGAAGCGCGTCCTTTCTTCTGTTCCGGAGCTGAACCTGCGATATATGGTTTCCCTGTAAGTGGAGAATTAATCGGCTTAGACAGCTCTGCCTCCCTCTGCGCACGAGAAATAACATCGGTCAATCCATCAAATTCCGCTTCCATATTAGAATAGGTGATTGCATCATCAACGGTCAGTTTTCCCTGCTTGTCCTCGTGTTCATCAAGGAAATTTCGCATCTGTCCAAGCAGGTCTGCACGCTTCTTCATCATTTCAGTATTTTAATAATTCCTGTTCTATACTAAGGACATCTGGAAAAATCAACTTTGCTCCCTTTCTCTGCAATGCTAAAACTTTTCCTGCTTTATCCTTTAACTCCTTTTCTAATCTACCATCAACACGAACTGGTATATTGGCAACAGAGTCCAGATACTCATTTTTCATATATTTTTCTGTAATCGGGCACATATTTTGAATCAAAAATGCCTTCTCATGACCAAGCACTTCTCCAAAAACAATTGTATCGCACCTATGATACTTTTTCATTTTCTTATTATAGATTCCTTTAAATTTGGAAGTCTGTGATGAAAATGGTATCATCCAAAACAGCTGCGTATTACTATCCTGGAATGCATAAAAGCATGGTCTATCATGTAACTGTCCATTTACCTTTTCCTTATTCTGCATCAAATAAGAATCTGGAAAATCCTTAAAGTATTGATCATCAATATAATAAAAATGTCCTATTTCCATTTCTTCTCCTATCGTCAAAAAGAGGCTCCGTCCTCTCGAACAGAACCTCAAAACATTTGAACTCGACCTTTTCTAAGTCGCATATCGAGTAGCGACAAACATTTGAACTCGACCTTATTTGAGTTGCATATCGAGTAGCAACAAACATTTGCAGTAATCTCTTACTGTACTTAAAGTATACATTCAAATGTGCCGCCTGTCAAGGTCAAATATAGTTCAAATCACAGCTTGCGGCTGCTTTAATATTATATGTCCATATCTAACTAGATATTCATTTTACACGATACTGCTAGACTATTCAACGATTGCACACTATATAACGATAGCCCTTACAATTTAACGATTACTACTACCGTTAAAATCTGCACTTCTACATCGGCTCATTTGCATTCCCTCATTCGTAGTATTACCGTAGTCCCCAAATGCTCTGACTACCGGACTATGAAATTGATCCCGATCCCGGTCTTCTGTAAATTTGCGAATACACTCTATTGTTTTTTCCTTCATGAACTTTTACCCCTTTATCATTTTTATTTTAACAGTTTCTTAAAATATTGAACCAAGGCGGCATCCGTACAATATACATAACATCCCTTCATACCTCTTGTCGTGAGTGTTTTGTATGTATTTTTTATAATTTCATCTGCAACCTGATCTGCTTTTTCTTTATCTTTCTTCTTTGGCGTTGTATTCCGTCAGCAAGGCCTTCATTTTATCGGCAACTTCTTCCGGAAGGGCGGTATCCATGCAGCGGAAGTGATTTGCTGTTTCGATCACATCATCGGCAAAAATATCAATAATATTCGACCTGAATTGTTGTGTTTTTGCCGATATAGGAAATACTGCTTCTTAATATAGATACTGTTTATTGCTCTAACCAGGATATCTGATCACGGGCTTTCAGATTTTCTTTTTTTGTATTTTGTCTGAAGAAGCCATTTCTGATCTATCACTTTCAGTTCTTCTCCAAAGCGAATATGAAGACTCACAGAGCAAGATCGTTGCTCTATTTTTTCTATAATTCCTTCGCCAAATTTCGGATGATCGACGCTTTCCCCTTTTTCATATTTTATAATCACATTCTGCGTTCTTCTGTATTCCTGTTCTCTTCGGTGTTGATCCCGTATGGTGACTGTTTTGTCATGAATCGGATTCATCAGAGTTTTTTCATAATTGTGATTCATCAGCGCCTCACCCGCTTTGTAATAGGGCGTTGGTGCCGCACCTACCAATGAGCAGCAGTATTTCCATGCACTTCCGTGAATTCCAGGCTGCCACTGATACTGTTTAGGAATAGGCATATTGTATCGCATATAATGTGCGTATTCGTGTTTGTAGAGATCCATTCTGTCTTCTTTGCTGAGTGGATTATTTACAGCATATCCTATAAAAAACAGAGAAAAATGAAAATGTTCTTTCTGTCCGTGTCCTTTTTGATTATAAGACCCCAAGGAGTCCGTATCAAAGCCAAAAGTTATTGGCACTTTTGCTCCCTGAAGATGAAATTTCTTATCTAACTCTCTGTACAACGCACGAATCTGCGCAATAAGAATTGGTGTTTCTTTCTCAAGTATTGCACGAAGGCTTTCATAAGTATTGTAATCTGTCTGCATTATTTCACATTCCTACCCAATATTTCTATTTCTTCTTTATACTTTTTTAAGTCTTTTACAAACTCCACTGCATTTTGGATATCTTTATCATCCGGATGTCCTTTTGCAATACCTCCAACCAGTTTGAACGGCCCAAATGTATCGTATCCTTTACATCCGAATTTACCATCTACACTGGCATGTTTTTTATCCAAAATCTGCTCTATGGATTTATAATTCGCACTTCCACCATAAGTACAGATCAAGAAGACCTTTTTGTCATCTGGTAAATTCTTTTCCGCAAATTTCAATATCGACTGATGAAACTTTGAAAAATAGATTCCTGACGCAAACCCGATCATATCATAACTACTCAGATCTGCATCTGACTGTTTTACTGCATCAATCAAATCGACCTGACACTCTTCTGCTATGCTCTTTACTATTTTTTCTGTATTTCCATGATGTACCGATGCATATACGATTGCTTTTCTCATACCTATGCCCTTTCTATCAGCTCAACAATAGAATTAATTATACCATCATTTGTCAGCTTGTAAATCCGTTTCATTACAAGCTATCCTCGCATGCAAAAAGCACCAGCCAACTGAATGACTGATGCTTCTAACATCAATATACTTTATTTTGTATAAACTGTATTCCCTTTTGCAATTACTTCAACAAGATGAAGTTCCTGGTCAAGAATACAAAGATCCGCATCATAGCCTTCTTCAACCTTACCTTTTCCTTTGAGGCGAAGAATATCTGCCGGATTAGATGTAATTGTAGAAATAGCTATTTCTAAAGGAATTTCTGTTTTAAATACACATTCCTTTACTTCCTTCAGAAGGCAGCTGGACTGTCCAACACCCATTCCAAGGAATTCGCCATCACTACTGTACATCGGAAGGCTTCCCTGTCCATCAGAAGAAATTGTCATGCGGTCAGGATTTACTCCTGCATCTAACATCCGTTTGATACCATTACATACACGTACCTCATCACAGATAGTTTCCCAATAATCAATATCTTCATTTCCTGTAAAGTCTACTGCTCCGCCTTTCAGCGCATACTCAATCGCCTTGCCAAAAAGCATCTCATTTCGATTGATATGTGTTGGCAGTATTTGAGAAGCCGGTATCTCTGTCTCATCTACCACTCGTTCAATAAGATCTAAGCATCTTGGACTGTCGCCAAGATGAACATTTACAATACCAGCTTTCCCGGAAAGAACACCACCAAGTCTTGTATCCGCAACAACACGTGCAAATTCCTCAAAAGTCGGCTGTGAAGAACGATGATCAGAGATCGCGATTTCTCCGGTTCCAACGATTTCCTGAATCATCATAATATCTTTTACAATACTGTCAGTCAACGTGTGAACCGGAATCTGATAACTGCCTGTATAACAGTATGCAGACATTCCCTGCTCATTCAATCCTTTTGTCTTTGCAACCAGTGCACACATATCACGACCGATTCCATCTGTTCCAAGGCAGCCAACAACTGTTGTTACTCCAAACTTCGTAAGTCCTTCCATAGTTGCTTCCGGAGTACGATTGGCGAATCCACCTTCGCCACCGCCTCCGAGTACATGAACATGACTGTCAATGAATCCCGGAGTTAAAAGTAAACCCTCTCCATTGATCATTTCTGCCTCAGAAAGAAATCCCTCTGCAGATATAGAACCTGCATCTTTAATCTTGACAATCTTATCATTGATTGTAAGTACATCTTTTTTCCCCAGATGCTGTGGGGCATAGACATCAATATTCTGAATTAATTTCATCATAAATCACTCTCAATTATCAAATGTATGTTTTAGAATCCAATTCCAACTGCAATAAGAATTGTAATGATTGCACCAATCATTAATACGCCAAGGAATTTCCACATGAATTTAATCCAGTTAGACCACTCAATCTTTGCAATTGCAAGAGATCCGATCAGACATCCGGATGTAGGAACAATCAGGTTTGTAAATGCATCACCAAGCTGGAATGCAACTACAGCTGTCTGACGTGAAACGCCTAACAGGTCTGACAGTGGAGCCATGATCGGCATTGTGATTGCAGCCTGTCCTGTTCCGGATACAACGAAGAAGTTGAATACAGACTGGAACAGATACATAAGTACTGCTGCAACTGCTCCGGAAACTCCAGACAGTGCATTTGAAATATTATACATAATTGTATTAATAACTGTAGGTGTTGTCGGATCAGATCCACCAAGAACCTGCATGATACCCTGTGCCATAGCAACAACAAGTGCAGCACCAATCAGGTCTTTTGCTCCATCTTTAAATGATGTTGCGATATCATTCAGTTTCATATCGTTCAGTTTAAAGATAACTCCGATCACACCGGAAACAATTCCCATAATGAAGAACTGTGTAGCAATCTCTGGCATGTAGTATCCTTGAGTCATAACTCCCCAAATTACCCATACTACTGTAGCAGCCAATGTCAGAAGAACTAAAATATGTCCAAGACCAAATGAATGTCCTTCGTCAATTCCTGTTTTTTCATTCTGCTCACGGAAATATGAATCAGTCTTATATGCGATTGAAATTGTCGGAGTCTTTTTGATCTTTGACGCATAGAACATAGTCATTCCACAGCCAAGAACTGTAAATACTACCCACATTACCATACGGAATCCTGCTCCGGAGAATACATCAATACCTGCAATACCCTGTGCAATACCTACAGAGAATGGATTCATCCAGGATGAACCGAAACCAATCTGTGTTGCAACATAAGTAACAAGAACTGCGATAACTGAATCATATCCAACTGCTACAAACAACGGACAAAGAATCATAGTAAACGGAAGTGCTTCTTCTCCCATTCCAAAAACTGCTCCACCAAGAGAAAACAGTACGAAAAGTATCGGAATCAGCAGTTTTTCTGCTCCCTTTGCCTTACGGATCAATCCAATCAATCCGGATTCAATCGCACCTGTACGGATCATGATACCGAATGCACCACCTACTACCATAAGGAATGCGATAATCTCGATTGCAGAACTACTTACGATTCCGTTATACATATAGTTGAAGAATCCTGTTCCACCATCTCCACTAAAGAGTGCTACTCCCTCTGTTACTACATTTCCTGCATCGTCTGTCAGATACTGGAAACTTCCGTCTTTGATTACTGTACGGGTTTTCTCAACACCATTGATCATGTACGAAATATCCTGTGTTTCGTAAAATCCCTTTGGTACAAGGAAAGTCAGAAGTGCTGCGACAACAACTACTAAAAAGATAATAATGTAAGTGTCAGGCACTTGAAATCCCTTGTTGAAAGACTTTAATCCTTTTCCTTCTTTTTTGCTCATTTTCGAGTTTTCCTCCCATTTTTGATATACTATACTAGAGTATGTTTGAAAAATCATTCTCACAATCTGCACGCCCCACTTTGCGGTAGATTTTGCGAAAAGCATTTTTCAGACACACTCTAGTGTACCATAGAATGCTTAAAATATAACTAAAAATTTACATATTTTATCAATTTTTGTCATTTTCCTGTATTTTTATACAGTCAAGCGGATATTCGCAATCCGCTTCGCTACTTGCTCATAACCGAATAACTGCTTCGCAGTTTATCAGAAGGAGCTTGCACTCCTCCTGATACAAGTAAGTCCCCACCCACTGCTTATTGCTTTTCGCAATTGAAGCAGGGGACTTACTTGATTCGGTTAAAAAATGAGATTTGGCTCAGGCAGGTATCTGCCACAGCACTATTTTCAGCCGATACATCAAAAAAGAAACTGCTCCAGATATTTTTTTTCACAGACCTGCTCATTTCATCTACAGCGATCCTGCTAGTACATCGTTTTCGAAACACGCTCTAACACTCTACCGCTACTTTGATCACACCATCTCTCTTATTTTCAAAAAGTTCATATGCTTCTTCGATTCTGCTAAGCGGATAGGTATGTGTGATAAGTGGTTCTGTATTAATCTTACCTTCTGCGATCAGTTTCAGGGTTTCCTCACAATCACATCCATCCACTCCACCTGTTTTGAATGTGAGATTTTTTCCATACATATCCGGAAGTGGCAGTACCTGAGCCTTATCATAAAGTGCAACCACTGTCACAGTTGCATTTGGTCTTGCACATTCCCATGCCAGACGAAATGTAGATTCCGCTCCCGCAACCTCAAGAACTACATCAGCTCCACCGTGATCACTATGGTCCTGGACAAAATCAAAGCATTCCTCCGGCGAGACAGTAAGAACCTCCGGATAATGTTCATTAATAAAATGAATTCTGTTTTCATCTTTTTCACACATAATAATACACTTTGGATTCTTCAGCATAACACTTAGCAAAGTGCAAATCCCTGTAGGACCAGCTCCAATGATCAGCACAGTATCCTCCTCTGTGATCTCAGAAATACGTGCAGCCCAATAGCCAGTGGCAAGAACATCTCCTACCAGCAAAGCCTGTCTGTCAGTAACTCCTTCCGGAATTTTGTTCAGTCCCTGGTCAGCAAACGGAACTCTTACATATTCTGCCTGACCACCATCTATACGACAGCCAAGAGCCCATCCGCCATTCTCATCTGTACAGTTATTTACATAACCTTTTTTACAGAAAAAACATTCACCACAAAAGGTTTCTACATTTACAGTCACACGATCCCCCGGTTTTACATGAGTTACAGCACTTCCAACTGATTCAACAATACCTACCATCTCATGTCCCACAGTTATACCAGGAACTGCACGGGGAACACTTCCGTGTTTAATGTGCAGATCACTTGAACAGATACTTGCAAGCGTTACTTTTACAACTGCATCTCGTTCATGCATAAGTACTGGTTTTGGTTTTTCCATTAATTCAAATTTTCCCTTTGAAACATATGTATAAGTCTGCATTATTTTATCCCATCACCTTCCGGATTATTTTATCAGATGATCCTTCATAAATTTTAATGTTTTGTCGGCCTTTAGCCAAACTGCTTCCTGTTCTTCATGGGTAACAAAGATCAATGTCTTTCCCTCGGTCTTTTTTAAAATATAATCAATTGTTTTTGTTCTGGTTTTTTCATCAAGACCTCTGAGAGGTTCATCCATAATCACACAGTCTGAATCAGCCAGCAATGCCCTCAGGATAGACACTCTTCTGCGCATTCCTCCGCTTAATTCACGAACCGGTTTCTGCCATACCTCAGTAAGCGCAACTGCTTTATATGCCTCCTCCAGTTCTCTGTCTGATATTGTTTTCTTATATTGGAAGCAGCACTCAGATTTTCGCACAGGCGATCTTCCTGAAATACTGCACTGATCTTCCTGTCACTTATCCCTTCTATTTTTCCCTTATCCGGAATATCCAGCCCCAAAAGAAGCCGTATCAGTGTAGTTTTTCCACATCCGGATCTTCCTCTTATACAAGTGGTTTTCCCTTCTGGAAAAACGCAACACAAATTTCAAATACAAAACTTATCACAATAATCACAATCGTCCATGCAAAAAGATCAGGAGTATTCAGATATATTTTTGCATTATACAGTTTCTCACCAATAGAACCTGAGGGTACTCCGATAACCTCTGCTGCCACTCCTGCTTTCCAGCACATCCCAAGTGAAAGCCTGCATGCAGATAGAAAATAAGGCAGTACCTGCGATACATAAATATATCTGATCTTTCTTCCGGGATTCACCTGAAATACTTTTGCCATTTCCAGTATCTTACTGTCAGTCTGCTGTATTCCCTCAAGGATATTTGTATATATCACAGGCAGGACCATAAGAAAAGAAATAAAAACTGACAGATTTCTGGAAGGTATCCATATCAGGCACAAAATGATAAAAGACGCCACAGGTGTAGATTTGACCACCGCAATTACAGGTGCTATCAGGATTTCCACTGTTTTTGACCAATATGCCAACACTGCCAGAAAGATTCCCAAAAACATAGCCACTATGCGGATTCCTGTATAGCATCCTTTCTTTATTTAAGAATTCAAGAAGTATTTAAGTTCATTAAATATTTTATCACACAATGAAAAAATATTTAATGAAAACTTTGATATTTACCAATAATTTTTCTATTCTTTTCATAACCTAACGGCATATTTTGTTGCTTTTCCATACTGATTATTCTATAATATATAATATCTGTTTGCAATTTTTTGTTGTTTTTTCTGAAACAGCAAAAATCGAAAAACATGTTGCTGAGAACGGAATGAGCAGTAACAATGTCAAACGATTTCATCTATAAAATAAAATATCAGGAGTATACAGATATGGAATTGAAAAACAGAACTTTATCAAATTTCGCCGATCTTGTTCAAACCGGTGAATGCAAAAAATTCAAAGGCCGTCTGAAAGTAGGTGTGGATTTGGGTACAGCTAATACAGTTCTGGCAGTTGTAGACACTACCAACCGTCCGATTGCCGGCATATCCGCTCCCTCCCAGGCTATCAGAGACGGCGTGATCGTCAATTATTATGAATCTGTTCAGCTTGTTACACGGCTGAAGGCTGAACTTGAAGAAAAACTGAAAACTGAGCTTCCTTACGCTGCAGCTGCAATCCCACCCGGAGTTTCCGAAGGAAGTTCAAAAAGTATTCAATATGTGCTGGAGGGTGCAGGTTTTGAGGTTTCCAATATCGTAGACGAACCCACCGCTGCAGCTGCTGTACTTAAGATTTCAGACGGCGCTGTAGTGGATGTAGGTGGAGGCACTACAGGAATCAGCATTCTCAAAGACGGCAAAGTAATCTACACAGACGATGAAGCTACCGGTGGCAGTCACATGACCATGACTGTAGCAGGGCACTATAACATCCCATACGAAGAAGCTGAAATTTTAAAAACAGATCGTTCAAAAGAAGCTGAAATTTTCCCTGTAATCAAAGCAACTGTAGAAAAAATGGCCACGATCACTCAGAGATTTCTCACAGGCTACCAGGTACCCGCTGTATATGTTGTAGGCGGTTCCGCAAGTTTTGAAGATTTCACAAGCGTATTTGAAAAAAAGCTTGGGCTACCTGTTTATCGTCCGGTACATCCTCTGCTGGTAACCCCACTGGGTATCGCTTATCACTGTGATCTTCCACCGGTCACACAAAAAAAATAATCAAAACTTTTCATAAAATACTATATAAGGGGGTATTATACCATGAGAGAACTAAAAGCAACAAAAATTAATGCTGCAGATTTTGCACCATTTGGTACATTTTTCAGCATGACAGAGCCAGAAGGCTATCCATTACAGGGTGAAATACATAAATTTTATCCAGACCGTATTTCCGGTACCTGTATGGGATCCATTGGTTTTTCACCTATTGCAGTACATAAAGATGAACGCATCGTTAAAGCTGCTGAATATCACACAACTACCTGGGAAGGAATTGTTGCACTGGATGATGACATGATCATACATGTAGCACCGGCTTCTGCAGGCGCACCTGTTCCGGAACTTACCAGAGCATTCATAGTTCCAAAAGGAACTATGGTGAAGATCAATGCTGCTATCTGGCATTTATGTCCTCTTCCTTTAAACAATGAAGTACTCCATGCCATGATCATTCTTCCGGAATGCACTTATGCAAATGACTGCACAGTAGTAGATTTTGAAGAAAAAGACTGGTTTAAGATTACTGTCTGATATACATAAATATCCCCGGAACTCCACTGTTTTTACATAAAGTTCCGGGGATATTTTTATTGTCTGATTTTTACAATACACCCTGCTTCTGCATTTCGGCAGACACAGAAACATACTCTTTACTGTTTTCAAGATTTCCCAGCTTTTCTTCCCATGTAAGGTTTCGTTTAATCTTTGCAGGACTTCCCATCACCAGAGAACCGTCCGGTATCACTGTATTCTTTGTCACAAGACTTCCTGCTCCTATGATACAATCCTTACCTATTATGGCACCATCAAGAACAACCGCTCCCATTCCGATCAATGTACGGTCACCGATCATACATCCATGAAGCACTGCATTATGTCCAACTGTCACATTATTCCCAATATGTACCGGCATATTACGGCTTACATGAATCGTACAGTTTTCCTGAACATTAGATTCCTCACCGATCACGATCGGAGCATCATCGCCACGTATCACAGCATAATGAAGAACACAACTGTCACGCCCGATAGTTACATCTCCAATAACCACTGACTGCCTTGCAATTTTTGCATCTTCTGATATTTTTACACTCTTATAATCCATCTTCCGAAATACCTGCCTTCTTGATTTAATACTACCTTCACATCATTTTCAATACCCTGACACTTCTTTACTGCAGAATCTTTATACATATTCCAAAAAGACTTTCTGCATTTCATTTACTGATTTACAGAAAGTCCTTTTAGCTATTATTTATGGTGTTTTTCTTCCTCTTCTATCACCAGTCTTGATGTTTCTTCAGACGGTGCTGAGATTACAGCTGCTGCTATAATTTCACAGGGCGGGTTTCCCTTTACAGCATCTACTGCTGCCTTTACTGCTGCTATATCGCCACTTAAGAATATAGTTGCGTGACCTCCGCACTTGGTATGCCAGGTACGGAATTCCACATCTGATGTTTTCAGCATCTGGTCAAGGACAACTACTGCATTACAGCTTCCCACAACCTCTACTAATCCTAATGCTCCATATGACATCTTCTCATTTCCTCCTGACATGTTCTATTTGTTAATGGTCATCTTAAGTGCCACTTCAGTATCTGCGGAAGGTGATGCGATCACTGTGTGAGAAACAATCTTGCCAAGGGGTTTGGCTGTCTCTAAGGCCACTTCCATTGCTGCATTCACATCAGAAACACTGCCGCGTATTTTTACACATGCTCCGCTTTTCAGTCGGTTTCGTTCGACGCTTTGAATCGTTACGTTTGCAGCCTTGGATGCTGCATCGAGAGCGACAAAGCAAGCTACCAGGTTATCCAGTTCAAATGCCCCAACTGCCATGCCATCATAGTTTTTTGCCATTTTATCCTCCTTACGAGACGGGAAAATGGTTCTCCCGACTGCTGTCTTTTATACTAGTATATCTTGTTTTCATTATAATTACAAGCTATTTTCTACTGAAATCTCACAAAAATTCACATAATACAACATAATCCCACATTATCTTCAAGAGTATAGCTGTTGGATTGTTTATTTTTCACTATTTTCATAAATCTTCTCTCTTACAACCATTCACAGGCTTCTATACAGAACATATACTAATATGGAGAACAACAATCTGCTGTTGTCAGGTTTTAATCGTCATGCATCAAATGACCCGGAATTATCCGGTACCTCCTGCTGTAACATTTGATGCTGTAGGGTCAGACGGATATTTGCAATTGAAGCAGAGGACTTACTTGATTCAGTTAAATTTTTTCTAAATCTGCAATATTTTCAGGATATTCCATATCTGAATATAATTTCAGCTGTAACTGTAATATTCTGTTATATTCATCACAGCCCGGTTCTAAAACTCTTCTTTGTTCATACAGTTTATGATCTTCCTCACTCATTTTCACATCAAAGCTTTCCTGAGTATGGAACTGGATTTCAATACGATAGTTGCGTGAGTTTTTAAACTTGGCATTTACACCATTATATGGAAAGCTGTCATTGACCCAATAATTTTTCAACGAATAGATCTTCCAGTTTTTCTCATGCAAAGCATCTGTCACAGAGCGTATCTGTTCAACATAATTTTTCGGCTCCAGTATCACTGTATAACGAATAACATCCGCTATTGAATCTAAAAAAGATTTCTCTACTCTCTGATAGAGCTTATTATATAAGGATTTCGGTGATTTTACTCTATACTCTAATCCCGCAAGTACTGCTTTATTTATTTTTGCAAAGTCCATAAGAAATTTGGTGATCTCAAACTCTGTAGACAGATAATCCGCATAAAATACTCTTTCTTCAAAAGAAAGTTTATGAAAAAGTTCAATATCCTCTTCTGTCCATGATTCTTCAATTTCTTTATTAAGATAGATCTTCTCTGAATTTTCAGCAGACAGAACACACTTGAGCTCTATCGAATCAATGCAAAAAAGACTGGTATTGTCACCCGACTCATGAGTGAGACTTCTGAGAATCTTATTAAAATTATTGATAATTATATTGACTTTTCTTTCAATCAGTGCATATGCTGAATCTGATCCACCTGCTTCTATCACAAGTTTACCACCTTTAACGGAAATGCTTCTTACGACATTTCTTTCAACAAATCCAACAATCTCTTCAGAATTATATTTATCAAAATCCTCATAATCCAGATCAGGATTTATATTTTTCAATTCTGCAAGCTGATTTCCAACCACAAGAACTGCTGCCAGATCCTTCAATCTGACAGTATTTTTATTGTCTAATACCAAAATTTCTTCCAGTTGATTTATATCATCACTATTTTCTCCCATAAAACGCAACATACTGATTATGGCATGTTTATGTATCTCTGACGGAAATTCAAATATATCTCCATATTCTTCTATCAGACACACACTGAACAAAGCATGATATTTGCTCATGATCTGCAAGAATGTAAGCGATTGAATCTGCTTTTGGATTCCCAGCTTGTTTATATATTTATTCATAATTTCCTGATTTAAACCAAATCCGGTATGAGCAAACAGAGCCGCCATCAAAAGGCAGTAGCACTCATCTTCATTCAAATCTTCCAACTTCTGTCTATCCATGATTAAATCACAAAATTCTGCAATATCTATAAAATGCATAATAGAATAATCAGAAATATTGGGATATATCTTTTTATATTTTTCCAGCATTCTCTGGACCACTGTACAATTATCCCTGTAATTCTCATATAATTTTTTTGATTTTTTAAGTAAATTTTCCGAACACTTGTTAACTATCATTTGAATGATCCTTCCTCAATTTGCACTGCTTATTTCTACTATTATACTCAAAAACAGCAGCCTTGTATATAGCTGCTGTTTCCGATTCTATCTATTTCTCTTTCTCAAATCCGTATACCCATTTTCCCCTCAAAAACAGATACAGGAAAATCACAGAGCTGATGCTCCAGGTCAGGGGATATGCCCAGAATATCACCCGGATATCTGAGATAAGGCGGACTGCTACCGTGATATAGCTCACACGAAACAGACACCAGTCACAAAGCATGACTATCATGGGGACTGCCGCATGACCGGATCCACGTAGTACTGCTGCGATACAATGCGAAAATGCCAGCAGACAATAAAACAACGCAATTATTCTCGCCTGCATCACACCATAATGTATTACACTTGGATCTCTGTTAAAAGCAGCGATCAGTACCGGTGCCGCCGCATATATGATAATACCGATCAATTCTGCAATGATCACCGAACAAATAACTCCAAATCTTGCACCTTTTTTCGCACGTTCATACTGTCTGGCACCAAGATTCTGGCTGACAAAAGTTGTCAGGGCCATTGTAAAACATGTTACCGGCAAAAAAGCAAATCCCTCTACCTTTGAATAGGAACCACAGCCTGCCATTGCCATTTTCCCAAATGCATTGATATTTGACTGCACAAAAACATTTGCAATAGCGATCACTGAATTCTGGAACCCGGACGGCACGCCATTCTGAATAATCTGTTTTAGCATATGTCTGTCAAAACGGATCATTCTCAACTCTAACCGATATTCTTCTTCCACACGCATCAGGTGGATCATACAAAGAATGGCGCTGACAAACTGAGAAATAGCTGTTGCCAGTGCAGCTGAACCAACACCCATACCAAGACCTGCAATAAAAAAAATATCCAGTACAACATTGATGCATGAAGAGATGATCAGATAAATCAGGGGGTGATGACTATCTCCGACAGACTGCAGGATTCCAACAAAAATATTGTACATAACAACCCCTATGGATCCTGCAAAATATGTTCGGAAATACACGATGGACTCCGGCAGCACATCAGCAGGTGTTCCCATCAGTACCAGAATTTTGGGAGCCAGAAACATTCCCATAACCGTCAACACTACACCAGCCACAAGTCCAAACGCTACGGTTGTATGGATTGCTTTCTGCAGACAGTCCTTTATTTTTGCCCCATAATATCTGGCAACAACAACTCCGGCTCCCATGGCAATTCCATTGATAAATCCCACCATCAAAAAAATCAGATTTCCGGAAGAACTGACTGCAGCCAACGCATTACTTCCAAGAAAATTGCCTACGATCAGGGAATCTGCTGTATTATACAACTGCTGAAACAGATTTCCGAGAAACAGTGGAATGGCAAAAAGGATGATTTTTCCGGAGATACTTCCTTCTGTCATTCTTGAATCCTTTTTCATAATTTTTGATACCTTCCCGTTTTTTCTTTATTTTATCACAAAAAAACCAACTATCTTACTCCTTTTCCCCTTCATTCGCTTCCTCTATTGTCACACTCTCCTGTACCTGCATATCCGTATACTGAACACGAATAACTGCCTGCGGCCAGTTTATGCTGACCATTGCTGTTTTGTCTTTCTCATCTCCTGCTTTCCGGATAAGCTCCAGCAATTCCTTCAGTACTTCCTTTGTCAGATAACCACCTCTCCAGTGAAAAATAAGTATCCTGCCTTTCTTCGCCGCCTGCAAAGAACGTTTATACACATCCTCTTTCTTAGTAAAAGAAAGCTTCTTCTCCTTATAGTAAAAGTGCTCATGATCACCGCAGTGAGGCGCCGGCGCAATAAGAGGCTCATGATCCCTGAAAATCTGTGAATCATCCAGATTGAAATAATCATAGCGGATTTCAGAAGTCTCACGATCTTTCCCCAGGGTATTATCAAAGGTCGCATCCAGATGATAATATGTCCCTCCTATTTTTACGATATTCCATGTGTGACGATACTTAATCCCCTTCTCAGGATTATTTCCACAGATTGCAATCACACACCAGACTCCCAGTGCATCTAACAAAACCTTTACTGCTTTTGCGATTCCCTCACATACACCAACGCCTTGTCCAAGCGGTCCGATAATTTCATGGGAATATGATTTTTTCAGTTTGTCATAGCGGATATTTTCACAGATAAAATCATGCACATACTTCTCTTTCTCCCACTCAGACAGCTTCTGAGCCGGGCGAATCAGCTTCTCAACTCTGGCAGTCATAGCCTTTTGATGTTCGCAAATCTTCTTTTTATCAAAAAGATACTCCGGAATAAAAATCAGATTCGGAGAGTCTTTATAATACCGGTATTTATAACTGCTCACCCAAAATATCTCCGGATGATCCAGACGCATCTGGAAAAATACATTATAAAGTTCTTCTCCCTCTAATGCCGGAATCTGAAATTCATCCGCCAGGTTTTTCACACCGCTAAGAATGCTGTGATATGCAGCCTGCTGCGCCTTATTCATATGGTTGTAATAATATTGCTCCATTGTTATCTTATCTCCAAGTTCTTCGTCACTTATAATCCCTTCCGGTACATTTCACTGATCACTGCCTGCGCATGTTCAGATTCCTTTTTCTCTATTATCTGCGCCCGGTCACTTAAAATCGCCAGCATCTCATCTACCAGATCTTCGATTTTAGGATTTGTATACCGATATAAATACCCCAACATTCTAGTTGCGGTATAATCTGTATTCATATTTTTATATGCGATCTCTGCACAAAGCTCCTTCGGATAGCCCTTGCTGAGCAAAACCTTATATAGTTCTTCTGTTCTTTCTGCTGCCATGTTTTTTGCCTTTCTTATCATGTTTCTGTGTCACCAGCCATCTGATTTACCTCGTCAAAAATCATATGATATAGGTATGTTTTTTCTTATAGTAACATACTTCAACTGATATTCGCAATCAGAACATGAAGCTTACTTGATATGGAAAAAAGATTGTTACAAGGCACTGAGTAAACAGTAACACAGTAACTCCAAGACTTACAAGGTTATCAACGTGACAGTAGAATGTGCGCAATACCTATGTTATACTGATAATATCTAAATGCTTCAGATAACAAGCAATCAATACACTAGAGTGTGTTTGAAAAATGCTTTCTGTAAGATGTGCGTCACAATTTGTTGGTACACTCGTTACTATCGGAAGCATTCAAGCCACATTCTCAGGAGGAAAAAATGTCGAAAAAAGAAATAAGTTTTACAGAAGGACCTGTGTTCCAGTCTTTGCTTCGGTTTGCTATCCCGGTACTTGGAGCATTGATCCTGCAGGCTGCGTATGGCGCAGTTGATTTGCTGATTGTCGGCAAATTCGGAAATGCCTCGAGTATTTCCGCAGTAGGAACAGGTAGTTCCTTTATGCAGATGTCTACTTTTATCATTACAAGTCTTGCGATGGGCTCCACCGTAATAATCGGGCATCACATCGGAGAACAGAAGCCAAAAGAAGCAGGAAATGCGGTCGGAACTACGATCATTCTTTTTCTGATCATTGCTGTCATCATGACATTTGTACTGGAATTTGCCGCCGGAGGGATTGCGCACCTTTTACAGGCGCCGGCTGAATCCTTTGACAAAACGATTCTTTATATCAGAATCTGTTCTGCTGGTATCGTTATTATCATTGCATACAACGTAATCAGCGGGGTGCTGCGAGGTGTGGGAAATGCAAACCTTCCACTTCTGTTCGTAGGAATTGCCTGCATCGTAAATATTCTGGGAGATTTGCTTCTGATTGGAGTATTTCACATGGATGTTGCAGGTGCCGCCATTGCCACTGTATTTGCACAGTTTGTCTCTGTTGTCTGTTCTGTCGTTGTATTAAGAAAGCAGGATATGCCTATAGAATTTTCCAGAGAACAATGTCGGATTTATAAGGAAGAGTTGGGGAAAATATTGAACGTAGGTGTGCCGATCGCACTTCAGGAGACAACGGTTCAGATTTCATTTCTTGTTGTAAATTCTGTTATCAATCAGATGGGTCTGATGCCATCTGCCGGATATGGAATTGCACAGAAAATCGTTTCCTTTATTATGCTGGTTCCGTCCTCTATCATGCAGAGTGTATCAGCATTTGTTGCGCAGAATATCGGTGCCGGAAAGAAAAGCCGGGCATGGAAGGGTTTTTACACTGCAATCATTACCGGATGTTCCGTTGGAATCATCATCTTTATGGTAGGATTCTTCGGAGGCGGAGTATTATCCTCTTTCTTTACCAATGATTCCGAGGTAATCGCGCAGAGTGCCGCTTACCTGAAAGGTTTCTCTGCCGACTGTATACTGACTTGTGTACTTTTCAGCAGTATCGGATATTTTAATGGCTGTGGAAAAAGTATTCCTGTTATGATCCAGGGAATCACTTCCGCATTCTGCATCCGAATTCCGATATCTATCATTATGTCGAGATTACCGGAAACATCTCTGACTTATGTTGGAATGGCGACACCTATCACAACTGTATATGGAATTATCTTTTTTATAATCTGTTTCCGGCTGTTAAATAAAAACGCAGCCAAATAACAAAAATGGTTTCCCGTTATCAGTTCTCTCAACTGAGATATTGATAACAGGAAACCATTTCTAATCGCCCATAGTCACCTTACAATTTTTCTTGAAACATGCTATGCCATATTTTATAAAATTCTGCATACCATCCTGTTTCAATCTTGCAATGTAGTCTTTTTCTTCTATCTGTTGCAATGCTTCAGCACATGCAGCATCCATATCTCCACCTTCTGCATACTTTAATTCAATTGCTATGCCTGTCCTGTTTTCCCCAACCTCTACAAGGATATCGCTGTATCTGGTACCGGACTCCGCATTAGACATCGTACGCCATGTGGATTTATAACCTAATAATCCCAAAAGGATTCCATGGTAAAAGTTTTCTTTCTTTTCCTTTGCTACAGCAGTGTCTCTAATACTTATGGTATTCCACAAATAGTCACCAAATATCTTTTCTATCTTTTCCGGCTCTTTATTTACAAATGCACCACAAAGCTCTTCAAGTACTTTTCCATCACTTCTTGAAACATCACTGAACCATTCCTTTATCTGTCTGCTAAACAGATTTCTTATTTCTCTGTTTGGAATTTTCAGCAAATATTTTCCGCTTGTCGTACGGCCGTTTTGTGTCAGATATCCAGTAGTAAGCAGTACACTCCAGAGATTTTCTATGCTCTTATCGATTTCATTATATGTCAATTCCTGTAAAACATCCTTTTCTATGCTTTCGCCTGCTATCAGCTTCTCTATTTCAGCTTTTGTCTGAACATTTGCCTTATCAATAAATCTGCGCACAATAGTATTACCGCTGGAATTAGACCAAAAATCCTGTGGTAATGCTTTGGAATCAGCACACAACAAATCAATATAATTTACAACATCCCATGGACAATATACGTCCGCATTACCAAATCTGTAACCGTCATACCATTCCTTTATCTCTCCAAAATGTGATGATAATCCATAATCAGTAAGTATTTGCTTAACTTCTTCATCGGTAAATCCAAATTGCTCATCAAATCTTGTATCCATGATGGATAATACCTTAAAGTTATTAATACCGGTAAAAATACTTTCTTTAGATACTCTCAGACATCCTGTCAAGATGGCAAACTGTAGAAAGTCATTTGTCTTTAAAGCCTGTCCCAGTAGTCCACGAATGAGTTCTGACATTTCATCATAATAGCCATTACTAAACGCTTTATCCAGAGGTACATCATATTCATCTATGAGGATGATTACTTTTTTGCCATAATGTTTGCACAAAAGTTCCGATAGCAAACGAATACTGTCTGTCACATCGTCCATCTGGCCTAATAAAAGCTGCTCATACTGCATACGCTCTTCATTTACAAGTTTGCCACTGTCTTTAAGATAATAATGTCTGCGAGCTTCATTTTTCATTGTAGTAGTGATACGTTTTAAAGCAATATCAAAAGTTAATCCATCAACGCCTTTAAGTGACAAAAAAATAACCGGATATTTTCCCATATGCTCATTGCATAGTTTTTTATTGCGAGATATATAGAGTTCATCAAAAACAGACTTATCCGTACCAATTTCAAAAAAAGACTTAAACATACTCATATTTAAAGTCTTGCCAAAACGGCGAGGACGCGTAAAGAGATTCACCTTTCCCCAGTTCATTAAAAGCTGCTCTATAAGTTTTGTTTTGTCAATATAATAAAAACCTTCTTTTCGGATTTCTTCGAAATCTTCAATTCCTACCGGTAATTTTAATCTATTATCCATGGAAACCTCCAAAAAATAATCCGAGAAATTTAATACATGCCTGTCCAGATTTCAAAACTGCTGCTTATTTCTTGCAAGAATCGAACTCTTCTCCAGGCATGCACAGTTTACGCTTTCATCTCGGTAATTGAATTGCCGAAGATTCCCGCTTTTTGTCCTAAATTTCTCATTGTCAAATGTCTTAAAATCAAGTAATACAACATAGTATTCATCCCGAAACATTTCTGCAAGCGCACGCAAGGTTGTAGTCTTACCATATTGTCTGGCCCTGTTAATAGTAAAATATTTTCCTGCATCCACAAGCTCTCTAATCTGTTGTAAACGACCATTAATATTTACCATATAATGTTTCTCTGGAATACACACACCTGTTGTATTAAAAACTCTCCCCATTCATCACACCTCACAATCAAAAATGCTTCCCGGCTATCACATTTAATTAAAACAATGATAACATGAAACCATTTTAGCGTAAAGTAACATTCCAAAGGTTTTATATAACTTTCAGACAATGACTTACTCTCTCAACACCTCATAATGAGAAAACATCTCCCCGCTACATGAATCCAGAAACTTCATAATTTTATCTAAATACATTTCCATCGTCCTGTCATCGCTGCGATAGGTCTCATGTCTGGTTCCCGGCAGGTAAACATATTCACAGGAAGTGATTCCTCTGTGATTGATTTTCTCTGCAAATTTTCTCAATGCGTTTACAGATACAAAATCATCTTTTTCTGCCTGAAATAGCAAAACAGGTGCTGACAGTTTCTTCCATCCGCAATATTTTATGTACCAGCTCATTTTTACAGACGCCAGAAGCCATCCATAAGAGGCTGCACTAACCTGGAATTTTTTATTCTCTTTACGCAGCTCATTATATTTTTCAAATCTCGGTCTGGAAGTACATCCACTGGTTTCGAAAGTCTCACTACCATCATAAGGCTTCTGACCAGCCACATAGTCTTCCTTTTTTCCCAAAAGGCACTTCGTCTGTGCAATAGCGATCACCAATGGCCAGGGAACATTTCCGGTAAGCGGGCGGAGCATAGGAGAATTCAATATAATCTTCTGAAACAGTTGCGGTTCCCATGCAGCTGCGATTGTTCCAATTGCCCCACCCATGGAATGAGCAAAAAGAACTAATGGCAGTTCAGGATATGTTTTTTTAATCACATGGCATATTTTCAAAAAATCCCTCACATATCGCTTCCAGGTATCTATATGTACAAGAGATGGATCTGCTGTCAGGCGATAACTTTGTCCATGTCCCATATGTTCCGGCATATACACATGATATCCAGCCTTCAGAAAATAATAAATCATCTCATCATATTTCGGCGCTGCTTCTGTAAAACCATGACTGATTATAATCACGCCTTTCGGTTTCTCTGCCAGGTAACGCTGTACATAAATTTTCCCCACTATCCCCGTGTCTTTTCGATGCAGATGATCCTCTGCACCAGGAACGTACCCCTCCTGACGGTGCGTTGCAAGATATGGTTCTATTTCATCATTCATTTTATACAAATATTCATTCTCATGTATTATTTCCATTCGTATGTACTCCTGTTACTTTTTCATAATTCTATTGCTATCTGCTTTTCACCATTCGATACATGCCTGTATTATAATCTTTACTGATGCCTATTAATAATCCCATTAATCTTTTTCTCATTATAAAATACCAGTATAATTCCACCTATACAGCAGAATACTGCTGCCCCAAAAGCAGCAACTCTATAACCAGTTCCTTCTGCTGCCCCTATCGTCGAGACTGCGGTAAATATCAGCATAGAAATACTCTGCCCAAGTTTAAATGCAAATGTCCTTGCCGCATAAAACATTCCTTCACGATTGCTTCCTGATGTAATCGAGTCGCTCTGCGAAATATCTGCCACAACAGCCTGCGGAAGAATTCCGAAAATCGCCATAGGAAGAGCCGCCACGACTGTCAGGATCAGTCCCTGCACCGATGCCGGAATAAAGCTCATTTTTCCCATAAATCCGGTGTAAAAATAAGCAGCGCTAAATACTGCAAATGCGAACAAAATCATCTTTTTCTTTCCAAGTTTAGGAGTAAGCTTATTTACCGGAATATAAAATACAAGGGACAACGCTGTCATTCCCACAAAATACAAAGTTGTCATCGTTTCCGGAAGCTTCAAAAGACTGGTGACAAAAAATGGAAGACCTGTCTGAAACATGGTAAGTGCGATCCAGTAGAAAATATCAGATGCCACAAACTTGCGAAATTCTCCATTCTTAAAAGTAGCTGCAAGAGATCCAAAAGCTGACTCTTTTGCAGGAACCGTATCTACATAATCCTTTTCACGAATGCAAAATACCGGCACAAGCATACAGATAAACGCTACAGCCGCCATCAAAGTAAAGGTCATACGGATAGCACCAACTCTGCCAAAAGCAGGAATAAACATCTCCCATATCGTAGGTGCCAGATACGCCACTGCAGTTCCGGCAATAAATGTAAAGGAAATGACTGTGGAAATATTAAGTCTTTCCTGCTGGGTATGTCCAAGTTCCGGAATCAACGCATTATATGGTGTACAGTAAGCAGTAATGGAAAGATAGTACGCCAGAATCATAACCAGCAAGAACACTCCATTGATCCAACTGTTTTTATTAACCGGCGACCAGAAAACCAGTACTGTAGAAAGCGCCAGCGGTAAAGATGCCCATTTCAGGAACGGAATTCTTCGCCCATTCTTTGACGTACATCTGTCAGATAAAGAGGCAATCATTGGATCTGTAAAAGCATCAAAAATTCTTCCGAAAGCTGTAATTCCGCCAATAATAGTAAATATACCAAAGACCACCAGCCCCTGTGGAATAAATACTGTCTGTCCCTGACTGATGGCTGTCTTATCCGGCTGATAAAAATATACAAGCCAGTTAGAAATAATCCCGGACAGCATCGCCCATCCAAACTGTCCGGCTGCAAACTGCCATATTTTCCCTGTTGTTAACTTTTTCATCGTGCACCTCCAGATTAAAAATATTTTAGAAATTTTTTATTCCTCTTAACAGCAGCTCTATAATAATACGGATCTGCTTTTCACTCTCCACATTCTGGTCAGATGACAGAATATCTCCTCCTACTGCCAATTTCTCCATCAGTGCAAGGAGGGTATGTGTCAGAGAGAAATACATCTCATCCACTGAACAGTTAAAAGAAAGGCTTTTATCTACCAGACCTTTCCCGAGAGCAATGGTCACATAAGGTTTTAATTTAAGAATCCCATTTTCATAATCAGCCAAATGTTCCTCTGATACATTATACTTTTTCACAAAAACATCAAATTCGTGAAGAAACTTCAAAAACGGCTTTTGCTCCAGAAATATCCTGCAAAAAACATTCAAAATTTTCCGTAACTGATCATAGCCTGAACTTTCGATGCCATCCATTTTCAAAATAGCCTCTGATTTTGCATCAGCAATATTTGGCATATTACCCGCCTCCAACTCTCCTAAGTATTTCTCCGAAACCTTTTCCCAGTATACTTCTGCAGTCTCAATTACCAGTTCTATCTTTGAAGAAAAATAACGATACACCGTCGCTGCTCCCACACCTGCCCGTTTCGCAACTTCCTCCATCGAAGTATCCTCCACACACTTCTCCTGAAACAATTTCATAGAGGCATTTATAATTCTATCTCTTCTCTGCTGCGCCTGACGCACACGTGTTGGAGATGTGCCTTCTATTTTTTCCATCTGCTCACCGCCTTTTGTATTTTATGATAGTAATACTATCATTTTTATATGTATCATACAATATATTTTGTTTTATTTTAAAATTTTTATATATATTATATAAATTCATCTGTCATTTTTTGTGCATCTTATCAGCTCTTGTTCTTGCAATACAAAATTCTCAGAATAATCCTCAGGCCTGTCAATACCAGATTCAGAAATAAAAAAATGGTTTTCCGTTATCAATTCTCTTAATTGAGACAGTAATAACGAAAAACCATTTTTTTATCAAATATAGATATTCATTTTTTCTTATATCTTTCAATCAGACACTGATGTTCTTTTGTCTTCTTGTCATAGTTTATCCCAACCAGTAAAATATCTCCTGTATACTGTTTTATTGATTCAGGATATTTTCTCTCTTTTATCTGCTGTAACGCTGTTTTGACATTCTTATTCCATTTAAGTTCTACGACAAGCGCCGGATAATCGGAAATATACTCTGGTTTCGGAATAAATACAAAATCTGCAAACCCACGTCCTGTCGACAGTTCACGAACTGGTTTAAAATAATATTCCATTGAACTCAGATATGCAATTGCAAGTACACTGCTCAAAGAATTCTCATTATTATACTGAATATTCGAAACATACTCTGTATGGATTTTCTCAATTTTCTCTGCAACCGTTTCTTCATCCATATTAAGTGTAGCCTCCAGCAAACGTTCTGATTCCTGCTGAAAGGTAATCATCTCATTCCATTTTCTACTCTCAACAGCCGTAGTCAGCTCCTGACGTATTTCCTCATTTGGAACAAATGTCGTTCTTCTGTTCTGGTTATATCCCAAATAACCAAGGTGGACCAAATACGTAAGTACATCATCTTTGCTTTGTATATTCACCGTATCATTTTTGAAAGCAGCTGTATTTACTTTAATCGAAGCACCGGAAAGTATTTCAATTATAGCGTTTTTCAAACCATCATAATTCATATTGATAAAAGGAACAATTGCTTCATAAGAAGCAGTCTCAGACCAGTAACTTCTAAACCTGCCCCGCACACAAACACTTACTACTGCTTTAGGATTATATACCTGATAGTCCTCCAGCAAATAACCATCATACCAATATTTTACTTTCTCAAAATCTCTGTGATATCTTTCGCAAAGATCCTTCACTTCAGCTTCTGTAAATCCAATATATGGTGCCATCACTCCTGCATCAAGCATTGTAAATTCATCAAAATTATTTAATGCAGACTGCGTTTTTTCTTTCTTTATCGGCAAAATACCTGTAAGATACGCCAACTGAATATATTTTGTCGGTTCCGTTCCCTTAAACATTGCCCGCAAAAAATTAATGTACTTTTCCTGTACTTTTTTATTTGCCGCTTCATCTCTGATCAGAACATCCCACTCATCAATAATTATAATAAATTTCTGTCCAACAATATTTTTAATACGTGAAAGACTTTCCGACAAACTTGTCTCTTCTTCAGGCAGAACGCCAGGGTAAATCTCTCTCAATTCAGCCTGTACAGATTTCGTAATAAACGCTATAACATTATCCACATTATCACAATTTGCCAAAAACCACTGAATATCAAGATGAATCACATCATACTTATTAAGATGCGTCTTAAAATCAGATTCCCTGCTTATGTCCAGCCCCGAAAACATTTCTTCAGAATCACAGCCCTTACTATAATAAGCGGCCAGCATATTTGCAGCATATGATTTTCCAAACCTGCGTGGTCTACTGTTACAGATATAAGCTTCTGTTGTATTAAGTACGCTGTTTGTATATTCCAACAATCCGGTTTTATCCACATATATCGGAGAATTCAGTGCCACCTGAAATGCACTGTTATCAGGATTTACAAATCTACCCATTCCTTACACCTCATATTCCTTGCCCCACCATGCATTATATCCTTTACCTTTTCTTCCAGTCACTATATCCGAATATTGAATCTCTTTTTTCTGTGTATATATCTATCATTTTTAATGCCACTCCTTTTAGTCAATATTCGCACTTTGCAAAGTCAGACTCAAAGCAACTCTATAGTTTCCTCATCTATTTTTTTATTGACATTGAAATGAACTCCAACGTGAACCTCACATGACTATAATTCTTCCTGCACAATGCGGATTCTTTCTTCTTTTATTGTATCTTTAATGAGTATACTTGATATTTCCATGATTAGTTTTCTCCATTATCCTCACATAAAAGCACTCCGTTATCCCAAATCTCATCACAAGATAAATCTATTTCATCATTCCAGGAGATTCCATAGCCACCAACATCCACTTTTACCTGTTCGAACAAATGTGGTGTATCTTTTAAAGCGTTAAATGCCTCCACCTCCTCAAACAGGGAACTTACATCATAAGTTTTAACCGTCCCATCTTGAAACGTAGCCAAAAGAACATATTTTTTCAAAGACATTATATCTTTGATTCTATGAAACACAATAACACCGCCTTCCATTTTACTCGAGAACTTCCATTATTTTATTCCAACGGTGGAAGTTCTACAAACTTTTGCGTTTCCCATATTTTAATCAAATCATTTTCGTGCTGCTTTACCCATTCTTGAACCATTTTTAATGCCCTTTTCGAAAGATCACCCTCTAACATTTCGCCTGTCCTTATGTCAATTACACCAACACACTCTCCATATATTACATGAATATGCGGAGGATTATGTTCACTCTGTCGAAAATACATTTTTATTACCATTCCATAAAATCTCGCTATTACTGGCATTATACCGCTCCTTTCTCTATGATGGTGAAAGGAGCCTCCAATAAAGGAAAAATTCATGTATTCGCTAACGCTGCTTCCACCATATTTATTTGCTCTCATATGGGGAATCAGATAGTCGAACGACTTAGAATAGAACTTCCCAGATATGTAATTTTAATGTATCAAATACCTGATATATTGTCAATGAATCATTTAGTATATATTACAAAATTTGTATTATCTTGCAAAACAATTACATTCCATTTATGGAATTTTAATCAACTTTTTACTGATTTATTATTTTATTTATCGGTTAGTTAGAT
>NZ_JBBKBP010000014.1:0-97801 GCF_037890165.1 Blautia sp. HCN-1074
TTTTTTTATTAAAAACTATGTTCAGAATCAGCAGGCTCAAAAGCATGGCTGCCATAACGGCGGAACCTGTAAGTGTGGCAATTTTATAACGTGTCTTATTCATTACAATTCTCCAGTTTATAGCCATAGCCCCAGACAGCACTAATGCGAACTTTGCTGCCTGCGGTCTTCATTTTCTGCCTGACTCTTCTTACTGTCTCATCGACAACTCTGGTTTCTATCTCCGTAGAATCTATTCCCCATACTTTGTCGAGAATTTCATTCCGGGGGATTGCCGTTCCACCATGTTCCATAAGACATCCCAGAAGCGAAAATTCTGTCATAGTCAGACCAATATCATGCTCTTTCACAATGGCATTATGCTTCTCCCATGAAAAACACACATCACCAAAGGAAATATCTGCCTTTACCGGTATATTCATTTCAACTCTTCGGAACAACGCATTTACCCGGACAACAAGAAGTGACGGCGAAAATGGCTTAATCAGATAGTCATCCCCTCCATACATAAATCCCTTCATATGGTCAGACTCTGAATCCTTTGCCGTCAAAATAATAATAGGAACTGATGATATTGTCCTTAGCTTTTTACATATGGAAAGACCGTCTGAACCCGGCATCATAATATCAAGAATAACAAGATCACAGGGCTTCTCCTGAAAAGCAGAAAAGAGTGTATCACCATTCTTGTATGCTGTTACCTCATATCCGGCATTGGATAAAAATTCTGTGAGTATTTCTCGTATATCCTGTTCATCATCTGCCAAATAGATTTTTTTTGCCATATCTTTAATCCCACATGAGGGGAGTCCCTCAGAAATTCCGTGAGATTCCCCATATTATATCTTTCAAAATCAGTATGTCTGTATTTTAGTTCCACCTGCTTTCGCTTCAAGAGCGATTGCCTGTGCCTCCAAAGCATCAATCTCATCTGAATACTTCGCATAGCGAGAAGCAAATTCCTCGTCAGAGAGGTTATCAGAGCCGTTATAAATATTGTCATAGATTGCATCAATTTTATTGTAAATACTGTTAAGCTGATTGACTTCATCTTCGCTCAAATTTCCATAGCATCCCTCATACCAACCCGCTTTCTTTTCAAGCGTTTCAATCTGTGCGTTCAGTGATGTAATCTCGTCATCATACTTTGCATAGCGGGCTTCGATCTCATCGTCTGAAAGATCATCGTCCGTCCACACTTCCGCATCAATTTCTTCGATTCTTTCATATGCTTTCTGAAGCTGTTCTGCTTCCTCTGCGGTGAGCTTGCCTGTATCGTACAGAGCATTATACCCATCCTCGGAATATTCATATTCCTCGTTGTCGATCCACCCGGTTTTTTTATCAAGCTCCTCAAGGCGATCCATGAGGGTATCGGTTTCATCCTGATACTGATCGTATCTGGCATAGATATCTTCATCAGAAAGACCATCTGCATCTTTCATTACCTCTTTGTCGATAGCGTCAAGTCGGTCATAAATGGAGTTAAACTCTTCAATCTCCTTCTGAGTGAGAGAACCATAATCTACATTTGTTTGTGTTACCTCTGATGTAGTCACTGTCTCCTCCTGTGTCTCCTTCTGGGCAGCCATGGCAGGAATACCTGCGGATGTAGTCATTACTGCTGCAAGTGCTATTACCATTCCTCTTTTGAATAATCTGTTCATCATTTTAGTACCTCCTGATTTTTTATTTACCGGTTGTTCGGTATGGCTAAAGTATAGCTCAGGCAAATGTAAAAATATCCTTAGAACAGTCATGAAAATGTCAAGAAAGTGTAACAGCACAAGATTTCCTATAAACCATATTTACTCTCTCCTCTTAAGGGTTACAATCTTTTTTCAAATACCCACAATTTTTCTAAATCTGCAATTCCGATTTACCTTCACCTTATTATACCATAGTGCTTTCTAAAGTGCTATACCAGGAATTACCGATTCGTCTTGCCTTAATTCCAAGTTCCTTTTTTGCATTTTCCAGTGTTCTTTTAGAAATATTCAACTCTTCTGCCATATCAAAGATTTCACTGCTTTGCACAGAAGTTGATGTTTCTGCCAGTTCCCTCAGCATCTTCTTTGCCTGTTCCAGTTTATTTACCTTTGGGGCAATTCCACCAAGCACCTCATCTGCGGTGATTTCATAGTCACCTATCCACTCAAATCCTGTTTCTGTCACGCGAAATGCTTTGGAATGTCCAAATGCAGCCAGATTATTTTTAATCTGAACTACTGCTCTTAAGTCCGGTTCTCCCTCTATTCTTCCTACCAGTAATACGCTCCTGGCTACCGCAAAAAAGTCAATCGAACCCATTCCTCTATATGCAGCTTTATTTCCCCCAGCTTTATTCATGTGTCCGATTAATAAAATTGCACATTTATACTTTTCTGCCAGCAAGCTCAATCTTTTTGTCATATCCCTTGCTTCATTTGCCCGGTTCATATCCATTGTTCCTCCAAGGTATGCCTGAATCGGATCTAAAATAAGCACTCTCGCACCAGTCTGTTTGATAGCAGATTCCAGTCTCTCATCAATCATGAATCCAATGAACTCTGGTATGAACTGGATATAAATAATAAACTTCCCGGTGATATAGAAACAGAAACACAGAAATGGTATGCCGGACTTCGCTTTTATAGAAATAATCCGGAACATTCTTTAAACGCAGATATGTGTAATTTTCTTGCTGATCTGCAGAAGAACAGAGAAAGCCTGGAATCTTATTTCACAGGCAAAGATATGTTTGATATGTGGAAAAAGCAGACGTTGGAATACTACACTTCCAAACCTGTCACCCATAAAGAAATTGAAGAACTGGATTTTGAGACACGAATCCGTAAACGAGATGAACTTTTAACACAGAAATTTTCCAATAACGAACAGAAATAGTATCAAAACGGTATCACAGCCAGATTTTCATGAGCTGTCAACTTTCCGGTTGCAGATTCCCACTTTGACTGTTATAATCGAAACATGGGTGCTATCATAACGGTAGGCGGTTAGTCCTTCAGCAGAGGGTTGCAGAGTGCCAGTGGCACTCGTTTTGCAACGACCGAAGTGAAACGGCGACCTGTGACCCTCTGATTACATAGAAACTCGAAAGAGAATCCACTGGAAAGGAGGGCTAAGCCAATGAGTATTGTGGACTTTATTGCAGTCGTGAGCTTCGGCATCACCTGCTTTTGTGCCGGATACACATTCGGCAAAGATAATAACAAGACACAAAAATAACCGCCCCAGCCTCGCAAACTGAACGGTTATTTTTAATCAATTAAGTATGTGGACTAACCGTCTATCGGTAGCACTCTTTTTCTATAATCATATTAGCACGCATGTGTGAAAATGTCAAAAATTTTCTTCATTCTCTTGGTTATTAATCTCCTTAATCAGCTGTACTGTCTTCTCTGCATCATCGGTTTTCACGAATATATCCACACCATATATTCCAAATCCAGGTGCCCCATGCATTGCAACATTCGCACCTGCTTCCTGTGAAAAAGCTGCTATTCCATTTTGCTTTAACATTTCTACAAGTTGTTCTGTCTCTACTATATTCTGTGCATTATAAATTTTTGTCCATTCTACCTTAGATAGGGAAGTTTCCTTTTTCTCCTGAACATTTAACGAATTCTGGTTTCTTTTTCGATTAATAAATGCCAAGAGCCTAAGAATAATAAATGCCACAATAATAATACCAATCAGAAATCCCAATGCTAATCGTGTTATCTGTGTTTCTGTAGCTCCCATTCTAAATAAGCATACACCATAGATGACGGTAAAAATTCCTGCAAATATCACACTGGTGAGAAAATCTCTCCATATAGTAGCACTTTTTGGCAAACATTTATCCCATATTCCATTGTACACCATAATAGAGGCGTACAGGATTCCTCCTACCAAAGCAGTTGCTGTCTCTCCTAAAACCAAGCGAATATCCACCGTTAATAACATCTGAATAATAATCGCTAACACACTAATCACAAACATTGATGCAAATGCAAGATTTCCAGCCTTTAATGCTTTTTGTTTCACCCATTCTTCATACACCGCAACTTTGTCCAATGTTTCTTTCATCTCTTTATTCATAGTCTGGCTCCTTTCTCCATCCAGGAGCTCTCTCATCTCAACATCGTAATACTCAGCAAGTTGAACAAGTATACTGAGATCTGGCATATTTATTCCTGTTTCCCATCTGGAAACTGTTCTTGCAGATACTCCAAACTTTTCAGCAAGCTGCTCTTGTGTAAGATTCTTTTCTTTACGACATTGCTTTAAAAAAGCTCCAATCTTTTTTGTATCCATGTCTCTACCTCTCTTCCACTTACAGCTTACCAATATGTGACAAAATTACCACGACATAAAACGAGAATCCGCTAATTTTCAACCGGACATCGTATGTCTAAAACAAATAAACGGTATTTTCACCCCAAAAGCATTCTATTCCTCTATAAATTAACCTTCTCTTTTATGTCTATCCATAAGTAGTAGAATAAACATAACAAACCATATCACCCATGCAATTAAACAACCGATTCCTATATGCCAAATATCTATAATCATTCCAGCAATAAAAGGAATTGACATAAACATCATTCTCTTCCCATATGCCTTACACATAGCATTTTCATCATATTTTTTTCGTTCTTCTGCTGATTTCATATTATAACCAGACAAGAATTTGGCTGCTTGTCCTTTTGACCTATAAAACCATATTCCAAATAAAAGCATAATCACTGCCATTGCAAAGTTAAAAACAATATAGAACATATAATGCTTCCTTTCAGTCGATTCCACAAACTTGAAGTTATTGATCTTCTGAATCCAATCCAAGTTCTTTCAACTCTTTTTCGTTTTGGATATCTTCATCAGTTTTCTTTCCAGTGATAGCACTGTAGGCTTCTTTGATGCCATTCTTCACTGCCCATTTGATAACGAAATACAGTGCAATCAAAATAACAATTGCGGTTCCACCGCTTATACCTAATTCATTCCACATAATTCAATCCTCCAACTTCCGATTTTCATTTCCGCCAATTGGAAATTAGCTATTTTTTCATTCCTTGCTTTGTAAAATGTTTATGCAACAAAAATTCTGTCGGAATAATTGTAAGCACCATAATTCCTAATTGTAAAAACACCAAATAAACAGAAATCATTTCAAAGTTTGTATCATCTTTCGTTAAAATCAAAATAAAAATCGATAGTATCACCAGGATGATTCCTAAAACAAAGTTTATCCAGCCCCAACACCTGTGTGCATATCTCCATGTTTCATCATTCATCCTTGACATAGTAGTTCGATATCCCGAACTCCCCTGCCGATCTTTAGGAGGCTTATCTTTCCACGTATATCCCAATATAATCATAGATAACGGTACTAAAAGTGAACACGCAGATAAAAATATAAACATTACAGAGATCTCCTCTCAACTTCTGATTAATTTGCTCTAAAGACTAAAGTTGTCATCAAATAAACCCTACCCATATTCCAACCGCTATAAGTATCATGCCTAGTATTCTTCCAATAAATCTCGCCTTTTTATTTCCAAATAAAGCAGTTGTTTCTGAAGTAGTAAATGGAAGCAAAACAACAGTGACCCCCATTACTATAATTCCACTTCCAATCATGCAGTTGCGGCTTGACACAACACCATAAAACATAGCTAAAAACCCTAAAATAATGCCCGAAATGAAATACTTAATTTTATGTCTATCTTTTTCAATTATCTTTCTATAGCTGTTTTCGCACTCACTGCTACAAAATTCCAAATTACTATCTAATTCTTTGCCACAATATCTATATTTTTTCATAGTAACTTCCTCGATAATTTTCAAAATTTTATCCAAAAGTTCTCGATTTGTCTTTACTTTATTCTACCATAGTTCATTTTAAAATACTATTCCAATACACACAAAACAGAAAAAAGCAATCCTTTTCGACCGCCTATTTCCACCTGCTTTCTGGCTTCCTGATCAATCTGATTCAGGTGTTCCGTCAGCTTTCCTGTCAATAGCAAGTATTGATATTTTGCTGATCTGTGTTCCTTCAGGAACTGTTTTCGCAACATTCCATATTTTCCATATATCGGTTCTTCTTCATTCAACAGCAAAGATTTCATCAAATATCCATATTTTAATATAGAATTATTTTTCATAATTTTTATGTTTCCAGGCAACAGAAAAACCCCGGAAACCTTACGGTTCCGGGGTATCTTACGTTTGGACACAATGTACCTTACGGTACTCTATTTATATAATTAAGATGTTATGCTAAAATTATTCGATAACTGTAGCAACACGTCCTGATCCAACAGTACGTCCACCTTCACGATACTTTAATTCCGTTTTACCTCATATTTTTTATGGTTTTCTCTCCAAAATACAGTGAAAAACGGCTGAATTGCACCACCTATTTTGATTTGCCTGATTTCTTGGCACCGTTTTAGCACCGGAGAATACTCAAACCGATTTTCTTCTGTAGATACTAGATACTTCTCTACCAACTTTATATTGCACCGGTAATTTTTAACTGTTATAATCGAAACATGGGTGCTACCATAACGGTAGGCGGTTAGTCCTTCTCCAGAGGGACTGTGACCCTCTGATTACATAGAAACCTGTAAAGGAATCCATTGGAAAGGAGGGCTAAGCCAATGAGTATTATTGACTTCATAGCAGTAGTGAGCTTCGGCTTAACCTGCTTTAGTATCGGATATACATTAGGCAAAGATAATCATAAACCACAAAAATAACCGCCCTGGTCTGGTAAACTAAGCGGTTATCTTTGATGATATTCTAAATAGTAAAACGGACTAACCGTCTATCGGTAGCACTCTTTTTCTATAATCATATTATCACGCATCTGTGAAAATGTCAAAAAGTTCTTTTTCCATAGTATGTAATACGAATTTGAAAATACTTATAAGCCGAAAAAATACACCAGTACCAGCTTGATCACAGCAGCTCCACCAAAAGCAACAACTGCTGTTACAACTAATTGCATAGGTTTTGGGAAATTTTCGAACACAAAAACTTTCCTACTCTTGCTCCGCACCTTGCTTAAAGATCCTGTCGTAAATGCTGCCATCATTATGACTGACACAAATACCAAGGTCTCACAATAGCCGGCAAGCTTTCCTAACACATCATTATACATATATGCACCTGTTTCATGCAGAATCCAGTATAGAACCAATGCACAAACTCCCATGACACTTTGGAGCTTCATTTCCTTAAAAATCTTCTCTTTCTCTGTAGTTGCATAATCTGACATTGTTTTAGCAATTTTTCTTTCTTCTTCGTTCATCATCTCGCTTTTCCTTTCTCCACTGATAATCTCAGGAATGCTGATATCATAATAATCTGCAATATCCACAAGAATACCGATATCCGGCATATTGTTTCCGGTTTCCCATCTGGATACGGTCCTTCCAGAGACATTTAATATTTCTGCCAACTGCTCCTGTGTAATGCCTTTTTCTTTGCGAAGTTTTTTTAAAAAATTCCCGATTTTTACTTGGTCCACCTCAACTCCTCCTTTCATCATCAAATATAGAATCTGTTATCTGCAAATAACACGACACAAAGCGAGAAATGTCGTATTTTCACTAATAGACACAGTTGTCTATGCGTTTTTCATTTTTTCAATTATACAAACTGGAATTTGACTTGCCTATTTTCTTAAAATCTCATGTGGAGCTTCTATTTCATTTGCCAAGGTATGCTCTGTTAATTCTGACATCAATTTCAATTTTTTATTAATCAATGGTCGCATACAATTAGGAACATGTTCCTGATGCGCTCTGTGGATTGCTACACATTCCTTACAGTTTCCGTGATAACGACAGGCTTTCAGGCAAGGACAGTGATCTTTGTCTTTATACTCCTTACGAAATTCCGCTGCAAATTCTTCTTGCAGTCTCAGCCCCTCGACACGGTTTCCCTTATGAAATTCTACCATTGCATCCAGTTCTTTCTGGTTCCCTTCAATCTTCATGTTATTATAGCGCCTCCATTTCAACTATTCCTCATTTTCTGATAAATTCCGATTTGTTTATTGTCCTTTTATAACGGTTGACCAATTGTTTTCAATAGTGTTTATATGTTTGAAAGGAATTCTTCTATCAAACTATTTATCATCTCCGGTTTATCTGTATTAGAATTATGACCTGCCCCTTCAATCCACTTTAAAGGAATTTTCGTTTTTCGATGCCATTCTCTGTTATACCTTATGCATGAACCGGCATGATCCTTTGTACCACATATCAACAGGGAAGGACATTTGATTTCATATGGCAGATCCTTTTCCATTGCCTCTGCCAGAATACGAAATCCATGCCCGGCAATTTGGGCATAACGATGTTGATTACCATCATAGACCAGCATCATTTCCTTCATCAGGTTTCTGCCATAATCAGAAGTTGCAACTCCCTCAGTTCCGGATTTCAAAAGCAACTTCCATGGGTAATGTGCATATACTGGTTCCATTCTTTTCAGAAGCCAGATCTCCACTGCTGTCACATAGTTCCTCTGTAGCGGTGCCGAATCAATGGAAATAAAACCTGCCAGCCGATCAGGATACAATTGTGCATAAGCCTGTCCCACATATCCTCCCATTGATTGACCGATTATAATTGGTTTTATGATTTCTTCTTTTTCAAGAATCCCATTCAGCCATTTTGCCTTATCAAACAGATCAAATTCAAACCGAAACGGCCAGGATGAGGCATGAGCCGGTGCATCCCATACAATAATATTATATTTTCCATCGAAGTACTCAACCTGTTTATCAAACAGTCTATGGTCAGCAGTCAGCCCCGGAAGAAATACAAGCGTCGTTGTATCCAACCTCAGAATACTTGACCAATAATGAATCGTTCCACAAGGAGTTTGATATGTACTTTCCTTCAATAAATTTACCTCCACAATTTCCTTACATTATTATTTCCCGTAGTTCTCCTCCCAATAATCATACGCATTATCATATCCGCCATCATAATTTCCTCCACCAAATTCCTCTGCCCAGTCATCAACGAAATCATCCGAGTCATCATAATTATAAACATTGTATGAACGCGATGGAGTACTCTTCTTGCCGGAAGAATAACTTCTTTAGGATTTACTGGAATAGCTGTTGCTCGTACTGTTTTTTCTTTGGGAATTTTCATATGCTCTTTCTCTTTTCATCGCCTCTTCATACATACTGTTAATATGCTCCATGGCTTTTATAAAATGTCAATATACGGATGGTTACCTACTTACCTTTCTGTGAATGCTTGCATTCATACAGAACAGCAATTTTATACGGCGAAGTAACCTCAATGAGTAAAACTTGAGCTGCGTTAGCAGCGGTTTTACGAATGAGGTCTGAATAGTTACATTATAGCTTATACAAAATAAAAAGAGCAACCGGATTTGTCCGATTACTCTTGTCTCTCATTACATTTCAGATAATTTCACTTTCCACTCTACGCTGTATCATGGATTGCCAAGAACTGCTACTGCCTCATATGGCTGCAGTTCTATTTGGTCTTTTTCGAAAGCATCTCCTGACGGACTATAATTATCACAGATTACATGCCACTCCCGGTATTCTGCATGATTGGACGACGGATTTACGATTTTCTGCATCCGGTCTGTAAAATTGCATGCCACCCATAATATCTGATTCTTCCAATGACGCAGGTATACGAAGACATCAGCATCATCCTCTCCCACAAGTTCAAAATCACCATTTACGATAATCGGATGTTCTTTTCTCAGGGAGATCAGTTTGCGATAGTAATTATAAACGGAATCCTCATCACCAATCTGAGCAGCGGCATTTATCACTTTGTAATTAGGATTTACCGGCATCCACGGGACGCCTGTAGTAAATCCTGCCTCATCGGTTTCATCCCATTGCATCGGTGTACGGGCGTTATCCCTGCTTTTATTTCTCAGATAACTTATCATTTTATCGCTGTCTACGTGTAAGGTTTCTGTATACTCATGGTAAGCATTAATACTTTCGACATCACGGAAATCTCTGATATCCGAAAATGGATAATTGGTCATTCCAAGCTCTTCTCCCTGATAAACATAGGGAGTTCCCTGCATAAAATGCAGGCATGTAGCCAGCATTTTGGCTGATTTGTTCCACCATGTATCCGTATCATTACCCAGTCTAGATACAACACGTGGCTGGTCATGATTGCACCAGTACAGGCTGTTCCATGCTTTTCCGTATAATTTTCTTTGCCAGTTGCTGAAGCTTCTCTTTAATTCCAATAACGGAATACGTCTGTCAGACCATTTGGAGCCATCCTCCGCATTATCCAGATCCATATGTTCAAACTGAAAAACCATATTCAGCTCCGTATTGTCCAAGCAGGAATATTGAACGGCATCATCCGTACTGGCAAACGGCGTCTCACCTACCGTAAGAATTCCCTCTCTGTTATGCCATACCTGACTGTTCATCTCTTTTATATAATCATGAGAGATGGGAAGGTTCACTGCATACGGTACAAAATCGCCCAAACCATCTTTTCCAATGACTCCATCGGGAAATTCCGGATTCTTACCTATATAATTAATAACATCCAGACGGAATCCATCCACTCCCTTATCCAGCCACCAATTCATCATACGATAAATCTCATTTCTCAATTCCGCACACTGCCAATTTAATTCCGGCTGTTTTTTATGAAAAAGATGCAGATAATATTCCTGCCGTTCTTCAGAGTAGGTCCATGCGCTTCCACTGAAATTAGAACGCCAGTTGTTGGGTTCTTTCCCATCAACGCCCTTTCGCCATATATAATAATTACGATAGGGTTCTATCCCTGCTTTGCTCTTTTTAAACCACTCATGTTCATCCGAGGAATGATTCACTACCATATCAATAATAATCTTCAGATTTCTCTGATGAGCTTCTTTTAAAAGCTCATCAAAGTCCTCCATAGTTCCAAACTCCTCCATAATCTTCTGATAATCACTAATATCATATCCATTATCCGCATTAGGCGATGCATAAAAGGGAGACAGCCAGATCACATCTACCCCCAGATTCCGTAAATAATCCAATTTACTGATGATCCCTTGTAAATCACCTATTCCATCGCCATTACTATCCATAAAGCTACGTGGATATATCTGATATACCACGCTCTTTTGCCACCAATGCTCGTTATGGTCCATTATGCTCCCTCCATAATCAGAAAACACTGATCTTTACATTTTAACCGCATCATATAATACCTCTGTGGTCTGATACAGGGTTCCGTCATTATCCTTCCTCTGGTGAACAACTCCCCATTGTCTTCCATTGCACCAGAAACCATCAAAATGATCTTCATTCAGCTTCGGTTCAAAAGACTGTTCCTGCTTACGCATGTCATAGTGATATCCGAGTAAAGCCTCGTATACCGCCCAAGATGCCATTGCTCTTGTATAGTAATAACCGGATTCATTTTCACTAAAAGGATTCCTCTTAAAACCATCCTGACGGTCTCTGAGCGCTTTAACAATGGTTAATGCTTCATTCACCTGATCAGTACGGACTAACAAAGCTGCAACTTCATATTCTATCCCCGTCCAGACTTCTCCATAATATACAAACGGGAAAATCGGTTTACCACCATTTGGCCAGGTACATGGGGTAAGCCCCTTTTCATCATTTAAAATATATGCTCTTTCTGCATGTACATTCTTCTTTGCTTTTTCAACAAAATTATACTCAAAAACAGACTGTACCGCCTTCTTTACATGTTCTTCAGGTAAGATATAACCCAGCTGTGCATTGAATGCCATATACTGTCCCAAAAGCTGATCTGACAGACATCCCTTTCCATACTGATAACGATAGGCATTCACATTATCTAATACCTGCTCATAAAATTCTCCATTCCAGCTTACCTTGTCCAGTTTATCTGCACCGTCCGCTGCCAATTTACGATACCGGTCTGCCAGGTCATCATACTCCATAAATTCTGCCATTTCAGCTGCCGCTGTTAATGCAGCAATGTAGATACTGGTTGCCATACTGGAGATTCCATACAACTCTGTATCATAGGTAACATGCTGTGGCTGCTCCAGTACTCCATCCTCATCACAATCCCATACCTTCAAAGTATAATCCAGAGTCTTTTTGACCCCATTCCAACATTCCTTTATCAAAGAGTCATTCCCACTGATAACCCATTCTCTGTATAACCGGATAATACAGCCGAGCTGTCCATCTGCAGCCGGTGTCATTTCCCATTGTGGTAAATCAAATGGCGTATAAGCTCTGAATGGCATGTATCCATCATCCCGTATTTCATCAACAAACTCTATCCTTCGCATTGACTGCTCCAGTTCCGGGAACAAAACAGCTACACTCTGTGCATAATTCCAGACATGTGTACAATTTCCGGGACCGCATCCAAGTGCATCATCTACACCTTCCCATCCAAGAAAATCACCGTTTTCTATTCTAAAGCATGTAGGACTCCGCATTACCGTAATATTATCTGCTGCTGCTTCAAGTATATAGCCAGGAAGGGTTGTGTCAAAAAACGCATGTGCAAACTTAGCACTCTCATCATACAATCTGTCCGCATTACCGGCTAAATAAGAAGCCACATTCCAGGCATCCTCGAAGAGGGTTGCATAGTAGTTTTTCGTAACATCATAATTTCCGTCAACGATATCCTGTTTGTCTTTGTCTAACTCAATCCACATCTTGGGTCTGTTAGGGAAGTACCAGCTGAGAATAAAAGGAAAAACTTTTTCCTCTCCCGGCTTTAATGTCTGGGTGATACACAAGGAGCCGATTTTATCTGTAAAATGCAGAAAACTGAAATCAGACTTTTCCGCCCAGTTACTTCCAACCTGATCATAGATGCTTTCATTGTTGAGTCTTCCATCTGTAGAAAAGTCCTGCCAGAAATCTTCTCCACCATCTGTCCACTGTCCCTGATACCAGAGAGGTTTTTTAGTAATATATTCTTCTTTCTCTGTTGTGGATAATGCCATGTTTCCCCATGTAATATGTTTATCTGAAAAATTCTTTCCCGTATACATAATTCCGCGGATAACATCATCACTGCGATATTCATTTTCTCTATCACCAGCATGCTTCATAAAAGAAAAATTATTATATCCTTCAAATCCTACTGCATTATTCATAGAACCGGCAATGGAAATTTCTATGTTCTCTTTCGTAGTATTTTTCACCTTATAATTCAGATAAGCCCCCGGTATTCCTGAATCTTTCGCGTTAAGCGGAATGAATGGTGTATACGCTTCCAGACTGATCTGAACAGGTATTTCCTCATCCCGAAATTCAATATTAACAAAGGGATATTTTGTGGTCATTACAGAACTGTCAAAACGTGGCAGACCTGCAACCTCATTTCGGAAAAAGCCTTGTGATCTGTTAAACGGTGGATTAAGCTTACTTTCCAGCACTCTGGAAACGGCTTCTCCTCCATCCTGTTTCATCCATATAGAGAAAAAAGTGTATGGCATACGATTCAGCTGTCCCGGCTGATTAAAAATCTGCCAGGTTGTAAGATTTCCTCTGGCCCCAAGGGAAACATTTCCGGTTCCGATCCCCCCTAACAGAAAATCCACACATCCGGCATCACCGGAATATGCCTTTTGTTCATTATTGCAAAACAATTCGTCATCTGAATATATTTTTTTCATAAATCTGATATTCTCCTTCTATTAATAATTAGCCCTTGACTGCACCTGCTGTCATACCTTCAACAATATATTTCTGAAAGAAAACATAAAAAAACAACTGTGGAATAATGATAATGACCGTAGCTGCAATCATTCCACTGTAATCCATACTGTATCTACCCCGGAACATTGACGCTCCCAGTGAAATCGTCATCATATTTGTATCATTCACCAGTACGGATGATATTGGGTATTCATTCCAGAAATAAAGTACATTAAAAATAATTACGGTTGCCAGAACCGGCTTAATAATCGGCAATACAACCTGTGTACACATTTGATAAATATTACATCCATCAATAATGGCCGCTTCTTCTATTTCGGTCGGAAATTCTCTCAGAAATCCTACCATTAAAAGAACTCCCAATGCCATCGTTGTTGCTGCCAATGGAAAAATCAGGGACACCCTGCTTCCCAGCAGCCCCATTGTCACAATAATCCGATAGATAGGAAAAATAACAATATATGGCGGTATCGTAAGTCCTGACACAAACAATAAATACAAGCCATTTGGTATTTTCGCATGATCAAAATGCAGTCTTGTGATTGCATAGGATATCATAAAGGTGCAGACCAGACTGATCAGTAATGCAAATACTGCAACAATAAGTGTATTGCCGAACATTTTAAATAATGGCAATGTATCAAGAGCTCTCCTGTAATTGGCCAGATCAATATGTTCCGGCAGAGAAAATGGATTATTCAAAATATCGGTATCTGATTTAAAGGACAAGACAACCAACCATAAAAGCGGAATAGCAGTTACCGCTGTAATAACGAATAGTACGCATCTGGACAGAATCGTTTTCCAATTAGCTTTCATATTCAAATTTATTCCTCCTTTTGCTCTAATGATTTCCCGACATTAGCCAGATAAATAATCGAGAAAATCAGACACAGGACAAATGATACCGTAGCAACCGCCATACCATATCCGTAACGTGATGAAGTAAAGGTAGTATCATACATATAGGTAACCAACACATCTGACATATGGTTCGGTCCACCATTGGTAAGCTGCTTTACGGTCTCAAAGATTTTGAATCCACCTGTGATGATCAGTATTGTGTTAATCACTATTGTATTTTTCATCATAGGTATGGTTATTTTTCGTATCCTTTGAAAATAATTCGCACCATCAATTTCCGCCGCTTCATAAATATCTGCCGGAATACTTCTCAGGCCAGCCATATTAATAGTTGTATAAAAACCAAGCACCTGCCATAAATATACAAAGGCAACCGAATAGGGTGTCAGGGTTTTACCTCCAATCCACTGCTGTTGATAATCACTCAGTCCGATACTCCTCAATATTGCATTAATCATCCCCATTTTCGGATCCAGAATAAACAACCAGATCAGACCGACTAATATTGGTGCAATTACATTTGGTGCAAAGATCATAGACTGCACAACTCCACTTCCCCGAAATGGTTTTTCCAGAAGTAATGCCACAATAAATGACAATGGCAGAATGGTAATTGTTATACCAATCAAAATAATAATAGTATTTTTCAAAGCAATAAAAAAGAATTTATCATTCAGCAATACCTGATAATTTTTAAAACCGATAAATTTTGCCGCTCCAATTCCGGAGAAATCGGTAAAGCTATAATAGACACTGATAAAAATAGGTGCCAGATAAAAAACAGTGAACAAAATTACTGCCGGCATAATCATGATAATTTTTGTGTTTTTTTTACTTAACCAATGCATAAATTTCTCACCTCACTAAAAATGCTCTGTCAAAATGCTTAGACTCTGACAGAGCATTTATGTTAATTACTTATTTATAATACCCTGCGCTTCCGTCTGATCATCTAAAAATTGAAGAGCTTCTTCCGGCGTATAAATACCATTGATAACACCAACCATACTCTCAAAATATGTAGTTTCAAATTGTCCGAGCAATTTCATATTAGGACAAGTATCCGGACTTTCCCAATCATCATTCATCCGTTCAATCACTCTTGCAAACACCGGGTACTTATCAGCATCAATTTCTCCTTCATAACGGGTAACCGGCACACTCTGATTTTGTGCTGCAATAATTTCCGTCCCCTCAGGACCATAATAGAATTTTAAAAATTTAATAATAGCCTGATATTTTTCCGGATCTTCTTTTTGGGTCTTGGCTGATACACAATATGGGTGAGACGGTGCTTTCATGGAAATTTCCTGATTTCCAACTCCATCTTCAAATGTCGGTCCCCACCAGAAACCAATGCTATCCTTAAGGTCACTTTCATCAAATTTCTTTGTATCCCACGCACCGCTGTCAAACATTGCTGCCTGTCCACCAAGAAACATTTCTGTAGCTTCCCAGTATCCTATTGAAGAAGCATTATCCGGGAATGTTCCCTGCTCTGCCATATCCTGCAGTTTTTCATAAAACCGTAAATAGTCATCATTCAGCCACTTATCTGTTCCACTAAGGATTCCATCAATATGGTCAAAGAAACCATACCTGCAATGCATTGTCATAAGGGACCAGCTGCTCCATACATCCTTTGTTCCTCTTGCCATTGGAACAATTCCATTTTCGTTGAAAACCTTAACACAGTTCATGAAGTCTTCATAGGTTACAGGAATTTCCAGACCACACTGATCAAACAATGCTTTATTGTACCAGATCCCATTACAGAAAATCTCTGCAGGCAATCCATAAATAGCTCCATCCTTTTCCATTACTGAAAGCATACCGGGCAGAAATCCGTCCACGAATTCCTGATCATTAAGAATATCCTCTGAAAGATCTGCCAGCATTCCCGCCTCAGCCAATGCATCAGCATCGCCCTTTAATGAATAAAAAAGATCCGGCAAGCTGTCAGACTGAGATGCCAGCTTGATTTTCTGGGTATGCTCATCCTGTGCAGCCCCCGTCATTTCGATTTTAATATCAGGATTCTGTTTCATAAATTCCTGTACTACTGCATATACCTGCGGTGCCTGATTTTCAATATCCGCAACATGCTCTGCAAACGTAAAGGTAATCTCATCGCCCTCACTACTACTGCTGCTAATACTACTATTGCTGTCGCTCTGCGTTGTCTTCGAAGTATCAGTATTCGCTTTACCACATGCCAGTAATGACATTATCATTGTTCCTGTCAGGATTAAACCCATTATACGTTTTACCATTATTTTCCCTCCCATTTGTTTCATGATTAAAATTCTATTTGCTCCAAAATCATGCCATATCCTTCACTAATACCTGTCTCTGTCTGGAAAGTACATAATTCTTTTGCAATTAAAACATACCTCCGGAGTAATGTCTTAATTCACATTTTTTGTAACTATTCAGAACTCCATTCGCAAACTCACTGCTGCGCAGTTCCCTTTGCTCATGTAGTTACATTTTATTTAGTTAAAATTCTTACAGAATCCCTCACTATAAGCATCGGATCAATCACAAGCCGGACTGGAGTATGTTTCTTCTCAAGACCTGTTATTTCCATTAATATATTTTTGCATAGTGATCCTGCCGAATCGAAAGCATGACCTATCGTTGTAAACTTAGAGGCTGCTGCCCACGGAAGATCATCATATATAATCAGACTGATGTCCTGCGGAACCATAAACTTCATTTCCTTTAAAGCGCATACTGTAGAGGTTGCAATTGTTTCATTTACCGCAAGAATTGCAGATGGCTTTAATTCCTGAATCTTATTCTGAATTACTCCACGGATGCTGTCATTATATGGAATATCATATAAATAACGATCATCCACTTCTAATCCTGCTTCTTCAAAGGCCTTTCTATATCCATTGCTTCTCTGTGGAAATCCTATTCTGTATTTGTATAACATCAGGATATCTTTATGTCCATTTTGAATAAGATACTTTACTGCCTGATAGGTACCTAATTCATCGTCAAATAAAATCGCATCTGCTCCCGGATGTGTCTGCATAAAAAACTGTATTACCGGTTTGCCATCGCTGATCATCTTATTAATTTCCGGATACTCCTGATTCGAAAATGTTGCAAAAATAAGCGCATCAATCTTCATCTGTTCCAGACAGGTTATATTTTGCTTTTCTTTTTTATCAGCTGTTTTTTGGTAACTATTCAGAGCCATGCAACTCTGAGGAATATATCCATCAGAGTTGCATGGCTCTGACCTTGAACGGATGATTTTCAAATCCTCTCAATCTTTCCAACTCAATCTCAACTACTTTTTCATCTTCTTCTAATAATTCTGTTTTTTCTGCCATAGGCAACTTCCTTTCCCTGAACGCACTCGCGTTACTCGCTCATTGTCGCGGCATTCGTCAAAGTCTCAAGCAAGCTTGGACCTTGACCCATTGCTCACGCAAAAAAGCTCGTCCAGAATAGATTGTTATTATCTAGTCTGAACGGACTCTTCCGACAGGCCTTATACCAGGCAAGAAAATTGTGTTATTTTTACTCTGATTTACACCCCAAATCTTATACTACATTGTGTCTTATCTCTCCGGGTGACAATCTGAAAAATAAATCCTGATGACAAGATTTCATTTTCGCTGACAAAATCCATTTTTCACTCACTTTTCGCTGACAAATTTGCCATCGAAATTGATAAAATTGCATGAAAAAAGCGGCAATGATTTTGTCTTCATTACCGCTAAAATGTAGCATCTCCTATAGGAATCGAACCTACAATAGGTCTTAGGAAAGCTCCAACCTATTGTCACTCTCTGTCAAGCTCTGTAAAGCTCTGAAAGTTAGCTGATTGTTTGTTCCAGCTAATAATCGGGGAATGCCTTGATATTACCATCGACATCTGTTACATGACCACCATGCTTCGTACGTTCGATCATGGTAAACAGTATTCAATTAAACTTTCCTATCGTAAGTACAAGATATTTTCTTGTCTACAATTAATTTCCCGCATACGAGACGGTTTGTCCATGCGTTTTTGACTGGCAAATTTATAAGCTGCTTTCATATTTTTAAACACGGACATAACCAGTAGATGGACCTGCACCAACTTTTGCGATATACCCACTCTTAACCAGATTCGTCAAAGTCCTTTCCACGGTAATTTTGCTTATATCAGGACAAAGCTCCATGATTTCTTTCTTTGTAATTTTACCAACCATGTTATCAATAACCGCTTTAGTTCTATCAGGCTTAGAAAGACTCCGATGCTTCAAATGCTCTACACGGCTTTCGAATTCATTGTATGCTTTCAGCATGATACCCAGATAATATTTAACAAAAGGCTCATAGCTGTTTTCGCCCTCATGCCAGCCAGTAGAACTTGCTTGAAGGGCTTCATAATATGTTTCTTTTGTCTTTTCAATCAGCATTTCCATACTGACATATTTTCCAACGATGTATCCCGCCTTATAAAAAAGCAGTAAAGTGAGCAAACGGCTCATCCTACCATTTCCGTCATTGAAAGGATGGATGCACAGAAAGTCCAGAATGAACATGGGAATCAAAACCAGTTTATCAATGCGGTCAGCTTCCCATGCTTCAAGGAAGCGAGTGCAAAGTTCTTCCATCGCTTCAGCAGTCTGCAATGCGGGAACTAGAATAAAACGTGCCTTCTGATGGCCTTCGGCATCTGTTTCTGCAATTACATTATCGGAGTTCTTATAACTTCCGCCTGCAGACCCCTGTGAATAGGAGTACAGATCTCGATATAACTGCAAAATAATGTTCGGTCTTGGATTGATATGTTCATAGCCTTCGTGAATTGTGGAAAGTACTTCACGATAACCTGCAATTTCCTGTTCAGACCGATTACGTGGCTCTGCTTTCTGACTTACCAGTTCTTCCAAACGTCTGTTCTACATAATCTGCGGAACAGTCTCGTTTGTACGGATAAAAAAATAAACTGAGCCACGGCTGTTCCAACATGAAATCAGCCGTGGCCTTATTTATATCATTTCACTCTTTTTTGAAATAGAACAACACCACAGCAACAACTCAAATCGACTTAAAATTCCAGACTATTCGCATTCAGCAAGAAATATTTCATTCCCATGATGACAAAACCTTCATCATTTCTCCAAGGCTTTTTGCTGCCGTTTACAATGACGATCTTCTTGAAAGAGTCCGGGATATTACGCAGAGAATTGAACTCCTGCGTCTGTTTTTCTTCCGAAGTCATGTCATATGCAACCTGGATATAGTATCTCTGGTTTCCTTGATTCACCACAAAGTCAACTTCCAACTGCTTACGAACACGTTTGCCCTCTTTATCCTTATCGAAGATATCCACGACACCCACATCAACATTGTAGCCACGGATCAGCAGCTCGTTATAAACAATGTTCTCCATGATATGAGTAGGCTCCTGCTGTCTGAAATTCAGACGTGCATTTCTCAGTCCCAGATCAGTAAAGTAGTATTTCAGATTTGCACCGATATACTTTCTGCCCTTAATATCGTATCGGCTTGCCTTGGAAATCAAAAAGGCATCTGTCAAATGGTCGATATGCTTGGAGATGGTTTTATTAGCATAAGTCATCTGGCGCTCACTGGCAAAGGTATTGGCAATCTTTGAAGGGTTGGTCGGTGCGCCGATTGCAGATGCAAGCACATCAACCAGAATCCCAATCTCATCCACGTTCTGAATCTTATTTCTTTCAATAACATCCTTCAGATAGACATTTGCAAAGATGTTCTTCAGATAGTCCGCTTTCTGTCGTTCGCTCTGGAAACTTACGATCTGCGGCAATCCTCCGTAGATCATGTAGTCATCCCAGGCATCATCATAATCGCCGTCATAGACAGAATAAAACTCTGCAAAGGAGAGAGGGTAGATTCTAATCTCATCACCTCTGCCACGGAATTCGGTCACAATGTCGCTGGACAGGAACTTGGAATTACTTCCGGTGACATACACATCAATATTGCTCATGCGGAGCAGGCTGTTCAGCACTTCCTCAAATCGTGGCATGAACTGCACTTCATCCAAAAGGAGATAATACTTCCCGTCGTCTTTCATGGCATCCTTGATGTACTTGAAGCATACCTTGGGAGCTCTTAATTCCTCGTTCTCAATACCATCCAATGCAATTTCAATAATATGATCAACATCAACGCCGTTCTCCAGTAGGTATCTCTTAAAGATGGTAAACAGCAAAAAGGATTTGCCACATCTACGAATGCCGGTAATCACCTTTATCATTCCATTATCTTTTCGCTCGATCAGCTGCTGTAGGTAAGCGTCTCTTTTAATCTCCATCGTTACACTCCCCATTTCCGTGCATCTGCACACTTTTTAGTAATGAAATTCTATCACAGAACGACCTGAATTTCAATATATATTCCCATTTTATGTGCATCTACACACTTTTATGTAATGTTGATAAATATATTTTCAGATTTTTTTGATTGCAGTGTCTATAATCGATTACTCCAATCGTTATTATAGGTAGACAACAAAAAGAAGATGGTTCCGATGTTTCATTAAATATGTTCGTTAGACTTTTACGCAAAGGATTCTATCTCTTCTGCACCCTAATGCTTTTCGAATTCAGTTCAACAACTGGAAGTTAATTATAAAGGTCTTTGCAAATACACCATATCTACTAACTGTACTCCGCTCTCGTAGATTGGGTGATCGTAATTATCTGTAAAGAAATTTGATATAATATGTGAACGGACAAAACCACACTTTTCATAAAATGGTATTGTCAGTGGGCTATCGCCTGTTCCGACTTGCAGAATGGCGTATTGTTCTCTGTAATTATTAACAATAAACTCAATTAAGGCTCTTGCATAACCTTTCCCTTGATATTCTGGAACTGTCGCAATGTTCTTGATTTCGAGTATGTCATTTTTTTCATCCGTTATGACACACTCGCACTTGACCCCATTATCATCAAGTACATACATCTTGCCGCTATCAAGATAACGGTCAACCATATCTTCCTGCTCATCTGCTAATAGGAGCAAATCAAGATATTGTTTTTTATTCTCTTTAACTTCAATAATTTTCATCAATCGCACCTTCAACTTCCGATTGTCTTAATTCTACAAACTGAAATTTATCGTCTTGTTCCATTCTTATCAAAATTCTTTTTTAATGCTATTTCTGTTGGGAGAATAGATCCAATTAAAGGAATAAGTTGAACACCACAGATAATTCCTCCTATACTCCCAACACAATCTTCATTTTTTCCAATTACTAAAAGCATGAATATTACTGTTATCGGCAACATAACCATTCCACAGACATACCAAACTTTACCACAATATTTATGAGCAAATTCCCATGTGTCTTTGTTCTTCATAGACATCGAAGTCCGATATCCAAATACTGAATTTATTTCCTTTGGAGCCTTTTTCATAAAATATCTTCCAAAACCAATCATCGTAAATGGAAGAAGCAAATCCATAATCAACATAAAAATCCAAAACCCCATTGTAAACCTCCTTTACTACAACTTCCGATTTATCTCTTACATTTTATCATATTCTATCCCAAAGCTCTATTCTTAGATTGCCAAAGAGCAGCCTTCCGACTGCCCTTTCTGCTCACATATCCACGCTCTCTTTCAACACAATTTCCTCCGCACATGCCTTTATATTATTTATCAATCCAACCCATTTCATCAGATCCTGCATTTTCAGTTGTTCCGTCACACCTTGTTTTTCCTCAATCTGCTTTACCAAGGTTTCCACCTGCTCTCTGGTCTCCTGATCGACTCGGTTCAGATGTGCCGTCAGCTCCCCAGGCAAGTCTTTCGTGAATACTTCCTGTTGGCATTTGCTCCATTTGTCGCTTTTCTTCTAATGCCTTCTGCTCCTGTATATCCTGTTGTACCGCATCATCTACAGCATTTTCTCCAAGAACACGCACTACCCGGTCATATCTATCAGAAACATCCTGCAATTGTTGTTTTTCATCAAATAACTGCTCTTTTTCTTCACGCACTGCATCTAACTCTCTTTGTATTTGGTTATATGCTTGCTTTGTTTTCTGATATTTGTGTTTCCATTTTTCTACTTCTTCGGCAAGTTCTTTAACCTGTGCAGCCATCGCAGCAATTTTATTTTTCACCTGAGTAAACAGTGGTTTTATTTTCTTATCCCGGTAAGTTGTTGCACGTTCCAATGCACCAGCTTCTGGAAGTAGAGTTTTCACTGTTCCATATTCCTTTATTTCTTTGCTGACATTATCCATTACCGGCTGTAACCGTTCTCTGCGTTCTTCCAGGCTATGCAGATCTTTCTCGGCTTTTTCCGCACGCTTCTCAGCTTCCTCTTTATCTTTAACTGCCTGCTCCTTGTCATCTTTTAAAAGCTGGATATTGTGGAAACAATCCGTCTGAAACTACAATATCATCGTGATCCAGAACGTGCTGAACAGATCAAACAGATCAAAGGCTGGTAAAAAAATTACTCCTGTGAATAGCAAACATTCGCAGGAGTTTCTTTTTGGCACCGTTTTGACACCGCAAGCCTTATTTTTCAATTTTAAATTTATCCGTATTTCATCTTACTGATAAATGTTTCTCTGTTTCTAATCTGATAAATTTACGAACAATTCTTTTCTTAGAGTACAGAAAAACCCCGGAAACCTTACGGTTCCGGGGTATCTTACGTTTGGACACAATGTACCTTGCGGTACTCAATATATATTAAATTAGGATGTTATACTAATTAACGATTACTCGATGATTGTAGCAACACGTCCTGATCCTACAGTACGTCCACCCTCGCGATACTTTAATTCCGTTTTACCTCATATTTTTTATGGTTTTCTCTCCAAAATACAGTGAAAAACGGCTGAATTGCACCACCTATTTTGATTTGCCTGATTTCTTGGCACCGTTTTAGCACCGGAGAATACTCAAACCGATTTTCTTCTGTAGATACTAGATACTTCTCTACCAACTTTATATTGCACCGGTAATTTTTAACTGTTATAATCGAAACATGGGTGCTACCATAACGGTAGGCGGTTAGTCCTTCTCCAGAGGGACTGTGACCCTCTGATTACATAGAAACCTGTAAAGGAATCCATTGGAAAGGAGGGCTAAGCCAATGAGTATTATTGACTTCATAGCAGTAGTGAGCTTCGGCTTAACCTGCTTTAGTATCGGATATACATTAGGCAAAGATAATCATAAACCACAAAAATAACCGCCCTGGTCTGGTAAACTAAGCGGTTATCTTTGATGATATTCTAAATAGTAAAACGGACTAACCGTCTATCGGTAGCACTCTTTTTCTATAATCATATTAGCACGCATCTGTGGAAATGTCAAAAATTTTCTTCTTTCTCAACTATATCTATTTCCATACATTTTTACAACCTATTTCAAGTGTTCCTCAAAAATTAATTCGAGTTCCTTATTCCCTCTCAAGAATTCATACTCTTTCTTATTTTCAATTTCCGAATACAATTCACGAACAAAATTTTTTCCAAGTCCCGAAAAAGCTTTTCCCTGTGCAGTATCTTCATACCTGTAATACAAAGGGGATTGTGTCATATTCCAAGGCTTCTGTGATTCACTTAATAATCGCTTAATTAACTGGATACATTTTTCTACATCTTTTCGATATCCAGCAATCAGCAGATATGGCACTGTGTTGCCGTAATTCCATAGTCCAAACAATGATATCATGTGATCTGTAATCTCAGCAATTTTCTCTGCTTTATCATGATTTCCTGTCTCTTCTTCCATTTCTATTAACTTATACAAGTAGCTTTGGATATTGATAACTGCCTGTAGCAATTTCCCTTCTAAGAATAATGCAGCAGTATCTGTTCCTTCCTGATGTGCTAATACACTTGTTTTCATAATCGTTGCATCAATTACAGTATCAGGAATTTTTTTCAAAAGGACATTTGCTTCTTCATATTTCTCCATTTGGACATATTTTGTTGCAAGTATAAAAACGCTTGAATTTCTCACTCTTTCAACCTGACTATCTGCTGTTCGTTCCAGCCACTCAATAATAGCTGTATTATATTCCATTCGTTCTTCGTCATTAAGATCTGACAAAGTCAAAGATCCGTTCAGAACGGTTGCGATCGTATAAATTAATAAGTCGCAATGAGGATACTCCTGTATTTTACGAGATGCCATCTCGAAAGCCTTTGTAAAGCTGTCCAATGAAACTTCCGAAAGTTCATTCACAAATTGTCCAATCTCTTTTTCGGTCAATTCTTCACGAAACGAAAACAATTCATTCATATCAATTTTCAATAATCGTGCCAAAGCTGGAAGTAATGAGATATCCGGATATGTATTTCCCTTTTCCCATTTATTTACCGCAGGAGTAGAAACACCCAGATAATTTGCCACCTGTTCTTGTGTTAATCCCTCAGTTTTTCGATAGTTTTTTATCTGCTCACCAATACGCATTGTTCACACCTCCTGTCCTTATTTCCATTATAGCGTTCCCAATACATGTTTACAATTGAGCCTTTGTTTACTTATTACTTTCTTTTTTTAACTTTCAATTAATTTTCTCTAATATTTATATCATCAGCAACAAACTGCCCACAAATTTAAGAACGGGCTACTAACCCTCAAACGACAGTGTATTACATTGCATCAGTTAAACCAACCTTGTTATCCTGAATCACCACTCCTTCATCTTCGCTTCATGCCTATTTTTCATAATTTGCAACTGGTATATAATGACAGGAATTAGAAAAATTACAGCAATTATGCCTAAAATAACAGACCGATTTACGGTAGCAAATGCTGCGAGCATAAGCATTAATAAAAGCCAGGGATTTCGCAAATTACTGTAATAATTTGCCCTATCTTCATAGGACGTATGAAGTTCAAAAGGTTTTCCATCATTTTCTTTTTCTACAATCAGCAATTCCCTGTTAAATGTTGTAGTGTTTGTTGCAATACGACCGCCAATTTCAGCCCACGGACGCCAGCGAACTTTGCCAACAGAATAATTAAGATTGATATTTTTATAGAATACGGAATATCCCATTTCTTCCAAGAAATCATGGTAATCTTCAGCATTAGCTTTTGATTTTTGTCCTATAAACTCCACGCAATATTGAATTTGACCTGGCTTACATTTTTCAAATTCATAGAGTAATTTCCCCGTTCGAATAAGGCGATAACCTTTTTCAGCCATCTTATTCAGCCAGTTTTTCTGTACCGTCAATAGCCCACCAAAAAAACGATAACACTTTTTACTCATAGTGTACCTCCTACAATTCCGCTTGCAATGCCTACAAGTTCACGAAGTCTGATAAGTTCTTTTTCAGCTATCTCCTTTCCTTTTACAGTGATAAGATACTCTTTTTTTCTACCTTCACTATCTCCGAAAAGCTCAATCCATCCCTTTTCCTGCATTGAATTTAATGCACCATATAAAGTACCTGCTCCCAATGAAAGCCGCCCACCTGTTTTTTCTTCAATGAATTGCATGACAGCATATCCGTGTTTAGGTGAATAGAGTGAAAGCAAAATATAGAATGTCACTTCTGTGAGTGCACCACTTTTCACATTATCCCTCATAGCATCCCCTCCTTATTACGGTTACTGTAATAACCATATCAGTAACCGTAATAAAAATCAAGAGATGTGAAATAAATCTTAATAAGCAGGATAGTATTGTGCTTTTCCTGTTCAGTCCTTTACAAACAATACTTATATATAAAGTGTTTCTCTCAACACCATTTCTTCTGCACTGGCTTTTATATTATTCATCAGCCTAACCCACTTCATCTGATTCCGTACCTTTAATTCTTCAGTTACACCCTATTTTTCTGCCATCTGTTCCATAAGCATTTCCACCTGTTCTCTGCTCTCCTGATCGATCTGATTCAGATGTTCCGTCAGCTTTCCAGTCAACAACAAGTATTGATATTTTGCTGATCTGTGTTCCTTCAGAAATTGTTTTCGTAACATTCCATATTTTCCATATGTCGGTTCTTCTTCATTCAGTGCCAAATCTGGCAAATAATAATCTCCTTGCAAAGTATATCTTAATCCGTTCTTTTCATCATAAATGTGTTTTTCCATAATCTTATCTCTCCATTTCTCTGTTTTTTGATTTAGTTTTCTTACGCTGCTGATTCTCCATCTCGCTTTTTTTCATTCCCCATGCCAATCTTTCATGAATATTTCCCTTCGGCATTTGTTCCATCCGTCGCTTTTCTTCCAGGACTTTCTCGTTTTGAATATCCTGCTGTACTGCTGTATCTACAGTTTCTATTCCAAGAACACGCACAACACGATCATACCTATCAGAAACACCTTGTAATATATCTTTTTCTTCTGACAATTTCTGATTATCTTTACGTATATCATCCAGTTCTCTCTGAATAGCATTATATTTTTGTTTCACCTTTTGATATTTTCTCTTCCAACCTTCCACCTCTTTCGTGAGTTCTTTAACCTGAGCCGCCATTACAGCAACCTTATTCTTTATTTGAAGAAACAGTGGTTTAATTTTTTTATCTCGATAGGTTACTGCCCGTTCTAGCGTGCCCGCCTCCGGCAGTAACATTTTAACCGTTCCATATTCTTTGATTTCTTTGCTCACACTATCCATAATCGGTTGTAGCTGTTCTCTGCGATCTTCCAGGCTTTTTAGTTCTTTTTCTGCGCTCCCTGCCTTTTGTTCTGCTTCTTGCTTCGCCTTGATTGCCTGTTCCTTATCGTCTTTTAAATTCTGGATATCTGCTCTGGATTCTGCAATTTGTGCTGTTAATTCTTCTTTTTCAGCAGTTAGATGCTCTTTCTCCTGCTCCAATTCCTGTACTTCCTTTTTCCGTTCTTTTTTCTTGAAGTTATAGACATCCAGATGTTCCTCATGAGTACCTTTCTGTTCCCATTCAATTCCATACTGCTTTGCAGTCTCTGCCAGAACTTCTTTTTCATGATTTATCCACTGATTCAGTTCCGTATCATGCTTATTTCCACCTTGAAATCCAAGACTTTTTAATGCCTGTTTCAGTGAAACTCTGGTATCCATTCCTTTTCCTTTCCAACCCGTCACATAAGGAATAAAATCAATATGTAAATGTGGAGTAGACTCATCCTGATGTAGATAACACCCAAATACCCGTAGCGCTGGATTCCGTTTCTGGAAGTCCTTTACATATTCATCCAGCACTTTTACAGCCAGATCTCCTTCTACTGTTCCGACAGCCATATCTTCACGATTTCCAATCTGGAAAATCACTTCGTGGAACAGCTTTTCCTGCTTTCCCTGACGGATTTTTTCATAGTAATTTGTAATCTTCCGGTCTTTTCTTTTCCCGGTATTGTATCTCTCCACAGCATCATCAAATAACTCTTTGTAAACTTCTTTCAGATTTTCATTCTGGTAACAAATATTTAATTGTACTCTGTCTGGGTCTACATTCTCTGCGAAAAACTCTCTCCTGTTATGAGCCAGAGAACCTTTCCCAATCATACCGCTAATTGTTCGTTTTATCATAATGTTTCTCACCTCTTTTCTAATCAAGTGCTAGATATGGCACATAATTTTTATTCACGCCAGTAATAGCGATATTAAGAAACTTTCGCCGGATACGGCGGTTTTGTTACTTTTTTCAAAAGTAACGCAAAAGCACTTTCGACAGTCGTACCGTCCATCAAAAGTACCCTTGCGCCCTGCCGGGGGGCTATTCCTCCCGTTGGTCGGTTCACTCCTGCGTTACTTGTATACTGAATTATCCCGGTATCCTTGCCCGGATATATTCCAGATCACCACAATACGGTGTTCCTACAAGATACCATTCTCTTGCAGGATTCATTTCCATTCTAGTCTGAACCCATTCATCATCAAGCAACACTTCCAGGCATTCTCCACAGTGAAATCCTGTATCAATCCATAGATCTGATGATAATAATCCATATCTTTTGTTATAACTGTTATATCCTAATCTTCCTTCTCGCATTATGCCATTCTCCTTTCATTTAGCGTTTCCGCAGGGACGCCCTGAATCAGGGCTCCCTTTTGAAAATTCTCTTCTCCACCAACCAACTCCCGGCTACATCTTACCAGCTTTCTACTTGTCTGCTATCTACAGGTGCGTGACACGCTCCTGTAATAAAGTGTTCAGAAAGAACCTTTACCATCGAAAGTTCTCCGGTATTCCCCGTCTGTCCAGATATTCCTGCCGAAACTTTTCTCTTTCTTCTTCCGTTGGTGCTGTTTTGGATTTGCTGTATACTTCACGATTCACCATTGCATCCAGTTTTTTCTCCAATCCCAACCGGATTATTTCTTCGCCATCGTAGTTATCCATCAAAAAATATTGTAGGAGTTGAAAAAATAACTCGTATGGAATCTGTACATTTTTATTTTGCATCTATTCTCCTTTCAAGGTGGCAAGATTCCCTCTTCTTAAGAAATGATAATCTTGCCATCTTCCATTTTTATTCTGGCAACATCCAATACCATTGCTTTCCACGCTTTACGGAATCAATTTCAAGTTCCCGTTTGGCGTTCCATAGCGTTTTACTTTTGATTCCTCTGGCTTCTGCTTCTTCTGCAATTTTCTTTTGAGTCATTCCTCCGTTTGCCAGTATTTCAAGAAGAAATTCTTTTGCTTTCCGGCTTTTCTGTCCTCTTCCATCTCCATTAAGAAGTTCATCGGCACTGATATCATATTCTCCAATCCATTCAAACCCATTATTCTTATCCAGTCTGAATGCAATGGACGTTCCTTCCGGTGCAAGAGAACTCTTCGTATGACATACCACTCTTACTTCCGGTTCATCTTTCACTCGCCCGACAATCAGGACACTTCTTGCAGCAGCCTGAAAATCAATGGAGCCAAGTCCTCGATAAGAAGATTTGCCGTTGCTGTTTTTGTTCATATGACCGATTAAAATGACTGCACAGTGATATTTTTCTGACAACACTGCGATACGCTTCATCAGTGGTCTGATCTCATTTGCCCTGTGCATATCTACGTCCGCTCCCAGAAAGCCCTGTATCGGATCAAGAACAACCATTCTTGCTTTTGTCTGTACGATTGCTTCTTCCAATCTGACATCTGCCATTGTCAGTGGCTGGTCACTGTCATCAATCACCAGCACCTTTGAACAATCTGCACCTGCAGCAAGTAATCTGGGTTTGATAGTATCTCCAAGTCCATCTTCTGCTGTCTGATAGATTACATTTACAGGTGACACTGAAGACTGTTCCTGCATATTATCTTCAGCATCTAAATCTTCATTCTCACTATCGACTTCATCACTTCGTTTTTCTTTTGTTTTCGTTGTATCAGTAACAGGAAGAATCGGCTCTCCTCTGGTCAGTTTTGCAATAATCTGAAGTACCATCGTTGTCTTGCCTTCTCCTGGATCTCCCTGTATAATGGTCACTTTTCCATAAGGAATAAACGGATAAAGAGCCATTCTACCTGTTCCACCTCTACTGAATCCATATTGATCAGTTTCAGTTTTGGTTCTATTCTGCAATTCTCAATTTTATTTTTTTCATTCATATTCATTTCATCATCTCCTCCTGCCCGTCCGGGCAAGTCTCTGATGAACAGATATTCGGGAATTGTCGTATTTCCCGATTCGTGATATACTGAATCTGCCAAGATGGTATATCAGTGAATCTGATTATCAGAGAACTTGCTCAGATTATTTATCTGGGCTTTTTCTTTTGCCTTTTCAACATTCATCTTTTTCTTCTCCCAGTCCGATAACTGCATTTCCATTTTCATTATCCAGCAGATTCGCAATCTTCCTCTGCTGATTTGGATAAAGATGTCCATAAGTATTCAATGTGATACGAATATCTTTATGCCCTAATCTGTCCCGAATCAGTAAAGGTTCCACACCTTTCTCAATGAGATAAGCCACATGGCTGTGTCTGAGATCATGCACTCGGATATTCTTTACTCCTGCTAACTCAATCTGTCGTTTCATCTTATGCTGTACTGCTTCCTGAACGACTGGAAATAATCTTTCCGTATCTGGCATTCCGTAATGACCATCTATAAATTCCTTAATTTCCTCTTTCAGAAATTCCGGAATTTCGATTGTCCGAAAGGACTGTTTTGTTTTCGGTTCTGTAATAATATCCTGCATTCCTGTCCGGTAATAAGTCTTATTGATACTAAGCTGATTCTTTTCAAAATTGATATCAGCTTTTGTAATCGCAAGCAGCTCCCCGATCCTGCATCCAGTCCAGAACAGCATCTCAAACATAAGATAATATCTTGTTCCCGGCTCCATTGTCTGTATAAACTGTTTGTACTCGTCCAGTGTCCAGAAGTTCAAACTTCTTGAATCTGAATTTCCCATTCGTTTCACTTTCTTGCATGGATTAACCGGCAAGTCATAGATTTTAGCTGCATGTGTAAACAGACTGGTCAACTGATTCTGAATCATTCTCAGATAAGAATCTGAATATCCTTTCTTCTGAATTTCATTCTGCCACTGAATAATCTGTGAAGCCTTGATTTCACTCATCATCTGATTTCCGAAGTATGGAACGATATGCTGTTGCATCATATATCTTTTATTTTTGATTGTTCGATCTTTCAGATCATTTTGTTTGTCTGAAAAATAAATCTCAATAAAATCGCTCAGCTTCATATCCATACTTCGCTCATTGCTCAACTTTTTGCTTCGTTCAAAATCCAATGCTTCTCGCTTTGTTTCAAATCCACGCTTTCTGCGTTTTTTCTTCTCACCCATGACATTTGTCTCAAACCACTGGGCTGTCCATTTTTTTGTGTCTTTTTCTCTGTAAGCCATATTGATCCTCCCTAATTTCCTGCTATTTCATAGCCATACATCTTTTTTGCCCAAAACGCCTTTGGTATTCTTCCAGCCATCGTAATATATCCCTGTGCAGCCAGTTCCTTATTCATAGCTTTCACCAGTTTATAGGCATGAGATTTTGAGCAGTTTAATTCCTGTGCCACTTCATCAGCACTCATCATATAATTGTAACTTGCCATATTGCCATCTCCTTTCCTCGCCAGATTTTAAATACGTTTACTGTAATTTGTATCTGTACGATTTTCGTAAATTGATAATATCATGTATTGCCGTCGTTGTCAATATTTCGTAAACGTATTTTTACGAACTTCGTACACTATTTTTTCTTTATTTTATTTCAGGTCTGTGCTATGATATTTTATAGATTTATGTTTTTCGTAATTTTGTAATATATGAAAAAGGAGGATTCTATGGGTGACGGTAAAAATTTAAAGAAATACCTTGATGAAAAAGGCACAAATGTCCGTAAAATTGCAAAGGCAACCGGAATCAGTGCCACAACCTTATATTCAATTATTCAAAAGGATTCCAATATTCGATTTGATTTTGCATTGAGACTTGCAAATGAATTACAAATTGATGTGAATGAGATATGTTCTGCCAGTCCATTTTCTGGCACAATTAAAGAAGAAGAGATTTATCCTACACTTCCAGACGGATTAAACGGAGCGTTAGATGCAACTCGTGTAAAAACTTACTTGAAAAATTCCATGTATCCACTAATGTATCTTTTCGGTAAGAACAGTATGCCTGATGTAGATAATTTACTTACATCGTTTTATCAACTTGATGATGAAGCCAGACAGGAAGTTGTGGAAACAATCCGTCTGAAATTGCAATATCATCGTGATCCGGAACGTGCTGAACAGATCAAACAGATCAAAGGCTGGTAAAAAAATCACTCCTGTGAATAGCAAACATTCGCAGGAGTTTCTTTTTGGCACCGTTTTGGCACCGCTGGTCTGATTTTTCGGTTTTTAGTTTGTTTGTACTTCGTCTTACTGATTAATTTTCTGCTTACTTTTATCTTGAAAACTCATAGGTGATTTTACTTTCCACTCAACAGAAAAACCCCGGAAACCTTACGGTTCCGGGGTATCTTACGTTTGGACACAATGTACCTTGCGGTACTCAATATATATATTTAAGATGTTATGCTAAAATTATTCGATAACTGTAGCAACACGTCCTGATCCTACAGTACGTCCACCTTCACGGATAGCGAAAGTAAGACCCTGAGCCATAGCGATTGGGTGGATCAGTTCGATTGTCATTTCGATGTTATCTCCAGGCATGCACATTTCTGTTCCTTCTGGAAGGTTGCAAACACCTGTTACGTCTGTTGTTCTGAAGTAGAACTGTGGACGATAGTTGTTGAAGAATGGAGTATGACGTCCACCTTCATCTTTTGTCAGAACGTAAACCTGAGCTGTGAATTTTGTATGGCATGTAAGTGTTCCTGGTTTAGCAAGAACCTGTCCACGCTCGATTTCGTTTCTCTGAACACCACGAAGAAGTGCACCGATGTTATCACCAGCCTGAGCTTCATCAAGGAGTTTACGGAACATTTCGATACCAGTTACAACAACTTTACGTGTTTCTTCTTTGATACCAACGATTTCAACTTCGTCAGATACGTGAAGTACACCAGCCTCTACTCTACCAGTAGCAACTGTACCACGTCCTGTGATAGAGAATACGTCCTCTACAGGCATTACGAATGGTTTATCTGTATCACGCTGTGGGTCTGGAATGTAGCTGTCAACAGCATCCATAAGTTCCATGATCTTGTCGCCCCATTCGCTGCTCGGATCTTCAAGAGCTTTAAGAGCTGATCCACGGATAACCGGGATGTCATCTCCTGGGAAGTCATACTCGCTTAAGAGTTCACGAATTTCCATTTCTACCAGTTCAAGAAGTTCTTCATCATCAACCATATCACATTTGTTCATGAATACAACGATGTAAGGAACACCTACCTGACGGGAAAGAAGGATGTGCTCTTTAGTCTGAGCCATAACACCATCTGTAGCAGCAACAACGAGGATAGCACCATCCATCTGAGCTGCACCTGTGATCATGTTCTTAACGTAGTCAGCATGGCCTGGGCAGTCAACGTGTGCATAGTGTCTATGCTCTGTTTCATACTCAACGTGTGCTGTAGAAATTGTGATACCACGTTCTCTTTCTTCCGGAGCTTTATCGATATTAGCGAAATCTGTAGCTGTGTTACCAGCAACTCTTTCAGACAGAACTTTTGTGATAGCTGCTGTTAAAGTTGTTTTACCATGGTCAACGTGTCCGATGGTACCAATGTTACAATGCGGTTTTGTTCTCTCAAACTTAGCTTTTGCCATTTTAAAACGTCCTCCTTAAAACATTTGGCTCTTATATTATTATAGAGCGCCTTTTTCGGTTTTAAACTTGCTATCCTTGATTATATTGCATAACCAGAATATTTGCAAGCATTTTATACAATTTGATAAGTTTCACACTATAAACAGTGTATCATTATCAATTGTTGTATCATTACAGTCCACACATTACTGAGAACATAGTGAACAGTAACTTTATATCTCCTACACCCTGCCGGCTTTAAACACCGGCAGACTGCAGATGATCAATAATTATCAGTCTTTCTTAGAAAGGATCTTTTCCTGTACAGACTTCGGAACCTGCTCATATTTCTCAAAGAACATAGAGTAGTTACCACGTCCCTGTGTTCTGGAACGAAGGTCTGTAGCATATCCGAACATTTCGGAAAGCGGAACGTATCCACGGATCATCTTACCACCGCCGATATCTTCCATACCCTCGATACGGCCACGACGAGAGTTGATGTCACCGATAACGTCACCCATGTAATCTTCTGGTGTAGTAACTTCGACCTTCATGATTGGCTCAAGAAGAACCGGAGCTGCTTTCTGCATAGCATCCTTGAATGCAAGAGAACCTGCAATGTGGAATGCCATTTCAGAAGAGTCGACTTCATGGTAAGAACCATCGTATACATTAGCATGTACGCCGACTACCGGGAATCCGCCAAGGATACCGGCTTTCATAGCCTCTTCGATACCTTCACCAACTGCCGGGATGTATTCCTTCGGAATAGCACCACCAACAACTGTGGATTCGAACTTGTACAGTTCTTCTCCGTTGGCATCCATAGGTGTAAATTTAACTTTACAGTGACCATACTGTCCACGACCACCGGACTGTTTTGCATACTTGCTGTCTACATCAACAGGTTTGGTGATTGTTTCTTTGTAAGCAACCTGAGGAGCACCTACGTTAGCCTCTACCTTGAATTCACGAAGGAGACGGTCAACGATGATATCCAGATGAAGCTCACCCATACCAGCGATAATGGTCTGTCCTGTTTCCTGATCTGTATGTGCACGGAATGTCGGGTCTTCTTCTGCAAGTTTTGCAAGAGCTTCACCAAGTTTTCCCTGTCCAGCTTTTGTCTTAGGCTCGATAGCGAGTTCGATAACTGGTTCTGGGAATTCCATGGACTCCAGGATTACCGGATGCTGCTCGTCACAGATTGTATCACCAGTTGTTGTGAATTTGAATCCGATAGCTGCAGCGATATCACCAGAATATACTTTATCAAGTTCCATACGTTTGTTAGCATGCATCTGAAGAATACGTCCAACACGTTCTTTCTTGTCCTTAGTAGCGTTAAGTACATAAGAACCGGAATTCATTGTACCGGAGTATACACGGAAATATGCAAGTTTACCAACGAATGGGTCTGTCATAATCTTAAATGCCAGAGCTGAGAATGGTTCTTCATCAGAAGAATGTCTCACTACTTCGTTACCATCCAGATCAGTTCCCTGAATTGGAGGAATATCTGTAGGAGCCGGCATATACTCAAGGATAGCATCAAGAAGTTTCTGAACACCTTTGTTTCTGTAAGCAGAACCACAGCAAACCGGAACAGCAGTACATTCGCATGTAGCTTTTCTTAATGTTGCTTTCAGTCTTTCTACAGTTGGTTCTTCACCTTCAAGATATTCCATCATTAAGTCGTCATCAAGCTCACAGATTTTCTCAACGAGCTCTGTATGATAAAGCTCAGCATCTTCCTTCATGTCTTCAGGAATGTCAACGATGGAGATGTCATCACCTTTTTCATCGTTGTAGATGTAAGCTTTCATTTCGAATAAGTCAATGATTCCTTTGAAATCATCTTCTTTTCCGATTGGCAGCTGTAAGCAGATTGCGTTTTTACCAAGACGAGTCTTGATCTGCTCTACTGCACCGTAGAAGTTTGCACCAAGGATATCCATCTTGTTGATGAATGCCATACGTGGTACATTGTAAGTGTCGGCCTGACGCCATACGTTTTCAGACTGCGGTTCAACACCACCCTTAGCACAGAAAACGCCGACAGCACCGTCAAGTACACGAAGAGAACGCTCAACTTCTACTGTGAAGTCAACGTGACCTGGGGTATCAATAATGTTGATACGATGTTCCAGAGCACCTGGCTTCGGTTTGCAGTTCTCTTCCAGAGTCCAGTGACATGTTGTAGCCGCTGAAGTGATTGTGATACCTCTTTCCTGCTCCTGTTCCATCCAGTCCATGGTAGCAGTACCTTCATGAGTATCACCAATCTTATAGTTGACACCTGTATAATACAGGATACGTTCTGTAAGAGTTGTTTTACCCGCATCGATATGAGCCATAATACCAATATTTCTGGTACGCTCTAATGGATATTCTCTTCCTTCTTTAGCCAATGGATTTTCCTCCTATATTAGAAGCGATAGTGAGCAAATGCTTTATTTGCTTCAGCCATCTTGTGCATGTCTTCTTTTCTCTTAACGGATGCACCTGTGTTGTTCATTGCATCTAAAAGCTCGTTTGCAAGTCTTTCTTCCATTGTTTTCTCGCCTCTTTTACGAGAGAACATTGTTAACCAGCGAAGAGCCAGTGCCTGACGTCTGTCTGCTCTTACCTCGATCGGAACCTGATAAGTAGCACCACCGATACGTCTAGCTTTTACCTCAAGAAGTGGCATGATGTTGTTCATAGCCTCTTCAAATACTTCAAGTGCTGGTTTACCAGCTTTTTCTTCGATTCTGGCGAATGCACCGTAAACAATTTTCTGTGCTACACCTTTCTTACCGTCTAACATGATGTTATTGATAAGTTTGGTAACCACTTTATTGTTGTACATTGGATCTGCCAGAACGTCTCTTTTCTGAGTATGTCCTTTACGTGGCACGTTACTTCCCTCCTTAATCATTGTGATTAAATCATCGGTACTCACGCAGATAACTATTGCATGTTCGCACTGGTAAGGTCCTATATTTAACCCGCAACCGGCAGGGTATATGGAATACCGTACAAATTCATAGTTCTAGTCTTCCGTGAATTTTCGATTGATTAATTCCTGCTGTCCCAAACAATAGGATCAGCTCTTAAAATTCTTATGAAACCTTTTTAGAATTATTTCTTTTTCGGTCTCTTAGCGCCGTATTTAGAACGGGCCTGTTTTCTGTTAGCAACACCTGCAGTATCAAGAGTACCTCTGATGATGTGGTATCTTGTACCAGGTAAGTCCTTAACCCTTCCACCACGGATAAGAACAACGCTATGCTCCTGAAGGTTGTGACCTTCTCCTGGGATGTAGCTTGTTACTTCGATTCCGTTGGAAAGACGAACTCTGGCGATTTTTCTAAGAGCTGAGTTAGGCTTCTTAGGAGTTGCAGTCTTAACTGCTGTACAAACGCCACGTTTCTGTGGTGCAGACTGTTCAACTGCTTTCTTTCTTAAAGAGTTGAATGTTTTCTGAAGAGCCGGAGCTGTAGATTTCTTTACAGTTGTCTGGCGTCCCTTTCTTACTAACTGGTTGAATGTTGGCATTCCATTTCACCTCCCGATTTATTTCTCCATAGCTTACTATGGGGCCTTGCGGTTGCTATTCATGTAAATACGCGCAAAAAATCAACGTTCTCTTTGCACGCTTGCTCATTATATCCCGTAAAATCCACGCTGTCAAGGGATTTCGCATGAAATTTACATGATTTTTTCTAATTTTTATCATTACTATAAATTTCTTTTTTCATACACCACATCACCGCAATAAACTTATCAGACAATACCCCTTCCCCAAAAATCTTAACTGCCATCTCTCCCCAAATGTATCCCGACCAGACACTATTCTCTTCCTATTATAAGTGACTGACCATGTGAACTCCTAAAAGCAAAATACACCAAAAACTCACCAAGCCTCCAAACGCAGCTGCCGATAACAGCTCCCATAAATCCACATATGCTGCAGGAATAATTTTCCCATATAGTCCCAGCCAACAGTCAGCGCCGGATAATATTTTATTTTTGATGCCTTAGAATATCTTAGTGTCCGAAACCGCACGCAAAATAAAATATTATCCGGCGCGTCCCTCCTCCCCTATTCACAATTGCATTTTCCCTCCCCTTTCATTATAATAACAACCAAAGCAACAATTCAAATTTTCAAGAAAGGACACCCCAAAATGAAGAAACCCAGCATGATCAGCGTACTTCTATTCCTGACAGGCCTCCTATGCATCATAGCCCTTATCTTCTTCAATAAAAGTACCCTGAAACAAATCACCACCACCGAAAAAGAAGTCGACACCATGTCCGAGCAGCTCACCGCCAAACGCGACGAAGTCAAACAAGCCGTCGATAAATATGCAACTGCCATAGACACCGTTCAATCAAACATCGACCGCATGAAACAAAAACAACAGACAGCCTCCCAGAAGAAAACACAGGAAAAAGCCGAAATCACAGAAGAACCATCCAAACCATCCGTTTTCAACGAAGCCAACACCTCTTCCGGTTCAAGCTCAAATACCAGCGTTTTCTCCTCCCAGCCAGAAGACAACGGCCATATAGTAGGAATAGACCCCGGACACCAAAGCGAATCCGTAGATATGAGCGCATTAGAGCCAAACGGTCCCGGCTCCTCCGAAATGAAAGCCAAATGCTCCACCGGTACCCAGGGAACCTACAGCGGCGTACCCGAATATCAGCTCAACCTTGAGATTTCTCTCCAATTAAGAGACGAACTCGAACAGCGAGGCTATCAGGTCGTAATGACCAGGACAGACAACGAAACAGCAATCAGCAACATGGAGCGAGCTCAATATGCTGCTGCACAGGGATCAGAAATCTACGTCAGAATCCATGCAAACGGAGATAACTCCCACACAGCATCCGGAGCCCTGACAATGTCACCATCCCAGAACAACCCCTATATTCCACAGCTGTTCGACCAGTCCAATCATTTATCCCAGTGCATCATCGATTCCTACTGTGCCGCAACCGGTTTTCAAAATCTCGGAATCCAATACACCGACACCATGACCGGAATCAACTGGAGCACCATTCCTGTCACAATCCTGGAAATGGGCTTCATGACAAGTCAGAATGATGACCTGAAAATGAACGATACCGAATTCCAGAAGACCATGGTACAGGGAATCGCAAACGGAATTGACAGCTATTTCTCATCATAATCGTACCGCAATTTCTTCTATATTAATATGAAAGGAAACAATCAAATGAGCATGAAAAACTCTGATAACAACAATAATGAAACTGACAGATTTTCCAAAAACGAAAAACCAATTTTCCTGTATACAGTGATTGGCGTACTGACAGTTGCTGTTATTGCACTGGGTGCAGTCTCCTTCTTATCACTGAACCATCTTGTCACCCTCCAGCAGAAAGTACAGACACTTTCCAACACCGTACAGGATATCTCAACTGATGCGAACACCCTCATCAGCCAGGCAGATCAGCTGGATGAACTAAGAGAACAGGAAAGTTCCGTTCAGACAACAACAGGAGAAACAACTGCTGCCGCCCAGTCTGAATCACCAGAACCCGCTCCAGGATCAGAACAGGAAGGAACACTTTCCCCTTCTTCCGGCACCACATTCACTGACAACACAGACTCCAGTATGGATAATCTTCTGAATCAGGTACAGTCACTACTCCCAACAGATAACGGAACCTGGTCCGTATATGTCTGCAACCTGCTGAAAGATTCCGATGGAACGATCAATGACACTCCAATGCAAGCTGCCAGCCTGATCAAACTTTATATCATGGGTGCTGTCTACGAAAATTATGGAACAATTGCCCAGTCCCATAACAGCGAAGAAATAGACAGCAATATTTCTGCCATGATCTCCGTCAGTGATAATGATGCTGCCAATACTCTGGTAAACTGGCTCGGAAACGGCAATGATGCCGCCGGTATGGCAAAAGTAAATAATTTCTGTCAGGAACATGGTTTCACCAGCACACAGATGAACCGGCTCCTTCTCGCCGGCAAAGAAAATGGTGACAATTATACATCCGTCAAAGACTGTGGAACATTCTTAAAACAGATTTATCAGGTAGTCAATGGAACTCTTCCATCATCTACTCTCGCAAATGCAGACGCCATGTACTTCCAATTAAAAACACAGCAACGCAAGAATAAGATTCCGGCTCAGCTCCCTGAGGGCGTTGGCACCGCTAATAAAACCGGCGAACTCGACACAGTAGAAAATGATGCAGCGATCATCTATGACACCGCCAAAGGCATTGATCTTGTTGTATGCTTCATGTCACAGGATCTCACCGATACCGGCGCAGCCCAGAGCACCATTGCTGCAGATGCACGCGCTATCTACGGATATTATAATGAATAAACACTATCTTCTGAATCTACAGTCTATCCAGATAATTGTCATAAATCAGATAGATATTCACAGTTGAAACAAAGAACTTACTTGATTCGATTAAAAGAAGGAGGCACATCCCTTAACGGGTTGTGCCTCCTTCTGCAAATTCAACAGGAAGAATCGTCAATGTTTCTATCTCTTCCCCTTTTATTTTCTTTAATAAAAGTTCCACAGCCTTTCGTGCCATATCCGGTACAGGCTGTACGATCGTTGATACCAGATATTTTCCGCTGTTCATCCACTGCATTCCATCATGTCCCACAAGCTGAACTTCCCCCGGAACTTCCACACCAAGAAACTGCAGCTGTTCCAGTAAAGCTTTCGCAAGCAGATCTGTGCTGGTATAGATACCATCGTACCTCATTTTTCCGGTCTTTCTTGCAGATATGATAAAATTCCTCAATATCCCTTCCACAGAAGTTTTTCCTCTGATCAGATCAAAATCATCTCCCAGATTTAATGTTTCACAGGAGACTCCATGAGCATCACAATAGCTCTTAAATCCTTTTCCCCGCTTCAACGTCTCTCCGGAAATCTCTGACCCATTTCTCAGATAGAGCAGATGTCTGCTTCCTGTTGAAATCATTTTCTGTGCAGCAAGTTCTCCTCCATGATAGTTATCTGAACTGATACAGCTTACTTTTTTGTGAAAATGTCTGTCCAGAGAGATAAGAGGAATATTTTCCGATACATATGGCTCAACATCCTGATATGTAACACAGATAATGCCATCCACTTTATTCTGCTCTGCCATACGATAATAATATTCTTCCTTCTCAGGCATTCCCTGTGTATTACACAGCAACAGTTTATAACCATTTTTATACAATTCCTGCTCAATATAGTAAACCCACTCTGCAAAAAAAGGATTCAGTATTTCAGGTACAAGTGCCGCTACTGTGTAGGTATTCTTTGTTTTCAGACCTCTGGCATAGAAGTTCATCTGATACCCAAGCTTTTTTACAGAAGCTTCTACTTTTATTCTGTTTTTCTCACTTACATACTGTCCGTTCAGCACCTTGGAAACAGTTCCAACAGCTACCCCTGCATCCTGTGCCACATCTTTAATTGTTACCATATACAACTCCTGATATTTTTTACTGTATATTGCTTATAAAACGGACAAAGTCATCTACTTCCACTATATGCTCATGAACGCAGACGTTTCGCGATCTGCGTTCATGTTTCTCATCCGGACAGACTATAGTTGAAACAGGAGTCTTACCTGATCCGGTAAAAATCTTTATTTATACAGACACATTTTCTCTGAAACTTTTAAATCTTCTGTTCTGAAAACTTCCCAGTCCATACCCAGAATATTCTCTTCTGTTTCCGCTGCGCCATATACCTTTCCGTTTTCTGCAAATACCTCAATAACTTCCTGGTCAAAAATAAAACTGATTTCCTGCCCTGCTGAGATTCTTTCTTTCATATAATATACATGTGTTTCTGTATCCTCAATACTCAGGATATTGCTGTAGAAATCCGCTGTCAGTCTCAGGCTTCCGATTGTCAGTCTCCACTCTCCCTTAGTACCTGCTTCCGGAGTCAGAACGATCTTGCATGCCTGTCCCTCAGGAGAAATCGTATTTTTAAGATTATCATACCATTCTGTTTCAAAATTCTCAAGTTCTTTGGCAGGTGCAAAACAGATTTTATAATCACTGCCTTCTTTTACCAGGGATAATTCTGTTGGAAGGGACATCAGTCCTCTGTAATTTCCTCTGTCATTCTTCATACGGAGCCATGCCATACTGATCACCCTGTCATCTACACCACTGAATGTCTGAGCTGCATAGGGCAGTACAGAGCTATACCCGGATTTACGGCATCCGTCAGGTTTAAACTTATACCCGTCAAATTCTCCGGTCATATAGTAACCATCTGCGGACCAGAATACCCATCTCTTTTCCCCTGGTGCATTTTTAACTTCCAGTTCAAGAAGATCCGGACACTCCCACATTCCAGGCTCTGAAATTCTCTGAGTTTCCTCCCAATTCAGCAGATCTGTTGAGCGATAGACCGCAAAATCATATCCGTCCAGGTATAATACCATAATAAATGCTTTGCTTTCTTTATGATAAAAAACCTTAGGATCTCTGTTCTCATTTACAATATGCGGCATACAGAATTTTTCCGACCTCTGAAGAGTTTTTCCTCCATCTGTAGAATACGCCAGTCTCTGGGTAAACAGATTTCCTGCATCCACAGACCACTGATTTCTGCCGCCTGCAGCTGTATAGAAGTATAACAAAGTTCCTTCGCCATAGCCTGTCAGATTATCTTTATCCTGAATTCCACAGCCGGAGTAAACAGTTCCTGTTTCATCCGGTGCAATAGCCAGTCCTTCCTGTTCCCAGTGATAGAGATCCTTACTCTTTACATGACCCCACTGCATATTTCCCCACATACTTCCATATGGATTCCACTGATAATAGAGATGATAAAATCCATCTGCATAAACCATACCATTAGGGTCATTATGCCATCCTGTTGCAGGTGCAGCATGCAGTTTCGGACGATAAGGATATACATTATCATAAGGTTTCCCGTAACAGAAAATTCCTTCCAGAAGTTCCTTGTCTGCACCTTCTACCTGCAGATCTTTTCCTAAGAACGCAGAAGCATCCCAGCATCCGTAAAACTCACAATCTGTTTTTCCAAGATGAATATCGATCTCCTGGATTTTTTTTCCTTCTATATAAAAATGCAGCTTTCTCTCCGGTGCATTTTTGCTTACCGGGAGCCAGATATACGGTTTTTCAACGTTTAATATCATTTTGTATCCTCCATTTAGCTGTTCCGTTCAAAAATCTTATACTTCCAGTTGTTGCTCATTTCATTTTTTATGGCTTCAGCCGATTAGTTTTTCGCTCCTGTAGATGCAATTCCTGCCACATAGTATTTCTGAAGACTAAGGAAAATGATCAGTACCGGAATTGTTACCAATGTCAGACCAGCCATAACATTTCCATAGTTAACCGGCTGGATACTGAACAGACTGCTCAGAGCCATCTGGATGGTCTGTTTGGAGCTGTCTGAGATTACCATAACCGGCCATACAAAATCATTCCAGCAGGCAATAAATACAAGAATACCAACAGTTGCATACACCGGTTTTGCCAGAGGCACGACCAGCTGGAAAAAGGTTCTAATCGCACTGGCGCCGTCCAGCTTGGCAGCTTCTTCAATACTCTCAGGAATTCCCATAAAGTTCTGTCTGAACAGGAAGATATACATAGGGCTTGCGATCGCCGGAAGTATCAGTGCAAGATAAGAGTTTGAAAGTCCCATCTTATAGATAATAGAGAACTGCGGAAGCATAACTGTCTGAGCCGGAATGATCATAACTGCCAGAATCAGTGCAAAAAGCAGATTTTTCTTTGGGAATTTTAATCTGGCAAATGCATAACCTGCCATAGAATTTACGATCAGTCCCAAGGCAATGATGACTATAATATATGACAGTGAATTCAGCATTGCTTTTACAAGAGGAAGCTTTGAGATAACCTCTTTATAGTTAAAAAATACATCTTCTTTGAATGCCGGTGCAAAAGCTTTCAGACTGGTAATATCTGAAAAGATCATGGCATCATCTTTAAAAGAAGAAACGATCATCCAGATCAGTGGAAACATAAAAATTAATGCTACCACTGTCATACCAATATATATAAGAAACTGTTTTGGCAGAGATGGTTTTTTACACATTTATTTTTCCTCCTAATCTTCGTTACTCTTATTTGTCAGCTTGTTCTGAATCAATGTAAGGATCAGTACCATAACTGTAAATACCAGTGCCATTGCAGAACCATATCCCATCTTGTTGTATTTGAAACCAGTCTGATAGATTTCATATACGATCGTCATGGTGGAATTCTGCGGACCACCGGCAGTCATCATCATTGGCTGGATGATCAGCTGGAAGGCACTTACTACAATAGACAGAGAAATAAATACTGTTATATTTCTTAATCCCGGAATTGTGATATTCCAGAACTGATTCCACTTTGTTGCGCCGTCCACTGCTGCTGCCTCATACAGATACTGCGGAATATCCTGAAGACCGGATAAGAAGATCATCATCTGGAAACCACAGCCCTGCCATGCTGACAGAATAACAATACACAGCATTGCGGTCTTTGGATCATTCAGAAATTTAAACGGCCCAATTCCCACACTTCCAAGCAAGGAGTTCAGCAAACCATTGTTCGGATTGTAAATATATGTCCAGAGAATGGAAACTACAACCAGAGATAATACAGTTGGTGCAAAAAATGCAAGTCTGTAAACTGAAATTCCTTTCATCTTACGGTTGATCATTAAAGCCAGGCCAAGTGCCAGGCATACCTGAAGCGGAACTACCAGAATTACGAATACAAATGTATTCACAATACTCTTCATAAATACTGTATCCTGAGTCAGTCGGATAAAGTTCTTCAATCCAACGAATTCCATTCTGTCTGGTTTCAGAATATTGTAATTAGTAAAACTATATCCAACCGTCATAAAGAACGGAACAAACAGGAAAATAGCAAGAAGTACAAATGCAGGTGCAACAAATGCCAGTCCCGTCCAGTTTTCTTTTGTCATTTTTTTTCTGGGTGCTTTCACCGGAAACCCTCCTTTTTACTCATATCAGAGATTCAGCCAGTAAAGCGGAAATTTGTGATCCGCCTTTACAATTCAAATTCCGGGACACCTTTCATGTATGATGCCCCGGAATTCTGTCACAGGAAATTCGAAACTTTTTTATGGAGTTCAGCAAACTCCGCAGTCACAATTACTGATTAGTAAATATCTGCCTGGAAGTTATACTGCTCTACAGCCTGATCCAGAGCTTCATCTACTTCCATACCTGTAAGTACGTTCTGTAATGCAGTTGCAAACTGATTGCTGAGGATCGGATAGTATACAGATACAGGTCTTGCTTTTGCTGTGTTCTGTAACTGATAGCTGAATACGTTCAGTGGTTCTTCATTGAATGCGTCAATTTTCTCAAATGCAGAACTTCTTGCAGGCGGCATTGCGTTTGCTTCGTACATTCTTGCACTGGCATCTGTGCTTGTCATAAAGCGAATCAGCTCTGCTGCGCCTTCTTTTTTCTCATCAGAGCAATTGCTGCTCATTGCAAATGTCCAGGAACCACAGGCAGATGCCGGAGTAGAATTCTCATCATAAACAGGCATTGGCATCAGACCCCAGTTAATATCGTATTTTGCAAGATTACCTGGTTCCCAGGATCCTGTCAGAGCCATTGCAGCCTGACCAAGTTCAAAGCTGTTCTCTGCAGGTGTTGCACTTGCATATCCATTGTCTGCCATGTCCTTGATCCAGTTAAATACATTCTTAGTTGCATCACCGTTAAGGAAGCCTTCTGCTGTTTCTCCGTCTTTGTCCAGTACGCTGCTGTCCTGAGAGTAGATCAGCGGAAGGAAGAAGTAGATACATGTCTCATCTTTTGCATCCAGAGACATTGTGATTCCATAGCAGTCATCTGTTGTCAGTTTTTTAGCTGCATCCTCAAGCTGTGCAAGAGTCCATGGTTTTTCTGCTGTAGCAGGCTCAATTCCTGCTTTTTCAAACATATCTTTGTTATAGAAAATACCTACAGAGGAGTCCATAGCACCTAATGTATATAATTCATCATTGTATGTACCCTGCTGGATAATAGACGGGTTGAAATCAGCTAATTCGTCTTCTTTGAAATAATCACCGATCGGTACGATTGCATTTGCATCTGCATACTGTGCAACTGCAACGCCATCTACTGTGAATACATCCGGAAGTCCGCCGTTTGTGATCGCTGCATTGACTTTATCATCATATCCACCTGCGTCACCGCTTCTTGCAATCTGAGTTAAAGTTGCATGATAAGTTCCCTCATATTCCTTATTAAATTCATCGATCAGTGTTTTATAAAGCTGTCCTTCCGGTGAGTCGGTCTCATGAACCCAGATAGTAAGTTCTTCTGCATCTGCTGCAGAAGCTGTAACAGCTGTTGCGCTGAATACAGATGTCATCATAGCTGCTGCCATTACCACGCTTAATACTTTTTTCTTCATTTTTCGTCCTCCTGATTTTTGAGTTTGGTTATGTGGATTGATTTTGAAACGTTTCATCTTTGCTTTTATTTTTTGCATTCACAAAAGTATTTTTCCATCTGCCGGATTCAGATAAGCACTTTTATGAATGCATTATTGATATCAATGATTGTCTCAAAAATGAAACGATTCATTAGATGGTTTTATTATATAGTTGAAACGATTCATAGTCAAGAGACAATTATGCTGTTTTTTACTTTTCTAATATTTTCAACAATATTATATATCGTTTTTTATATATTATGCACAAAGCGCGGTTCTTTTAACAAAATAATAAGAGCAAAAAAGAAGCCCTCTGCCTATGCAGAATAGAACAATCTACGTCCGGCAATCCCGAACTGATTTATCCTGCTTAAAGCAAAAGGCTTCTCCTGTTTATACCATTATGCCTCTTCAGCTTCTCCCTCTTCATAGGACTTCTCCCATATCTCCGAGAACACTGCCAGAGGGCAGTCCGTCAGGAGACACATAAGAAGGAAACATTCATAAGGATTCACTATGTAGATTTCGCCCATTCCGCATCGAAGCAGGATGTCCTGAATCTCATCAAGGAAATGCTTGTATCTGTTAAATGGATCATCATCCTCCATCTCCTGCGATACAATAAAAAACTCCAGCGTGATCAGGTCAAATCGCTCCACAGGGAGTTTGTGGCTGAGGATGTTCGTGATTCTCTGTCTGCTGAAACGCTTCTGGCTGAAATGTTTTGCGAGAATGGAGGCCGACATCTTTTTCAGATTTCCCATTTTGTTAATCGGAATCCCGCTGCAGATTACTTTTTCCACATCGGACGGTGTGATTCTCTCTGCTGTCCACACTTTATCCCCACCTTTTTCCTCCTCATCATGTTGATAAAGTCCGGCGATAATCTGTTTTGCATGATAAAGCAGTCTCGTAAATTCCCGGAATGCCTGGCTTTTCTCGGATATCGGATCTACTCGTTTAGCCTTCAGTTTTGCAAGATAATCTATCAGCTTCTCTTCTGTATCCAGACAGAGATTATTTCCGTATAGAACCTGAGTATTATCCATTTCTACCGGAGAGAGCGTTTCATATTTCTTCTTTAACTCCTCTGCTTTGTGATATCCCTGCTGGGTACTGTAACAATACCAGTAGATTACCTCATCCGGATTGTGGAAATCAAAATCCTGCTCTTTTAATACTCTGGTCAGAAAATCCGAAACATCTTCGGCTGTCATTTTTAATCCGAATCCAAGCAGGAAAACGGTTTCTCTTTTTACTGAAGCCTGATTCAGCCAGTTATTGACCAGCGCCGATAATTTCGTTGAGGTAGGATTCATTGACTTGGGGGTATAGGTCTCTTTAAATGAATCCAGTATGATTTCCTTATATACCTCCTGTGGAACTTCTGAGAAAGGTTCTTCCAGTTCTGCTCTCTCATAAATGTAACGCTTCAGGTGATCGCCAAAGGATACCAGCTCCATCTCTTTATATAAATAATGAAAAATAACATCTGAATCCTCATCTTCGAAACTGTCAAGGCTTACTACCTGGCGGAATCTCTGAGCTGCCCTTCTGGTAAATTCATAATCCTGTACTTTATCAAATGCCACCGTCTGCTCAAAGTCCAGATCCTGCATACGATTTTTCATACTGCCTTCACCTCTCATTTTTTATCTTTCAGATTTTTCATCCATGTTTTTACCATTCGGACCGTATCTAACTTCTGCACTTCGCAAAGCACGATCGTCACATTGTCTCTTCCGCCTTTATCCAGTGCAGTCTGTAAAAGAGTATCTACCATTTCTGAAAGCCCCAGACCTCCCGACAGAATTTCTTCGATTTCTCTGTCCGAAAGCATATCCGTCACCCCATCCGAGCACAGCAGATATTTATAACCTTCTTTATGCTCGATTTCTGCCACAGATGGTTCCAGCATCTGCAGATCCTCGGGAAGTCCCAGATACTGTGTTAATGGAGCTTTTCCCACCATCGACCTTCCCAGAACATGATCGGTAGAAATCTGGCGCAGTTTATTTTCACCCCAGAGATAGATTCTGCTGTCTCCGAGATTGCAGGCAAACATAGACTCCGGCGTAAATAGAACCATCGCCATGGTACTGCCCATACTCTGAATATGGTTGTCCGTCCCATAACTGCATACTGCCTGATTCATCTTCTTACATATTCCATCTATGAACTCTTCCGGGATATCTCTCAGCATTCTTTTATTTGTATTGTAAAATTTTCCAAATTCTTCGGAAGCGAGAAAAGCTGCTACTTCTCCACAGCTTTCTCCTCCCATGCCGTCAAATACTGCCATTGCCGGTACTCTGCTTCCGGAAATAATCTTCGAACAGATGCCTTTTGTCCCCTCATTGTTCATTGGGAGGGATTCTCCAAAGCACCAGAAATTATCCTCATTATTTGCCCTGACATTTCCCATATGGCAGGTATATGCACACTCAATCTGATACGCCATCGTCTGTCTTTGTACCTTCTCCCTTCAATGCTTTCAGTGAATTATTCCAGTATTTCTCGCCACGTTTTACAAACTCATCATTATCTGTTTCATTGTCATGGCATTTGCCATTGGAATCGATCCAGCGGATCAGCTCACCGTCATCATAATAATAGTATTCTGAAGTTTCATCATACCAGATATATGCAAAGAAAAGCCTCTCACCCCAATAGAAATATTCCTCATAAACACCGTCTTCTGACTCTGCCGGGTAAACCAGAGCTTTCATGCATTCGCTTTCAATGTCCATATTTCCGTCTGACTGCTGAGTAGTCTTAACTCTGCGCAGATATCGTAAAACAGTTCCCTCTGTACCAACCCAGTCATAGCTGTCCAGATTGTCCGTAATCGTTGTTGCCTGCTCCTTGATCGTATCCAATGTCTTTGAGAAATCTTTGGAATCAGATTTCGAGGAGCTGTATTTCTTATCCTCCAGAATTGCAATCGGATTATCTTCCTGATTTGCCTGCTGGTTACGCAGACTTACTTTATAGTAAATGCCTGCCATACCCAGTATTGCTGCTCCTGCTACGATTGCAACCAGTGCCCTTCGCAACAACTGCTTCTTTCTGCGTCTGCGTTTTCTGGCTTCTACCGCCCTGGCAGATCTCATCGCAACTGTCTCTGATGGTGTTTCCTGAGTAATTGTACTTCTAACCGCTGAGGCTGTAGCACTCGTATTTCTGACCGTTGAAACTGTAGCACTTGTTGCTGCGCCTGCATTTCGCTGCTGCGTTTTATCTGCTGATACAGCAGTCTGTACTGATGCATCTGCTGTTCTCGTCCTATTCGGATTTTGCCCTGATGTAACAGCTGCTGTCTTTCTATTTACGGAACTGCGTGATGGAGCATCTGACAATCTCTTTCTGTCTGAAATATTTTGTCCACTTGACTGGCTTTTCTTTTTAGGCATATTCTGCTCTTGTACATCCCGTATATCTGATCCCGTTTTCTTTTCATTTTGGCTCTTTGAGCTCTGTTCGAATGTAATTTGTGGTGTCCTATACCGGTTTCCAACAGTTGATGCAATCTTAGATGAAGGCATCTCGCTTTGCGATATCTGCCGATTCTTTATAATTCTTCCATTCTTCAGATCATCTAGCGCACGATAAAACTCCTCCGGAGTCTGGTATCTCTCCGCAGGATCATAGGCACAGGCTTTCAGAATAATCTGCGCGAACAACTCTCCTGCATCCGCCGGAACGCTCATCTTCTCACCTGCGACACGCTTATTTAATGCATTCTCTTTATCTCTGTATGTAATAAACTGCTTTTCCAAACTCATAAATGGCAGTCTGTTGTGGTTCATCAATTTGTATAGTACAATTCCAAGGGAGTAAATATCCACTCTGCTGTCATATTTCTCGCCCTTATACATCTCCGGAGCCATATAAGAGTAAGTTCCCTTCTTGGAAAATCCACTCATTGTCCGCTCAAGTTCACGGGCAATTCCGAAATCTCCAAGCTTAAAATCGCCAAATCTGGATACAAAAATATTCTCCGGCTTGATGTCTCTGTGAATGATCTTAAGTTTCCGGCAATACTCCAGAGCTTTACTCAGGTCCATTCCAAGCTGTATCACTTCATTTTCAGTCAGCTGTTTCTCTGCACAATAATCAATAAAACTAGTAAGATATTCCATTCGTATGGAGATTTCCCAGCCTATGGCATCCAGATATTCCATAACCTTGAAGTCTTCTACAGAAACAATATAAGAATTTCCCCGGAAATACTCCATGGTGCTGATTTCCTGGATACACTCCTCTACCAGATTCTGAAAATACTGTCTGGTGGACTGGTCATCTCCCGTTTCGGAACGTACACTGTTTAGCTCGCTCTGGCTTCCGGGTATGTTGATGATCTTAATGGCTGAATAGAAAGATTTTCCACGTTCTGTTCTCTGCGCTTTGTAAACTTTTCCAAAAGAACCTTCGCCGATCTTCTCTATGATCTTCCATTCCGGCCATGCCGAAACCGGCAATTCTTTATCCATGCTACACCTCCTTCTTTGTCTTATATCTATAATACTTTCATTATGATATCAAAATCATAAAACAAATCTTCGTCTTATCTGCAAATTATAACACAAAACCCGACTTCTTTGTATTTTTCTCTTTTTATCTCCACTGGAATCTTTTGGGGCAATCTTTTGGTTAAATCTTTTTATAATATCAAAAAAGAGAACTACCATACCAGCAATTCTGCCAGTATAATAGTCCTCTTATCATTCATATTAAAGCGAATATTCGCAATTCAATCAATCCGGATAAAAATCCTGTGCCGAAATCAGGAATTATTCGTTATCTTCTGTATCATCAGCATCTTCCACATCATCAGCTTCATCTGCATCAAATTCTTCAATATCGAATTCTTCCTCTTCCGGAAGTTCTTCATCCATTGTGATCATCTCATCGTCTTTGATCTCTTCATCCTGAAGTTCCTCTGCTGTTTCTTCAACAGGAGCTTCTGGCTCAGGCATTGTACTGTTCAGTCTTACATCTCTGTAACGCTTCATACCAGTACCAGCCGGGATCAGTTTACCGATGATTACGTTCTCTTTCAGACCGATCAACGGGTCAACTTTGCCCTTGATAGCAGCCTCTGTCAGAACCTTAGTTGTTTCCTGGAAGGAAGCGGCTGACAGGAAGGAGTTTGTAGCAAGAGATGCCTTGGTGATACCAAGCATAACCTGTTTTCCATCTGCAGGCTGTTTGCCTTCTTTTTCCATCTGTTCGTTAACATCCTCATATTCAAGGAAGTCAACCAGTGTTCCAGGAAGGAATTCTGTATCTCCGTTATCTTCGATACGGATCTTCTTCAGCATCTGACGAACAATAACTTCGATATGCTTATCACTGATCTCAACACCCTGGAGACGATATACACGCTGTACTTCACGGATCATGTAATCCTGAACTGCACGTACACCCTTGATTCTCAGGATATCATGCGGATTTACGCTACCTTCTGTAAGCTCATCACCGGCTTCAAGAATCTGTCCGTCTGTGATCTTGATACGGGATCCGTAAGGAATAAGGTAAGTCTTGGATTCACCTGTTTCCTGATCTGTAACGATAACTTCACGTTTCTTCTTAGTGTCATTGATAACAGCAACACCAGGAATCTCTGTGATGATGGCAAGACCTTTCGGCTTTCTTGCCTCGAAAAGCTCCTCGACACGAGGAAGACCCTGTGTGATATCTCCACCGGCAACACCACCACTATGGAATGTACGCATGGTAAGCTGTGTACCAGGTTCACCGATAGACTGTGCTGCGATGATACCAACAGATTCACCAACCTGAACAGCTTCACCTGTTGCAAGGTTCGCACCGTAACATTTCGCACAGATACCAACTTTACATTTACATGTAAGAATTGTACGGATCTTAACTCTCTCGATAGATCCGCCAGTCTGGTTGTCCACGCCTTCTTTCATGATACGGGCTGCACGTTTTGGTGTGATCATATGGTTAGCTTTAACGATAACTTCGCCATCTTTATTCTTAATTGTCTCACAGGAGAAACGACCTGTGATACGCTCCTGAAGTCCTTCGATCTCTTCTTTACCGTCTGTAAAGGATTCTACATACATACCTGAGATCTCATCTCTGTTCTCACAGCAGTCTGTCTCACGTACGATCAGATCCTGAGAAACGTCAACCATACGTCTTGTCAGGTAACCTGAATCGGCTGTACGAAGAGCGGTATCGGACATACCTTTTCGAGCTCCATGCGCAGACATGAAGTATTCCAGTACGTCAAGACCTTCACGGAAGTTTGACTTGATAGGCAGCTCGATTGTGTGACCGGTTGTATCGGCCATCAGTCCTCGCATACCTGCAAGCTGTTTGATCTGTTTATCGGAACCACGGGCACCGGAGTCAGCCATCATAAAGATGTTGTTGTATTTATCAAGTCCGGACAACAGAGCATGTGTCAGCTCATCGTCAGTCTTCTTCCATGTATCAACAACTTCTTTGTAACGCTCTTCTTCAGTGATAAGACCACGTTTGTAGTTCTTTGTGATAAGGTCTACAGTATCCTGGGCCTGTTTAATCATTTCCGGTTTCTGAGGCGGAACGGTCATATCGGCGATGGCAACAGTCATGGCTGCACGTGTGGAATATTTATAACCTGTAGCTTTGATTGCATCAAGAACCTCAGCAGTCTTTGTAGCACCGTGAGTATTGATAACTTTTTCAAGAATCTGTTTCAGCTGTTTCTTAGCTACCAGGAAGTCAACCTCAAGAAGAAGTTCATTTCCCGGAATACTTCTGTCTACGAAACCAAGATCCTGAGGAAGGATTTCGTTGAACAGGAAACGTCCAAGTGTAGATTCTACTGTACCGGTCAGAACAGTTCCGTCCGGCATTGTCTTGCTGCAGCGAACGTGAATTCTGGACTGCAGTGTGATTACTTTATTTTCATAAGCAAGGATTGCTTCGTTTACACTCTTGAAATATTTGCCTTCACCCTTGTTTCCAGGTCTTTCCTGTGTCAGATAGTAGATACCAAGTACCATATCCTGTGAAGGAACGGCTACAGGACCACCATCAGAAGGTTTCAGCAGGTTGTTCGGTGATAACAGAAGGAAACGGCACTCTGCCTGTGCTTCCTGTGAAAGCGGAAGATGTACGGCCATCTGGTCACCATCGAAGTCAGCGTTGAACGCAGTACAAACCAGCGGATGCAGTTTGATTGCTTTACCTTCTACAAGGATCGGTTCGAATGCCTGGATACCAAGACGGTGCAGTGTAGGTGCACGGTTCAGCATAACCGGGTGTTCTTTGATTACATCTTCCAGAACATCCCATACAGCCGGCTCCAGCTTCTCAACCATTTTCTTAGCGTTCTTAATATTGTGTGCAGTTCCGTTTGCAACAAGCTCTTTCATAACGAATGGTTTGAACAGCTCAATTGCCATTTCTTTCGGAAGACCACACTGGTAAATCTTAAGTTCCGGTCCTACGACGATAACGGAACGTCCGGAATAGTCAACTCGTTTACCAAGAAGGTTCTGACGGAAACGTCCGGATTTACCTTTCAGCATATCAGAAAGAGATTTCAGGGCTCTGTTTCCAGGACCTGTTACAGGACGTCCACGACGACCATTGTCTATCAGGGCATCAACTGCTTCCTGAAGCATACGTTTCTCGTTACGAACAATGATATCCGGTGCACCTAACTCCAGAAGTCTCTTCAGACGGTTGTTACGATTGATGATTCTTCTGTAAAGGTCATTTAAGTCAGATGTTGCGAAACGTCCACCATCCAGCTGAACCATCGGACGAAGGTCTGGCGGGATTACAGGGATAACAGTCATGATCATCCACTCAGGACGGTTTCCTGACTCACGGAAAGATTCTACAACTTCGAGACGTTTGATGATTCTCGCACGTTTCTGTCCGGTAGCATCTTTTAATTCTTTCTTAAGTTCTGCGGAATCTTTCTCAAGATCGATTGCTTCGAGAAGCTCTTTGATAGATTCTGCACCCATACCTACGCGGAAATTATATCCGTAAGCCTCGCGGGCATCCTGATATTCTCTCTCTGTAAGTACCTGTTTGTACTGGAGTCCGGAATCTGCCGGATCCAGTACGATATAGTTTGCAAAGTAAAGAACTTTCTCCAGAGTTCTCGGAGAAATGTCAAGGATCAGACCCATACGGGACGGAATTCCTTTAAAATACCAGATGTGGGATACCGGAGCAGCCAGCTCGATATGTCCCATACGCTCTCTACGTACAGAAGATTTGGTAACTTCTACACCACATCTGTCGCAGACAACGCCTTTATAGCGAATCTTTTTGTACTTTCCACAGTGGCACTCCCAGTCCTTGCTCGGTCCAAAGATTCTTTCACAAAAAAGTCCGTCTTTCTCCGGTTTCAAGGTACGGTAGTTGATGGTCTCAGGTTTTAAAACCTCGCCTCTTGACCACTCTCTGATTTTCTCAGGGGACGCCAGTCCGATTTTGATGGCATCGAAAGTCATTGGCTGATATGTTTCATTGGCGTTAGTTGTTTCTGCCATGTATTCTTTCCCCTTTCTTACTCTTCGTCATTGTCTTCAAGAACTTCATCCAGTTCATTGAAGTCGTCTTCCTCATCTTCGTCCTCTTCAACGTCAACGAGTTCTTCTCCGTCAAACTCCTGCTTTGTATAGCCGTGTTTGCCGTAGTCTTCTTCTCTGTCGTGATGTCTTCTTGAATCTCCCTCGATGACAGAACGAAGGTCTGTGTCACCGTAGTCTACAGATTCGAGAAGATGTACTTCTGTATTGTCATCCTTGAGTACCTTCACGTCCAGACCAAGAGACTGAAGCTCTTTTAAGAGAACCTTGAAGGATTCCGGAATACCCGGCTCAGGAATATTGTCACCTTTGATGATTGCTTCGTATGTCTTAACACGGCCAACAACATCATCGGACTTAACTGTCAGGATCTCCTGCAGTGTGTAAGATGCACCGTAAGCTTCCAGTGCCCAAACCTCCATCTCACCGAAACGCTGTCCACCGAACTGAGCTTTACCACCCAGAGGCTGCTGTGTTACCAGAGAGTAAGGACCTGTAGAACGTGCATGGATCTTATCGTCTACCAGGTGATGCAGTTTCAGATAGTGCATGTGACCGATTGTTACAGGGCTGTCGAAATATTCACCTGTACGTCCGTCACGAAGACGCACTTTACCATCTCTGGAGATCGGAACGCCTTTCCACAGTGCTCTGTGGGCTTTATTCTCATCCAGATACTGCATTACATCCGGTGCTAAAATATCTTTATATTTCTCACGAAACTCTTCGAAATCTTCTGTGTTTACATAGTCATTTGCAAGTTCCAGTGTATCCTGGATATCATGCTCATTGGCACCCTGGAAAATAGGTGTGGCAACATTAAATCCAAGTGCTTTCGCAGCAAGGCTTAAATGAATCTCCAGGACCTGTCCGATATTCATTCGGGAAGGCACACCCAGAGGGTTCAGGACGATATCAAGAGGACGTCCGTTCGGAAGGAATGGCATATCTTCTACAGGAAGTACACGGGAAACAACACCCTTGTTACCGTGACGTCCGGCCATCTTATCACCAACGGAAATCTTTCTCTTCTGTGCGATATAGATACGTACGGACTGGTTTACACCAGGGGACATCTCATCGCCATTCTCTCTTGTAAATACCTTGGCATCTACGACAATACCGTATTCACCATGAGGTACTTTCAGAGAAGTATCACGTACTTCACGTGCTTTCTCACCGAAGATTGCACGGAGAAGTCTCTCTTCTGCAGTAAGCTCTGTCTCTCCCTTAGGAGTAACCTTACCAACAAGGATATCACCGGCACGAACTTCTGCACCGATACGGATGATACCACGTTCATCAAGATCCTTCAGTGCGTCATCGCCGACACCAGGAACATCACGTGTGATCTCTTCCGGTCCGAGTTTGGTATCACGGGCTTCTGCCTCATATTCTTCAATATGAACAGATGTGTAAACATCGTCCATAACAAGTCTTTCGCTAAGAAGTACAGCATCCTCGTAGTTGTAGCCTTCCCATGTCATAAATCCGATCAGCGGGTTCTTACCAAGAGCAAGCTCTCCGTTTGCTGTGGAAGGACCATCTGCAATAACCTGTCCGGCCTCTACGTGTTCACCCTGGAATACGATTGGCTTCTGGTTGTAGCAGTTACTCTGGTTACTTCTTAAGTATTTAGTCAGATGATAATCATCTTTTGTACCATCATCGTTCTTGATGCTGATATCTGTAGATGTGGAACGAAGTACAGTACCGGATTTCTTTGCAACTACGCAGACGCCGGAGTCAACTGCTGTCTTCACTTCCATACCTGTACCAACTACAGGAGCTTCCGTTGTCAGAAGCGGTACGGCCTGACGCTGCATGTTTGATCCCATCAGCGCACGGTTAGCATCGTCGTTCTGCAGGAACGGAATCAGAGCAGTAGCGACGGAGAATACCATACGAGGAGATACGTCCATGTAATCGAACATATGACGCTCATACTCCTGAGTCTCTTCGCGGAAACGACCGGATACATTCTTATGAACGAAATGTCCTTCTTCGTCCAGAGGCTCGTTGGCCTGTGCTACATGGTAATTATCCTCTTCATCAGCGGTCATATATACAACCTCATCTGTTACACGAGGATTCTTAGGATCTGTTTTGTCGATCTTACGGTAAGGTGCCTCGATAAATCCGTACTGATTGATTCTTGCATAAGATGCAAGGGAGTTGATCAGACCGATGTTAGGACCTTCAGGGGTCTCAACAGGGCACATTCTTCCGTAATGGGAGTAATGGACATCTCGAACCTCGAATCCGGCTCTGTCTCGTGACAGACCGCCAGGTCCCAGGGCGGAAAGACGTCTCTTATGGGTCAGCTCACCAAGAGGGTTGTTCTGATCCATGAACTGTGACAGCTGGGAAGAACCGAAGAACTCTTTCACTGCTGCAGTTACAGGTTTGATATTGATTAAGGACTGCGGAGAAATATTGTCCGTATCCTGTGTTGTCATTCTCTCACGAACCACACGTTCCAGTCTGGAAAGACCGATTCTGTACTGATTCTGAAGCAGCTCACCTACCGCGCGGATACGACGATTTCCAAGGTGGTCGATATCATCGGCATTGCCAAGGCCATATTCCAGATGCATATTGTAGTTGATAGAAGCAAAGATGTCTTCTTTTGTGATATGCTTCGGAATCAGATCATGGATATCTCTGTGGATCGCTGCGATTCTGTCTTCTAATGTGTCATTTTCTTCCAGAATATTCTCGAGAACAGGGTAGTATACTGATTCTGTAACACCGATGCTCTTCGGATCTTCGATCTCCGGAAGGTAGTGGCGGATATCCACCATTAAGTTGGAAAGAACCTTGATTCTGCGGTCTTCCTCGCCAAGGATCCATACATATGGAACGGCGCTGTTCTGGATGGTATTTGCCATTTCTTTTGTTACAACAGTTCCCTCTTCTGCCAGGATCTCGCCTGTAGAAGCATCAACAACATCCTCAGCCAGTTTATGACCAACGATTCTCTTGTTGAAGTGAAGTTTCTTGTTGAATTTATAACGTCCAACCTTCGCAAGGTCATATCTTCTCGGATCAAAGAACATTGCGTTGATAAGGCTCTCTGCGCTGTCAACAGCAAGCGGCTCACCCGGGCGGATTTTCTTGTATAATTCAAGAAGACCTTCCTGATAGTTAGTGGATGTATCTTTTGTAAAACTTGCAAGGATCTTTGGCTCTTCGCCGAAGAGATCAATAATCTCTGCATTGCTTCCTACGCCAAGTGCACGGATCAGAACAGTAATCGGAACCTTTCTTGTTCTATCAACACGTACGTAGAAAACATCATTAGAGTCTGTCTCATATTCCAGCCATGCACCTCTGTTCGGGATTACAGTACTGGAGAACAATCTCTTACCAAGTTTATCATGCGCGATTGCGTAATAGATTCCAGGGGAACGTACTAACTGGCTGACAATTACTCGCTCTGCACCATTGATGACAAAGGTACCTGTAACTGTCATGATAGGTAAATCTCCCATGAAAATCTCGTGTTCGTTGATTTCCTCTGTTTCTTTGTTAATCAGTCTCACTCGAACCTTCAAAGGTGCGGCGTAAGTTGCATCACGTTCTTTACACTGTTCGATATTATATTTTGCATCTTTCTCGTCAAATGTAAAGTCGATGAATTCCAGGCTGAGCTTTCCGGCGTAATCCGCGATCGGAGAAATATCATCAAAGACTTCCTTCAGTCCTTCATCAAGAAACCATTTATAAGAATCTCTCTGGACTTCGATCAGGTTTGGCATTTCCAGGACTTCTTCTTGTCTCTGGTAGCTCATACGCATGCTTTTTCCAGTTTTTACAGAACGAATTCTGTTTTTTTCCATTGACGTTTCACCCCTGTTTTTTCTTTAAATTTATTATAACTTGACCCTTTTTGCCAAAAGACATAAAGGCACATCTTGCCATAATATAGCATTCTTCACTATAGCACAGCAAGTTGCGCCTGTCAATCACTTTTTTTGATTTTTTTATATTTTTTTAAAAATTGGATTACTGTTTTTTCTCTATATAAAAATCTGCGATTCTTTATCAATAACGTCTTTGTTATTATTGTTCACAGTGTACATAATAACTATTCCTCAGAAATTTTGCTGTTCTTTGTGCGGATATTGTCGGAATGACCATTTTCATTGAATTCATTATCCTTATTGCTGTTAATGCGGGAGTTGATGAATTCGGCCGCATAGTCCTTATTGCTGTCAAATGTGTTTCCATCCACAGAAATCCCTTTTGAATCTGTAATGCACAAACCTGATTTGCTATTTGATCCACATATATTCCCCTGAATTCTGGAATTATCGCTTTCTGCATTGATTTCGATCCCATTGCTGCCATTTCTGGAAGAAAAATTATCCGTTATATCCGCTGACGGACATCCCTGTAAAAGTATTCCTTTTCCTTTATTTTTATAAGTATAGTTTCCATTAACAATACTATTTTCTGTATATTTAATAAGAATACCGTTTCTAAGATTTGAACTTACCCTGTTTCTCTCAATCCGGCCTCCTGCTGCAAATCGCAGCGCACAGATTCCATCTTTTGAAAATCCGGATATGGTATTTCTGTAAACCAGGCAGATTTTCTTTGCTGCCTCTGTTCCATTTATATAGATTCCATAATCGTTTCCACCAGACATATCATTATATAAAATCCGGATATTGCTGCCTTTCGCAACTCTGATTCCCGTATTGCTGTACATCTGATTTTGTGAAAGCCTTATTGTGTTTCCCCGGCATATACAATCCTCGGCCCAGGTAAGCTTAATTCCATCCCCATATCCACTGATCATATTGTTTTTGGCAGTAACGCCCCGGACAATATATCTCCCTGCCGGAACACCATTTGCCGCCGAGCTTGCAGTGTTTTCCGGATCATCATCTTCAGACGGTTTATTCTCTCCGGCTGACCCCTGAGATATTTCCCCGGTGATCCAGATACCATATCCATCCCACTGCTTATTATCTATCAGGGCCGGATCCGCAATTGCGATCTGGTTATTCTCGATCAGAATATTCTCCGCATACTGGTTTCCGGCCGCTGAAAGTTCCTGACCTTCCAGAGTGTGCGAATTTCTGGTATAAACGGAACGCACATAGATTCCGCCACCAACATTACTCATGACGTTTCCGGTTATCACCGTATCCTGATAATTCAGACACCAGATTGCTCTCTTTCTCAGATTAGCAAACTGATTGTCACAGATCGTAATGTTCTTATATGGTCTGTCAAACACCATACTGTGACTGCCGATTCCTGCAAATACATCCTCAAAAGTGTTATCCTTTATCACGATATTCTCACAGACACTTCCATCATATGGAAGATATCCTGGAAAAATCTTCGGCATACAGGCATCCAGCTGAATACATTCCTGACCGCCGCCTTCATAATCTTTCCAGTAGCCTCTGAATGCACATCCTGTGATTTCTGCATCCTTTACGCCCGCAAGCTCCAGAAAATGGGATTTGAGATTGTTAAGAAATGTAGCATTCTTTATTGTGACATTTGTAGCATGTCCTATTCTGAAACCTACAAAACCACCAGATTCTTCTTTGTTTTCCACCGATTCATAGTTTGCATCCCAGATACCGCCATCGATTGTTATATTGCGATATCCATCATACCCGCCTTCTGATGTCTGACTGTCTCCCAGACGAAGTAAAATCTCTTTTCTCGGTGAAGTTTTCGTTATCGTGGCACCTTCTGCGTACAGATAAATGTTGCTGTACATATGAAGGGTTCCTGTAAGTATGTAGTTCCCCGGCGGAATAATCACTTTGCATGGTTTTTCATCGGTTGCACGGTCTCTTGCCTGAGCCAGCAATGTATTTAATTTCACAGTGATGTCTTCTCCATCCTGCACATTCAGCACAAGCTCCTGCATCTCTTTCTGAGTCTGATCGTCATCTCCCGCGGAAAAGCTCTCCGTATTTCCGTCATCAAAGCCATCCACTTCAGATTCATTTTCTGTAAATTCATTCGCAGGATTCTCTGCTGATTGCACATCCGCGTCGGAAACATCTTCAAAAGATCCGTCACTTTCAGATGCGTCTTCAAATAACTGCTCTTCCTCTTGCTGGGCAGCCTGTACATTTACACCTGCGTATGGGGTCAGACAAAGCTGCGCCGCCATAATAATGCCAAATATCCCTGCTGCTGTCCTGTTCATCATAGTCTGTAACCCTCCGGCTCTGTAAAAAAAGCAGGAACACCACTGGCATTCCTGCTTGTAAATCTTCTATATATAATAGGAAGATAATTATTTAAGGTTAACCTTAGCACCTTCAGCTTCAAGTTTTGTCTTGATGTCTTCAGCTTCAGCTTTGGATGCGCCTTCTTTAACAACCTTCGGAGCACCGTCAACCATTTCTTTAGCTTCTTTAAGACCTAAGCCAGTTACTTCACGAACAACTTTGATAACTTTAACTTTGTTTGGTCCAACTTCTGCAAGTTCTACGTCGAACTCATCTTTTTCTTCAGCTGCTTCTCCAGCTGCTCCAGCTGCTGCTACTACAACACCTGCTGCTGCGGATACACCAAATTCTTCTTCACAAGCTTTTACTAAGTCGTTTAATTCTAATACAGATAATTCTTTGATTGCTGCAATAAATTCTTCTGTTGTTAATTTTGCCATTTTAAATTCCCTCCATATAATATTATTTTAGATTCGTTCTTTTTGTGCCCTTGGGCATTAATGAAAATTATTCAGCTGCTGCTTCAGAGCCGTTTTTCTCAGCGATCTGATTAAGCACACGAGCGAAGTTTGTAATCGGAGACTGGATGCTTCCAAGCAGTTTGCCAAGAAGTTCTTCTCTGGACGGGATTCCAGCCAGTGCCTGAATACCTGCCTGATCGTTGTAGTTTCCTTCAACGACACCTGCGATTAACTCTAAAGCCGGGTTCTTCTTTGCGAATTTATCAAGAATTCTTGCCGGAGCAGTTGCGTCTGTAGCAGAGATTGCCAGAGCGTTTGTTCCATGTAAGTGCTGGATAAGTTCTTCGCACTGAGTACCTTCGAATGCACGATGCATCATTGTGTTTTTGTATACTTTGTATACAACACCAGCTTCTCTTAATTCCTTACGTAAAGCAGTATCCTGTTCAACTGTAAGACCGCTGTAGTTAACGAGTACTACAGATTCTGCATCTTTCACGTTGTTGATAATTTCTTCTACGATCGGTTGTTTAAGTTCTACTTTTGCCATGAAATGGTACACCTCCTTATAGATTTTGTATACCGCTGCAAATGAGTAAAGAAAAAGCCTTACTGCATGACAGTAAGGCTTGCGTAATCTTCCATAAACATAAAGAATACTTAGTCCTCGGTAGGCGTTTATAACTTATGCCTTACGGCACCTACTGTCTTCGGCAGCGTTCTGGCATAGAATAGCACATTGACTTTATATTGTCAAGAGTGATTTTTAATATTTTTTATTTTGTTCCGAAAATTCTGTCTCCGGCATCGCCGAGTCCCGGGCAAATATAAGCGTGGTCATTTAATTCACGATCAAGATGTCCGCAGTAAATCTGCACATCCGGATGTGCTTCGTGGAGACGTTTGAGTCCTTCTGGTGCTGCGATGATACACATGAATTTGATGTTTTTGCCACCCTGTTTTTTGACAAAATCGATAGCTGCTTCTGCGGAACCGCCGGTTGCAAGCATTGGGTCTACGATAACTGCAATTCGTTCATCAATGGATTCCGGAAGTTTACAGTAATATTCGTGCGGTTCGTGTGTTACCGGGTCGCGATAAAGTCCTACATGACCGACTTTTGCAGATGGAACGAGAGTCAGGATGCTGTTGACCATTCCAAGACCTGCACGCAGGACCGGTACAATTGCCAGTTTCTTTCCGGCGATCATTGGTGTCATACAGGTTTCGATCGGAGTTTCCACTTCTACGTCTTCTACAGGAAGATCTCTTAAAGCTTCGTAACCCATGAGGATTCCAATTTCCTCTACCAGTTTACGGAATTCATTTGTTCCTGTGTTTTTATTTCTCAGCATGGAGATCTTGTGCTGGATCAATGGGTGATCCATGATATAAACATTTTCCATTATCTTTTTCCTCTCTTAGTTATACATTGTAACTGTTTTCCCCTATTATAATGCCTGATGGCATTTTATAAAAGGAATATTTTGTTACTGTTCACTCCGTTCTCAGTAACACGCTTCGCGATGCACAGAATTTATGCTAATCGCATAAACTCGCGCGATATGTCTCGGGATTTTGGCATTTTCATGCCAAAACACCTCGCGGGATAGTGGCGTGTGAACAGTAATAATATTTTACATCTGCTTACGAACAATACGATATTCATCGCCCATCTTGAAATATGGACACTGATGGAAGTTTCCGGTGATAAATTTCACCATCTCGTCTTCATCGAGATTTACTTCGCAGGTATAACATTCGTAATCGTCGTCATAACTGTAGTTTACACAATATTCGCAGTTTACTGCATCGGACATCGTCTGGTTCCTCCTATCATTCTTTACTTTTACTAATTTCTAACTTCTCAATCTCGCAGCTATGCCTTTTCGTATTTTTATCATAATTTACTGCCACAAGCAAAAGATTTCCCTGATAATCCTTCAACGCATCCACATATCTCTTCTCTTTTATCTGAGAGATTGCTCCTTCCACACTTTTATTCCATTTCAGTTCAATAACTGCCGCAGGTTTATCTGCATATATCTTTCGTGGTATCAGGCAAATATCCGCAAATCCTTTCCCGGCAGGCAGTTCACGAATAATCGTATAGTATTCTCTCGCAAAGTAAAACGCCAGATTAATCGTACAACTGAGAGTATTTTCATCATTATATTTGAGAATCGAGATTTCCTGATGCGCTCTGTCAATTCCCTGAGCTACTGTATCTCCGTCCATGTTCCACATTGCTTCCAGAAGTTTTCTTGATTTTTCTATGGAGTCCATTACTTCCTTCCACCCCATAGTTCCAATCGCATTTACATACTCCTGAGCAACTTCTTTATTTGGAATGGATACTGTTTTTTCCTGCCAGTGATAGCTTAAATATCCCAAATGTATAAGAAGTGTCAGCACATCATCCTTTCCCTGAAATGTAGTCATATCATTAGAAAAAGTTCCCGTATTAACCAACACTCTGTCTCCCGCCAACATCCGTATCACATCATCTTTCAGACCGTCATAGTTCATACGTATATAAATTTTCAGCGCATCATAAGTCTCTGTCTGATTCCAGTAATTATCAAACATTCCACTTATCATAGCATCTACGACCGATTTAGGATTGTACATAGAATATGTTTTCAATCTTCCGTTTTCTACAGCAGTCAGCTCATATCCATCATACCATGCACTCATCTCCTCGAAGCTTCTCCCATATTCTTCGCATAATTCCTTCACTTCTCCCTCTGTAAACCCAAAGTACTCTGCCATTTCTCTTGGATTTGTCATAGAGTATTCTGTGAACATATTCAGCGCAGAATGAGTGCCATACTTCTTTACGAGTAAAATTCCTGTCATATATGCCAATGCTACATATTCTTTATCCTTCAGCCATGCTCTCAGAAAATCCAGATATTGTTTTTGCGCCTCATGATCATTCTCATATTCTCGGAAAAGACAATCCCACTCGTCAATCAGAATTACAAAAGGATGCTGCGTATGTGCATAAATATCCTGCATATCAAATACAAGATAATTGCTGCTGACAAACTCAGGATATTTATTTTTCAGTTCCTGCACAAGTCTTTTCTGCAACATCAGAAGCATAGCATTCACATCTGATGATGCACTTAAAAACTCTTGCATATTTACCTTTATCACATCATATTGATTCAGGTGATTCTTATAAGAACTGCTCTTCGCTATTTTATATTTTTCAAAGAGTTTTCTTGAATCTGTTTCACGATCATAGTACGCTGCAAGCATATCTGCCGCCATGGATTTTCCGAATCTTCTCGGTCTGCTGATACATACATATTTCTGTCTGGTATCCAGAACAGCATTCAGTTTATCTATCAGTTCCGTCTTGTCCACATAAATAGCAGACTGTATACTCTCCCGGAATCCCTTATTGCCCGGATTTAGATAAATTCCCATCTGAGGTCTCCTTTCTTCCACATCTGCGGAATTTTAGTATTCCAACTTCTCGATCTTGCAACTATGCTTCTTCGTCTTTTTATCATAGTTTATTCCCGCAAGAATCAGATTTCCCTGATAGTCTTTCAATGCTTCTACATACTGTTTATCTTTTATCTGGGTAATTGCTCCTTCTGCACTTTTATCCCATTTAAGTTCAATTACAGCTGCCGGTTTATCTGCGTATAATTTCCTTGGAATAAAACATACGTCAGCAAATCCCTTCCCGGATGGTAATTCACGAATAATCGTGTAGTATTCCCTTGCAAAATAAAATGCCAGATGTATGGTGCAGCTCAGGGAATTCTCATCATTGTACTGCAAAATAGAAATTTCTCTATGCGCTTTATCAATTCCTTCTGCCACAGCGTTTTCATCCAATTTCCATAATGCTTCTAATAATTTCCGGGAATTCTGTATGGATTCTGCCACTTCATGCCAGTCCATAGTTGTAATAGCATTTACGTATTCCTGTGCTACCTCTCTGTCAGGAACGGAAACACTTTCCTTCTCGCCATCATAAGTCAGGTACCCCAGATGAACAAGCAATGTCAGGACATCATCTCTGGTTGCGAATGTAGTCATGTCGTTGCTAAACGTACCAATATTAATCGGAATACTTCCACCTGCAAGCATTTCAACCACTGCATCTTTCAGACCATCCATATTCATCTGAATATAAATCTTAAGAGCTTCATATGTTTCCGTCTGATTCCAGTAAGTTCCAAATTTATGACGAAGCATTGATTCCACAACAGATTTCGGATTATATATGGAATACCTCTGATCTCCATTCTTGCTATGTGTAATGAGATGATAACCATTATACCAGGCCTTCGCCTCTTCAAAATTCATAGAATATTTTTGACATAAAGTACTTACTTCTTCCTCAGTAAATCCAAAATATTCTGCCATATTTCCCGGGTCTGTCATAGAATATTCCGTAAACATATTCAACGCAGAATGTGAACCGTATTTCTTTATCGGCAAGATACCTGTCATATACGCCAGTGCTACATAAGCCTTGTCCTTCAGCCACGCTCTGAGAAAATCCAGATATTTTCTCTGTGCCTCTTTATCCTCTTTATATTCCCTGAAAAGACAGTCCCATTCATCAATGAGTATCACGAAAGCATGTTTTGTAGCAGTATAAATATCCTTCATGACCTGTACAAGATTTTCTTCATCCCGGAAACGAACCTGTCCGTAAGATTCCTTCAGATCAAAAATCAGATATTTTTTCAGCATCTGAAGCATTTCATCTATATTTTGTGTTGCACTCAGAAATTCCTGCATATTGATTTTCAGGACATCATATTGATTTAAATGTTTCTGAAATGATTCTGCCTTACCGATCGCAAAGTTCGCAAATAACTCTTCTGCATCTTCTCCACGTTCATAATAAGCAGCCAGCATATCCGCTGCCATGGATTTTCCAAATCTTCTCGGCCGGCTGATACATACAAACTTCTGCTTGGTACGCAGAACTGCATTTGTTTTCTCGATCAGGCCGGTTTTATCTATATAGATTTCTGAATTAAGGCTTTCCTGAAATTCAATCGTTCCAGGATTTAAATAACTTCCCATCTGGAATCTCCTTTCCGAAAAGATTGTTTTCTGCCTGTGCAGAGTATGTCTTTTCTGATATACTAAAATATAGTTTCTATGATGATAAATTATTATCAACAATATTATCTGAATCTGTGATATCCGTACATTACACCATTCATTATAAATGTGTTTGAAAAAGACTTTCTACAAAATATGCTATAAAGTCGCTATGCATCCGTAAGGAACTGCCAGTTGCAGGTTCTGTAAGTGGAGCGTACAGATTGCGGAAATAATTTTTCAAACACGCTCTAAACATGCTTATTAAAGAGGTTACATTTATGACATTATATCATATATCTATAAAAAAAATAATAAAGCACTGTACTTTTTCAATACTCGCAGGAACTCTTATTCTGTCTTCTGCGGTTTTGTCCGGGTGTTCATCAAAAGTAAACACCACTCAGACCGCTGATTCTGAATCTCAGGAGCCAATTTCTACTACCGCGATTAAACTAAATACCGCAGTTACAATTACTATTTACGATTCTCAGAACAAAAATCTCCTTACCGAATGTATGAATTTATGTGACAAATATGAGAAAATATTCAGCCGCACCGCAAGTGACAGCGAATTATATAAACTAAATCACAGACAACTCACACCTGTAGATGGAACAGATAATACCTATCAGGTATCAGATTCTCTGGCTGAACTGATTCAGAAGGGACTTTATTATTCTGATTTGTCAGATGGTGCTTTCGATATTGCGATTGAGCCACTGACTTCTTTGTGGGATTTTACCGCTGAAGATCCACAGGTACCGGAAGACAGTCTGATTCAGACTGCTCTGTCAAAATGTGATTATCATAATGTCTCTGTTGGTGGAAAAGACAATAATGAGATTACATTAAAAACTGACGACACTGCCATAGAGTTAGGTGCTATTGCCAAAGGATATATTGCGGACCGATTAAAAGAGTACTTGATTTCTCAGGATGTGAAAAGCGCAATTATTAATCTTGGTGGAAATGTTCTCTGTATCGGTGGAAAACCGGATGATTCTTCATTTAAGATTGGAATTCAGAAGCCATTTGCGGATCGAAGTGAAACGATCGCTGTTATGGATATTAAAGATAAATCTGTTGTTTCTTCCGGGGTTTATGAGAGATGTTTTGAACAGGACGGAACTTTATACCATCACCTGCTGAATCCCAAGACAGGATATTCTTATGACAATGGACTAATCGCAGTTACGATTATCTCTGATCAGTCTGTAGATGGAGATGCACTAAGTACGACTTGCTTCGCGCTTGGGCTTGAAGATGGATTGAAACTGGCTGAATCTCTGGATGATGTGCAGGCATTTTTTGTTACCTCAGATTATGCGATACATTATACGAAAGACTTCCAGAAAGAAATTACAGTTACGGAAACTGACTGACACTCTTCACAAATGAAATAAGAGAGCTGCTATACCAAAAGTTATACGGCAGCTCTCTTATTTTCACTATTTTTCTCAATTTTTCCACAACTATGTTAAGTTTTTTATCTGCACAATCAAATTCACAGACACGCAAATGATATAGTTATTTTGAAATCAATATGATAACGTACTGGCTGCCAGATATCAGATGATTCGTACACTATCCCCATATTCCACTTCTCTGTTCTTCCAGATGATCGAGAATAAAGTTATAAATATCTATGGATACGCTGTCAGGATAGTGTGTTCCATCTACGGTTGAAAATCCTTCTGATACCAGATGAGAATACACATCTATATAAGTAACACCACTTAAATTCGCCTGCATTGCTGCATTGAAGCTCTCAATCTCCGTATTGCTACAATACGGATCATTCTGCACTGGTCCTACGGAGACAAAATATGTCTGTGCTCCACGATTAGCCCATTCAGCTGCTTTGGAATTGATATAGCTGAGATAATCATTGACATGATAGAGGTCGTTGACTCCCATCAGAATAATGACCGCAGTGTTATCTTCTATCTGATCTTCTACCTGCGGCACGCCTGTTGATACCATCCAGTCATAACCCATGGAAGAAAGACAGGACCAGACGCTGTCATCGTTCACTGCATCTCTGAGTCCTTCTGTTCTGGAATCTCCGATGAAAACAAGCTTGTCTGCTGAGACTGTATCGGGATGATTTGGTTTGCTCAGCGTTCCCTGATCTGCCGGATTCTGTTCATCAGCTTCTGGTGTCGCTGTCGGCACTGGTGTTGACGTCGGCTTCGGTGTTGCTGTTGCTTTTGGCGTTGCCGTTGGTGTAGGTGTTGATGTTGGCTTCATCGCAGCCGGTCTTGGTGGGCCTGCAACTTCTGACGCATAAACGTTTGAGAACATACAGATTACTGCAATGCCTGCTGCTAATATTATTGATTTGATTTTATGTTTTTTCGTCGTACTCACTCCCCTCAGAATGAATTCTCACATAATTACCTAATGGATATATCTGACATCTATTACAGCGAAAATTAAGTTTCTGCTATATTGACGCAGGATGATTTCTTCATCTGCAAGGCGGAGGAATGAGGCGTAGCGGTGGCTACGGCGATTGACGACAACGCCGCAGATGAAGAATCAGACAAGTCAATATAGCAGTTACTTAATATTCGCTGTAATATATATCGTAATTACATCCCCGGCATCATATCTGGCCATGAGAGGATTTCTTTAGAGATAATTTCTTCATAATCACCCTCAATATCCTGGCTTCTGCCTGCTTCGAATACGTTTGTCTCTGCTCCCCAGACACGGTCTTCGTATTCCCACACATGGAATCTCAGACCACGGAACATAAAGTCAAGGCTTCCACATCCATTTTCTTCTGTGTATTCATAATGAATATTTTTTGTTTTTAATGCTTCCTGCACTTTTTCTAATCGCATCGAAATACCTCCCGTTTGGATGATCAGTATATTTTCATACTGATTATTTTTACTGTAAAAATCACTACAACTATTAAGCATATACACAATTATCTGCTTAATATCTCTAAGATACGAAAGATAAATACAAATAACTGCAAATAGCTATAGTTTGCATCCCCATGTATACCCCATTACATAGAGATTATTATACCATACTCTGCAATATCCCATGTAATCTGAATACAACTTGGGGCATTCCGAAAATAGATATTGTATTACGGTTCACTCCGTTCTCAGCGGCATAATAACGCACGAACAGCAGCTACTCAATTCTTATTCTTCTTTGCCGGAACCGCCAGAATAATGATCGTCGCAATTACAAGCAAAGTTCCAATCAGATCTGGTGTCGTAAAGCTTACTTTCATCCAGACCGCGGTCAGCACCATCGAAGCTACCGGTTCCACACAGGAGAAAAGACTGGCTTTTACGGAGCCTATCATCTTCACACCTGTCAGGTACATGGAAAATCCGGCCATCGTTCCAAAAATAATAATAAAAGCCAGTGCCACAAATGTTTCTCCGTCAAAAATCACCTGATAGTTCCACGGACGAAATACTGCCATAAGCACCACGCCGCCAATCAGCATCCCCCATGCCAGTACAAGTGGTGTATCAAACTGCGCCTGCAATCTGGCTGGTTTTATCGTATATATGACTACTGAAACTGCCGAAATTAGTCCCATAATCAGTGCTTTCTGTGATAGTGCCAGTGAAGTAGGATTTCCATGTGTTGCGATCAGAAAAATTCCTGTCACCGCAAGGGTTACGCCCAGCACTTCTTTTTTCTCAGGAAGACGTTTTGTACGCAGACATACCCACACAACGATCAGCGCAGGTCCGAGATACTGAATGACTGTTGCAGTTCCGGCATTGGACCACTCGATTGTCTGAAAATAGCTGTACTGACACAACATCATTCCCGCCAGCCCGTAAATGATAATATCCCCCCTGTTTCTCTTACTTCTCCAGATATCGAAGGTTTTTCCCTTAATTCTGATGAAATAGTAGCACAGAAGCAGAACTCCTGCTGTTACCAGACGTATCGGCACCAGCCAGGAGGCCGTTACCTCTTTGTTCTGAAACAGGAACTGACCACAGACACCGGAGATTCCCCACAAAATGCCGCCAATGATCGTCAGAAATGTTCCCAGAATCACCTCTCGTTTTTTGTTGTTTGAATTTGTTTTCTCATTCATAACGTATATATCCTGTCTACACTAATATAAATCAGAGATGAGTATAATCCGCAATACCAAAACTTGTCAAGGAATCAATTTGGGTGCAAAAAACCGCCACAGAAATGTGTTACTGTTCACTCCGTTCTCAGTAACACGCTTCGCGATGCACAGAATTTATGCTATTCGCATAAATTCGCGCGGTATGTCTCGGGATTTTGGCATTTTCATGCCAAAACACCTCGCGGGATAGTGACGTGTGAACAGTAACAGAAATGTTCGTTATCTGTGACGGTTTATATTATTTTTCGGAATTTATTCTGCAATAGTTTACTCACATACTTACACAGACCGTTTTCCATACGCTGTCTTTACATTTTTCTGATTCGATCAGATATAGTTTCCATCCTGTGCATTCTGTACTGCAAATACAGATTTCTTCTTTACGAAGTCTACTGCGTCTTTCACAGTAAGTCCATCCAGCTGCCAGTTTGTATAAAATCCATCCAGTCCTTTAAGTGTCTCGTCTTTTGCTGTGTTTTCATCAAGGACAAGAAGTACGATCAGTCCGGCTGCTTTGAGGTGACGAACAGTTTCTGCATAGTTTTCACTTGCTGCCGGGTGATACAGATAGGTATGTCTTCCAAGTACAGTCAGCCCTTTTTCTACCTGCTCTGCAAATTCAAGTGTGATTCCTTCTTTGCCGATTGGGAATTCTACGACAACCGGGGTCTGACCCTTAAGTCCGGCACGAACCTGCTCGTCTACTTTACCAATCTGGGATTTATCCTGGGAAACGAGAGTTTTTCTCACAACACCGCAGGCAGATGTCATGTTTGTGACACGGTCGATCAGAATCAGCTCTCCAAGTGTTCTGTGCTTGTCAAATTCGTCTACCACGATCTTCTCTGAGAACTCCAGAGTACAGGAGGCAATCTCATTTTTATTTAAAGTATAGGCGTTTTTCTTTTCGCCTGTGTTTACGTCTACGGAATAATTAATCTTTGTAACCAGACCTGGAATCATCTTTGTGCCAATCTTTACAAAGAAATTCTTACCATCTGTCAGGGCATTGTCGTCCATCCAGAGGATATCTGCTTCCACAGAGTCTGTCAGGACTGCACCGGAATCGATTGTGAGCACGCATCCTCGGGAAACGTCCACTTCTCTGTCAAGCTGGATGGTGACAGGCTGTCCCTGTACTGCTTCTTCGGCTTCTTTGTCTCCAACCAGAATGCTCTTTACATGAGCTTCTTCCTTGCTCGGAAGTGTAGTTACAAGGTCACCGACTTTAATAGAGCCATTCTCAATCTGTCCCTGAAATCCGCGGAATTCATGGTTTGGCCGGCAGACTCTCTGTACCGGCATGTAGAAACCTTTTTCTGTGTCTTCCTTGATATCTACGGTTTCCAGATGTGTAAGGAGTGCTTCGCCTTCATACCATGGCATATTGTCAGATTTTGTTGTGACATTGTCACCCTCTGTGGCAGATACCGGAATAATGGTTACATTGGCAAGTTTTAATTCTTCTACCAATGCTGCGATCTGATTCTCGATCTCACGGAAACGCTTCTCATCATAACCGATAAGATCCATTTTGTTTACTGCGAATACAAAGTAACGGATTCCCATCAGTGCGCAGATTCTTGCATGGCGTCTTGTCTGAACCAGAACGCCCTGGGAAGCATCCACAAGGATAACTGCCAGATCTGCAAAAGAAGCACCAACTGCCATGTTTCTGGTATATTCTTCATGTCCCGGTGTGTCCGCAACGATGAAGCTTCTGTTATCTGTTGTAAAATATCTGTATGCAACGTCGATTGTGATACCCTGCTCACGTTCTGCCATCAGGCCATCCAGAAGAAGTGAATAGTCAATGGCGCCGCCTCTGCTTCCTACCTTGGAATCCAGCTCCAGAGCTTTTTCCTGGTCTGCATAGAGAAGCTTTGCATCATAAAGAATATGTCCAATCAGAGTGGATTTTCCATCATCCACACTTCCGCATGTAATAAATTTCAATAATCCTTTCATCCTAGAAATACCCCTCTCTCTTTCTTCTCTCCATGCTGCCTGCTGCCTCGTGGTCGATCACACGGCTGGTACGTTCAGAGGAAACAGCACTTAATGTCTCATCAATAATCTCGTCCAGTGTATCTGCCTCAGATTCGATACCACCTGTCAGCGGATAACATCCAAGAGTACGGAATCTGACTTTTTTGTACTCGATCTTTTCACCTGGGCGAAGTTTTAATCTGTCATCATCTACCATGATAATGTTTCCATCTCTGTAGATGACCGGTCTTTCTTTTGCAAAATATAATGGTACGATTTCGATATTTTCACGCTGAATATACTGCCAGATATCCTTCTCTGTCCAGTTGGAAATCGGGAATACTCGCATGCTTTCACCTTTCTGGATCTTGGTGTTGTAGAGTTTCCACATTTCTGGTCTCTGGTTCTTCGGATCCCATGCCTGAGCAGAATTACGGAAAGAGAAAATTCTTTCTTTCGCTCTGGATTTTTCTTCATCACGACGGCCACCGCCAAATGCTGCTGTGAAACCATATTTTGTCAGGGCCTGTTTTAATGCCTGTGTTTTCATGACATCTGTGTATGCAGAACCATGATCGAACGGGTTGATTCCTGCTTTCACACCTTCTTCATTGGTGTATACCAGCATATCGATTCCGTTTTCTTTTGCGACTCTGTCACGAAATTCGATCATTTCGCGGAATTTCCATGTTGTATCAATGTGCAGGAACGGGAAAGGTGGTTTCTCCGGGTAAAATGCTTTCAGCGCCAGATGGAGCATAACGGAGCTGTCCTTTCCTATAGAATAAAGCATAACCGGCTTTTCACACTCGGCTGCTACTTCTCGCATAATATAAATTGCTTCTGCCTCAAGCTCATCAAGATGAGATAAGTTACTCATTGCATTATCCTCCTCTGTTTATTAAATATATTTTGAAAAATCTGGCGGATATTTTTCTGCCATATTCTTGGAAAATTTTCTTTCAAAGTTAATTCCTGTCAATATTTATTGGCATCCTTCTTATTAACCTGAATCGTAATCTTTGTACCGTCCGGCTTCTCCACTGTCCATGTGGAAATGTCCGGCTTTTCTGATACGATCATGCTTGCGCCTCTGCCGCCCACATCAGCTCCAAGGAAGAAGCGGATGGCGTCGCGGCTGCATTCTTTGATACAGGAAGTACATCCCCAGCAGTCTCTTACCTGGCGGATGAAGGCTTTTCCTTCTTTGTCCTTTTTAATCAGATTTCCGGGACAGGCTTCGATACATTTGCCACATCCCACGCATTTGCTTTTCTGAATCCGAATGCTCATCTTTCACCTGCTCCTTTCTCTGCTGTATTTACCGTTTCCTGCTTATCAGCGTTCTCTTTTGTTACCAGATCTCTATATAAAATTTTGATCTCACCATTTTCCATACGGGAGTTTACATATTTCATCCAGTCTTCTCTCTGATCCGGATAATCTGTATTCTCTCCGAAGCTGTGCCATCTGGTTTCCTTTCTTGCTGCCAGATGTGCGATAACTGCGCGGCATACGATCAGTCGCTCACGAAGTTCATAGATCTGCATCAGCTCATAAGTATCTGTCGCTGCCAGTGTATCTACAACAGGAAGCAGTGCTGCGATCTTTTCATCTGCTTTCACAAGGCTTGTCTCACTGTATCTGTAATCGGTTCCGATTCCGCCTGCATACTGATCCATGATCTTCTGCATTGCTTCTTCAAGCTGTTCTGCATTCATCAGGGAACGGGGAGCATTTAAGTGAGATTCATACTCTGCTTTCTTTGCTTCTGCTATTTCAGAAAGCTTCTGATCTTCTGCTATTTCTGTATCTTTGGTTATTTTTGTTACGGTTTTCTCTTCTGCCTGCCCAGATGCATCTCGCTGTTTTTCAGTTGCCCCTTTGCCTCTGGTTTCGGCATCTTTATTACCCAGATATTCCAGAATTGCTTCCGCGGCGATCTCACCCTCTGCCAGTGCACCGGTTACATATTTCTGCGGGCATCCGCCTGCAACATCTCCGGCTGCATATAATCCCTCGATTGTTGTGGCTCTGTTATTGTCTACCCAGTAACCGCTGGCTGTATGTCCGCCTACGATATATGGCTCTGTACCTTCGATCTCTACATTTTCTTCCGAAGGACCCTTGCCGGCTTCCATCCATTTCAAGGTCTGAGATGGTGCCATATTCAGGTATGCTTTGTAGAGATCCTGTTCCTGTTCTTTGGAAATGCCTTCTGTTCTGAGATAGCAAGGACCATTTCCTTCCCGGTTCTCCATGACCGTACCATAAACACGCTGAGAAGTTGTCAGGCCGTATTTTGTCTCATAAATATCGCCATGTGCATTAACCTGTCTGGCTCCTACGCCCTGCGCGATAGTTCCTGTCGGAGCGATCGTATCTTTACATCTCAATGCGATGAAACGCATCTCGAAAGTTGTCATCTCTGCGCCGGAAAGTAATCCCATTGCATATCCTGCACCTGTGTTAAATGGCGGATACCACATCTTATGTCTGGAAAATCCCGGATTGTTCGGTCTGTAAAGTCCTGCCGCACCGCCTGTCGCACAAAGGACTGCTTCTGCGTCGATATCATAGAAAATATCTTCATTTACGCCAAATCCCACCGCACCTGTGATCTTTCCGTTTTCTGTTTTGTAGTCTGTAATGTTTACGTGGTTTAAAACTGTGACCTTTTCCTGCTCAGCCGCCGCTTTTGCCAGGATTGGCTTCATGTTCTCGCCGTTGATCTTGATGTTTCGATTTCCTCTGGCAACGTATTTGCCATTTTCATCTTTCAGGATGACCAGACCCAGATCTTCCATCACTTTTGTCACGTGATTCAGTCTCTCCGACATGCTCAGAAGAAGATCTTCTCTGACGATTCCATGGGCATCCTTTTTGGCATAATCCACGTAATCCTGTGGAACTCTGCCTTCTGTGATGTATGCGTTTAAGGCGTTGACACCTGCTGCCAGGCATCCGCTTCTTTTAATATTTGCTTTCTCTGCGATCAGAACTTTTCTTTCGCTTTTCTGACCGATAACATATGCTGCAAAACAGCCTGCTGTTCCACCGCCGATGATCAGTACGTCGGTCTTGATTCTCTCTGTTCTCATACCCTTTCCTCCAGAAGTGTGTTAGATAATTACCGAATCATCTCTTACAGCTTCATTCTCAATCAGCTGTACCGTATCGCCTCTCAGTGCAAAAATCCTGTACAGGAACACATTAACGATTTCCCCTTCCCTGACATCTGCTTTCTCAAGGCTTCTTCTTGCTGTTACCACCGAATTGTTCACTCTGATCTGAAGTTCCAGATTATCTCCCCGGAAGGAAACCCGTTCAACCACTCCCTGAGATACGGAAGATCTGAACTTTTCTACTTCATCCAGTCTGGAAACTTTTACGAATTCCGGACGGACAATAATCTTGTCTGCACCCTCCGCCTGAGTAAATGTGTGGAAATCATCTACATTTTTCAGTATAGATGGCTGTCCGAAGAAAGATGCGGTAAAAGCTGTCTCCGGGTTTCGGTAAACTTCTACCGGAGTGCCTTTCTGCTCAATCCGTCCTGCGTTGGTAATGATGATCTCATCCGCTACCTCGATTGCTTCATCCTGATCATGTGTAACAAAAATACTGGTAATTCCCAGCTTCTCGATCATTTCTTTCAACCAGCTTCTCAGTTCCTGACGAATCTTTGCATCAATCGCTGCAAACGGCTCATCCAGAAGCAGCACCTGTGGATTCGGTGCAAGGGCTCTGGCAAATGCTACCCTCTGTCTCTGTCCACCAGACAGCTGACTCGGATACCTTTTCTCCAGTCCTTCCAGACCTACCAGCTTTACCAGTTCTCTGACCCGGGTGTCTATTGTTTTTTTATCTACTTTCTGAACTTTCAGACCAAATGCCACGTTATCATAAACAGTCATATAACGGAACAGCGCATAATTCTGAAATACAAATCCGATTCCTCGCTCACTGGCCGGCACATCGTTGACTACTTTTCCATCGATAATGATCTCGCCGCTGTCCGGAGTTTCCAGACCTGCGATCATTCGAAGAATGGTTGTTTTTCCACTTCCACTCGGTCCCAGCAGGCCGATCAGCCTGCCTTTTTCGATTCCGAAATTTACATTCTTTGATGCCTGGTAGGAACCATAGGTCTTATTTATGTTTTTTAACTCTACATACATATCAGGCTTCCTTCTTTCCTTTGTATTCGATCACGCTTTTGACCACCAGAATGATAACTGCCATGATCACCAGCAATGAAGATACGGCAAACGCCGGAACATACTGAAACTCGTTAAATAAAATCTCGACATGGAGAGGAAGGGTATTGGTCTTTCCTCTTAAATGCCCGGAAAGGACGGATACTGCGCCGAACTCTCCCATGGCTCTTGCCGTACAGAGCACAACTCCATAAAGCAACGCCCATTTAATATGAGGAAAAGTAATCTTCCAGAAGATCGTCCAGCCGTTCGCTCCCATCAGTGCTGCGGCTTCTTCCTCGTCTGTTCCTTCTGTTTCCAGAACCGGAATCAGTTCTCTGGAAATAAAAGGAAATGTTACAAATACAGTTGCAATGATGATTCCCGGTACAGAGAATACAACTTTAATTCCGAATTTAATAAGTAAAAAGTAGACAGGACTCTGACGTCCGAAAATCAGAAGAAAAATCAGACCTGCGATGACCGGTGAAATCGTAACCGGAAGATCGATCAATGTGGTCAGCAGTTTTTTGCCCTTGAACTGAAACTTAGTCAGTGCCCAGGCTGCGAAGATACCAAAAATGGTATTAAAGATGACTGCGATCAGTGTTGCTTTGACCGTAAGGAGAAGTGCTTTAATTGTGTACTCATCCGTTACCGCCTCAAGGTAAACTTTCCAGCCGCTTCGCAGAGCCTCTGTGATCACAGTGCTCAGCGGGAGGAGAAGCATTACTGCCAGAAACAGGACGCTGATACCGATCAGCAGCCATTTTGTGATTTTCTCTGAAGTCTTTACATTGTTGTCCATCAGGCATTTCCTCCCCTTAAGATTCTCGCGTTTCTCTGCTGGATCACATTATTGAGAAACAGAATGAAAAATGAAACCGCCAGCATCACCAGTGCGATCGCCGTTGCGCTGGAATAATCAAATTCCTGAAGTTCTGACATAATGATCAGCGGTGTGATTTCTGTGTAATATGGCTTATTTCCTGCGATAAATACGATGCTTCCATATTCACCAAGGCATCTGCCAAAAGCAAGTCCGGTTCCTGCAAAAATCGCCGGTTTCAGTTCCGGAAAAATGACTTTCCAGAAAATCATTGATTTCTTTGCTCCCAGCACTCCAGCTGCTTCGCTGTAGAAATTGTCCATCTTCTCCAGAACCGGCTGTACGCTTCGTACAACAAACGGAATTCCTACGAAGATCATGGCTACTGTAATACCAATCCTTGTGTATGCGATCTTGATACCAAATCTGGCAAAAAAGCTGCCGACGAGTCCGGAATCGGAAGTTAAGGATGTCAGCGCGATACCTGCAACTGCGGTTGGCAGTGCGAACGGAAGCTCAATCATTCCATCCATGATCCGCTTGCCCGGAAATTCATATTTTACAAGTACCCATGCGAGGATAGTTCCCATAATCCCATTGATCACTGCTGCTGCAAAAGCAGATATGAAACTTGTGTAAAAGGAAGCCAATACTCTGGCTCTTGTAATGGTTTCAATGAAATCTTTAAAGCTCATCTGTGCTGTGTAGATCACCAGACTGGCAAGTGGGATCAGAACCACCAGACTTAGTATGGAAATGGTAATTCCCATGGAGAGTCCGAATCCTGGAATCACTGGTTTATTTCTTTTTTTCATAATCAATAACCACCTCTCTGTCTCGTATGTCCTGCTGTTATTATCCTCGTCAATCTTTCATTTCATGCTTGTAAGTAAATGCATCCGTTTCTTTTAGCATTTTGCGGTTTATTCTGATTTGATTTCCATCTGAAAGCTGCTCTCAATCTACATATAGATGTTTTATCTCTCATAGATTTCATCAAAGATTCCACCATCTGCGAAGTGTTTTTTCTGCACTTCATCCCATCCGCCGTAGTCACTGATGTTTACCAGATCTACGCTCAGGTCAAACACATCACTGTGTTCTTTCAGGATCTTTTCATTGGTCGGACGGAAGTAGTTCTCTGCTTCAATCTCCTGCGCTTCGTCGGAATACAGATATTTTAAATACTCAGTTGCCACATCTCTCGTTCCTCTGTAATCCACTACTTCATCTACCACTGCTACAGACGGTTGTGCCAGAATACTCACACTCGGAGTAACGATCTCGTACTCATCCGGATAGTCACGCATGGAAAGATATGCTTCATTTTCCCATGCCACCAGCACATCGCCCTGTCCGTTCTCTACGAAAGAAGTGGTTGCACCTCTTGCACCGGAATCAAGAACTACTACATTCTGATAAAGCTTCCTGATGAAATCCTTCATCCGGGGTTCATCTCCGTCATACTTCTTATCTGCGTAAGCCCATGCTGCCATGTAGTTCCATCTCGCACCTCCGGATGTCTTAGGGTTCGGAGTTACCACACCCACACCATCCTTTATCAGGTCATCCCAGTCTTTGATGCCTTTGGGATTTCCCTTCTTTACCAGAAATACGATGGTCGAAGTATACGGAGAACTTTCATTGTCAAACTTATCCTGCCAGCCTGTCTCGATCAGTCCTGCGTTTTCAATGGATTCTATATCGTATTCCAGTGCCAGTGTTACTACATCTGCATCCAAACCATTGGCTACTTCCAGTGCCTGTTTCCCGGAACCGCCATGGGACTGTGTCACTTCTACGTCTTCCCCGGTTTTCTCCTTCCAGTGTTCTTCAAATATTTTGTTGTACTGTTCAAACATTTCTCTGGTAGGGTCATAGGAAACATTGGTGATCGACACTGTTTTTCCAAAAGCCTGTACCGGTATCAGTACCAGTACAGCTGCCAGGCCAAATGCAAATAATTTTCTGATCATTTATTTTTCTCCTGCTTTGCTTTACAGTAATACAAGTTCTTCCTTCTCAGATTCCGTTCCTTCTATATGGAAAGAATTCAGAACAGGATTCTCATTGTCCATCAGAGAAAGAATCATATAGCTTGCTGTGCTGTCATAAGCCAGTCGTTTATCTTCTTCTGAAGGTCTGGACGGGCTTTCCGGATGGGAATGCCAGTTTCCAAGAGGTACCAGACCATTCGCACGCATATCTTTTACTGCTGCAAGCTGTTCTTTCGGATCCAGCGAAAAGTGCTCATTGGAATGATCGATATTTGTCAGGCAGTAAACCTTTTTGATAGATTTATCATTTCCATCCTTAGTTCCTGCAATCAATCCGCAGGCTTCTTCCGGAAGATTTTCTCTGGCGTGTTTTAAAATTATTTCGTAGTCATTCTTTGACATTGTGATCATGATTTTTCTTGCTCCTTTATCTCCAGCCGATATTTACGATCCGCTTTCGCTGCTTACCTATTGCTCTTCGCAACCGAAGCAGAAGGCTTATCTGAATCAACCAAAGCGAATCAGATTCCGTCACATTCTGCCTGTTCATAGTCGATCAGCTCTGTGATCGTCGGATGCTCACCGCATACCGGGCAGTTCTTTACGTGTTTCGGAAGTTTGATCTTGCGGAATTCCATTGTAAGTGCATCATATGTAAGAAGATATCCTGTAAGAAGATCGCCAACTCCCAGAAGATATTTGATTGCTTCCATCGCCTGAAGACTTCCGATAACGCCTCCCATCGCTCCGATAACGCCGGCCTGTTTACAGGTAGGTACGGCATCCTTTGGCGGCGGATCTTTGAATATACATCTGTAACATGGTCCTTCTCCCGGAACATATGTCATCAGCTGTCCCTGGAAACGAAGGATTCCTGCGTGGGAAAATGGTTTCTTTGCTATAACACAGGCATCATTGATCAGGAATTTTGCCGGGAAATTGTCGGTTCCATCGATGATAAAGTCATAATCTTTGATCAGATCCATGATTGTCTCGGAATCTACGAAAGTCTGGTAAGTTTTAACTGTCACATCCGGGTTGATGGCTTCCATGGATTCTTTTGCGGAAAGTACCTTTGGTTTGCCGATATCTTTTGTTGCGTGGATGACCTGACGCTGAAGATTGGAAAGGTCTACCTCATCTGCATCTGCAATTCCAATCGTTCCCACACCTGCTGCCGCAAGGTAAAGAGCTGCCGGTGCTCCAAGTCCGCCTGCTCCGATGATCAGAACACTGGAATTGAGCAGTTTTTTCTGTCCTTTTGCTCCAACCTCTTTCAGAATAATATGTCTGGAATATCGTTCGAGCTGATCATTTGTGAATGCCACTATCTTCCACCTCCCATGAAGTACAGGAATTCAACGCTGTCGCCTTCTTTTAATGCGTAAGTTTCAAATTCTGCCTTGTCGATAAAGTCATCGTTTACAGATACTGTTACATACTGAGGAGTCTCTACATCTTCCTGTACGATCAGTTCTTCCACTGTGATTGCGTCTTTTACTTCTTTTTTATCTCCTGCTACTGTGATAACCATAATCTCTATTCTCCATTTCTGTATGTTTTTATATGTGTGATTTTTTAAAGATTTTTATCAATGATTTCTTCCAGATCTGCCGCTTTCTTTGCTCCGGTCAGCTTCTCGATCTGTTCTCCGTCTTTCAGGAAAATCAGCGTCGGCGCTGACATAACTTTGTATTCTTCTACAAGTTCCTGCTCGTAAGCTACATTTACTTTTCCTATATAAATCTGATCACCGTATTTCTCTTCCAGCTTCGCAAATACCGGAACCATTCTCTTACATGGTACGCAGCTGTCGGAATAGAAATCAATCAGTGTAAGTTTTCCTGGCTGGAAAGCTTTCTCTTTAAAAGTCTCTCCGTTTAATCTCTCTGCCATGATAGTTCACTCCTGTCAGTTCCTGTCTTTTTTATTCAGCCTCTTATTCTCAGTCTCTTGTCTTTTTTATCCGGCTTCCCGCTTTCACGGATCAGTCTCCTGCTTTCTTCACATAAAGTGTGTAGGTTCCATCTTCATTATCATCAAGCTTCAGGATCTGATGTCCTTCCTCTTTGATACTTCGTGGTACATTCTGTACCGGTTCTCCGTCATTCATGCGGATGGATAGGATCTGACCTTCATCCAGTTCCTCCAGTGCTACCTTTACTTTTACAAAAGTTACCGGGCAGACAACATCGGTAATATCTACAGTATCATCAAATTTAATATCACTCATTTTCATATGCCTCCAGGATTTCTTTATTGAATTCGTCCTCGCCTACGCGGTCAATCGTGAATTTCAGTCTCTCACCGGCTTTCGCATTCTTCTCGAAGAATCCGATTGCTGCATCACACACCTTGAGAAGTTTTTCGTGATCTTCGATAAATGGAATCACTGTTTTTCCTTTATTAATGTGATTTCCGAAGATTCCTCCGAAAGAAACGATATATCCGTGAGTATTGTCATAAGCGTCTGTCGGACAGGCTTTTGTACATCTTCCACAGAAGTTACATTTGGAAGAATCTACTGTGATCTTTCCATCTTCTAATGTGATGGCGCTTTCACGACAAGCTTTCACGCAGACACCACACTGGATACATTTATCTTCCTGCCATGCTACTTTGATACCACCTTTGATTCCTACATCGTTCTCCTCTGCTTTTAAGCAGTTGTTCTGGCATCCGGTAACACCAAATTTAAATTTGTGAGGAAGCTCACGTCCAAAATATCTCTCATCCAGTTCCTGTGCCAGTGCGTAAGTATCGATACATCCGCTTGGACAGATGGCTGCACCCTGACAGGCTGTGATGGTACGAACTCTCGGTCCGCACACACCCGGAACTACATCTCCCTCTTCCAGTGCTGCCTTCACTTCATCAATCTGGCTTAATTTGATGAATGGGATCTCCACACCCTGACGGGAAGTAAGATGTACGTAGCCCTCACCATATTTCTCTGAAACCTCAGCTACTTTTGCAAGCTGTTTCGCATCCAGATGTCCGCCAACTACACGGATTCTTAATGAAAAATTATCTTTCTGTTTCTGGCGCATGAATCCGCCTTTTTTTAATGCTGCATAATCTGCCATTTTTCTTTCCCTCCTGTCAGAGTTTCCCTTGATTTTTGTTTACTTTTCTTTCTCTCGTTCACTTTACCGTAGTCAATCGGATATTCGCAATCCGCTTTCGCTACGTGGCTCTACACCAAATAACTGCTCCGCAGTTTATCAGAAGGGGCTTGTACCCCTTCTGATACAAGCAAGTCCCCACCCACTGCTTATTGCTCTTCACAATTGAAGCAGGGACTTACTTGATTTGGTTAATTTGATGACTATTTTCTACTTTTCATAGTTATTCAGTAGGTTTTCTATGATATTACACGAAATGACATTATTTGTCAATAGTGTATTGAAATAAATACAATGCTTAGTCAATCGGATATTCGCAATCCGCTTTCGCTACGTGGCTCTACACCGAATAACTGCTCCGCAGTTTATCAGGAGGGGCTTGTACCCCTCCTGATACAAGCAAGTCCCCACCCACTGCTTATTGCTCTTCGCAACCCCCGTAGGGGACTTACTTGATTCGGTTAACTGCCAGGGTTACTGCTTACTACTAACGGTAAAAAGGCTATTGTTTCACATTTTTTAATAAAACAATAGCCTCTTCCCATATCGAATGTTTTTATAGAAACACTAGTATGACTCACGCTAATTAACGATCTGATTCATGCTGGATAAATTTTCATCTACAAGGCGAAGGAATGAGGCGTAGCGGTGGCTACGGCGATTGACGACAACGCAGTAGATGGGAATTTATACAAATGAAGCAGGTCGCTAATTAGCGTGAGCCATACTAGGAAATACTACCCCAGTTTATTCCCATAATCCTCTAACTGGTGAAATATCCCCAATATATTCACAATATTTTCTTCTATACCAAAGATTATCACATAATCCATTTAAGGAATTAATGCCTCTCTATAGTTCTTACTTGCCAGATAACTGTCCCTGCTGATTGCAAATTGCTGTGGATTTGTTTCCATCCGTTCATATACATTCTCAACTCCATTCAGCAAATGTTTCGCGGCCTGCTCATTTTTTAGTTTATAAAGCAGATAATAAATCAGGTTATCCAACAATTCCTCTGCATGTTCAGTAATTACAAGCCTATATTCCATACTTTGCCCTCATCCCCTGTAATGCAGATTTCGCTTCCTTTACTTTTCCTTCTTCAATCTCTTTTTCTGAGACTTCAATATCCTTATATTTTAGATATTTGCGCATATTTTTCTCATAAGTTTCCATACTCATAATAACCATATCACCGTATCCATTCTTTGTAATATAGATAGGTTCTTCAGAATTATGACACATATCTGAAATCTCTGCTGTCCTTTTTAAATCTCTGATAGGTATGATCTGCGGCATAGCTTTTTCTCCTTTTATTTTTTATTTTATACCATAATAATATCATAATTAAGCCACAATTTCAATGTGTACTTCTCTTTATTACATGATTTTCCTCTGCCACAATGTATTCCACCCTGAGGACTTTTGCTATCACGAAAATATTTATAAAGTTTTCTGGTATGAAAAAGCAGCATCCTGCGAATACAGAATGCTGCGGTCAAATCTCAATATTTTATTCAGCAGAAGCTGCTGCCTTTTCTTTTTCCGGGAAAAGTTTTCCGAATACGAATCTTACGAACGGACCTGCATAAAAGATCTGCCAGAAGAATGCCATCGGGAAGTTCATTGCTGTTGTCTGAAGCCATGTCGGGATGATCTGGCTTACCGGTGCATGTTTGATCAGTACAGTTGCCGCAAAGCTCATGCACGGGCACATAAATGCAACTGACACTGCTGAAATTGCAAGTACAAGGTGGAACGGATTATCTCTTCTCATATCCACAATACCAAATGCAACCTTCTTTGCAAGAGCACCGATGATAAAGAAATCAAGGATAAACGCGATCGGTCCCATAAATACTAATTCATGAAACGCTAAGAGAAATGTCTCATTCGTCATTGTTCCTGTATTTAATACAATATTGTAGCAGATCATTGCATAAACCATCACAAATACCATGATGATCGTAAAAATTACTTCCTGAAACTTGTTTTTTGGCATAAAAAATCCTCCTTAAATAGTACATGAATAACATAAACAGAAATTTGTGTTGTTCATAACCATCCAGGGAGGATGTACCGTTTCCAATAAAACCAAATATCTTTCTCTTAAATTTACCGTTGGTTATTATACGGATTCCGGATGGAAAAGTCAAGAATTTTTTTCAACATCCATTTTTTTGTTTCTTATATCACTTTTGTAACTTATATACAAAGAATATGGAGAGATATTGTTTAAATATACTATAAATATGGTACTCCAGGGATTTCCGGGTAGCTGCCCATTCCGATCAGCAGTTCCAGTCCTATCTGTCTGGCATTCAGTACCGCTGTTTTTGCCGCACTGGCATCACCGGAAACCGCTAGGATCACCTCATTAGAATGGCTGGTGCCTTTATCAGGAGTCATATATTTTGCAATGGAAAGAGAAGCCGACTTCATCGCCGTATCTGCCATCACCAGCCCGATTGCAGCCGGAGAACCTGCCATGAATCCAAATGCCTCTCCGATTGGCGCTCCGAACGCTTTATTCAGTGCCTGTCCTGCACTGGCTGAGTAAGCAAATTCTAAATGGCCACTCTCACTGATATACAGTTCTCCTGCATATTTATTGGTCAGCTCCAGAGCCATAGACACCGCATGTCGTACATCAGAGACATCCGTTCCACCAAGAACAATATAATTTCCATGTCCACCCCAGCCCTTAGTATCTCTCGGTAATTCTATAGAAAGGACCTCTGTGTTGGTCGCTTTTACCGCATCGTCAATGGCAGTGATCTGTCCTGCTGCTCCGGTACGGGAACTAAATAGCCCCAGACAGTGATATTTCGTTCCCACGTTCATTTCATTAAGCAACGTATCATCGATTCCGGAAATTACCAGCCCGATCGTATCCAGAACTGCAGTGCCCACAAATTCACTACGTGTACAGTGTGTACTGATATTGTGTACGTCTATCATTTTGTACCCCCTCCATGTTTACCCCATAGCATTTTATATATATGATTTTATCCAAAGTAGATTTTTATATTTTTAGCTTATCATGCTCCGAGATGATAAGCAATAAAATTATAAAATATATGATGTCAAACCTCTGCTTCATCCGGAATACTATCCCTGTCCTTTCCGAAACAGAAGAACTCTATGGACTCATTATAACGCAAACACCCAAATTCAACAAGAAAAAGTTTTCGACAAAAACCCCGCCTCCCACAGATTTTCTCTGCTGGAAACGGGGTTTTTATGTAAGTATAGTAATGAGAATATGTCAGATACATGGCTGAGGTTCATAGGGCCATATACATCTGTAACAATTGAATATCGTAAATATCCATCTGCCATAGCCTGAGCCATGAACCAAAACTTTATTTAACGATCATACCAGTCTTTCTGTCGCTGAAGATTGCAACTTCGATCAGGAAGATGATACCAAGGATGAGCTGCTGTAACTGTGTCGGCATCATCAGCATTACCAGACCACTGGAAAGTACTTTGTATGTCATAACACCAAGGATGATGTTATAGAATCTTACTTTAGCACCACCGTTTACAGGCATTCCGCCAAGTACCAGAGCGATCATGATCTGTGTTTCCAGCTGATTACCTGCTGTTGATGTAACGGAACCTACTTTGATGGCATTTACAAATGCTGCAAGTCCTGTGATACAGCCTGCTGCCACAAATACGAGGATCTTTGTAGTCTCTACACGGATACCTGCGAATCTTGCTGCTGTTTCACCAGCACCGATTGCTTTCAGTCTGGAGCCCAGACCTGTGTAAGTAAATACAAGGTATGCCACTACGAAGATGATCACTGTGAAAGTAAGCATGAATGGCAGTGTGTTGTATTTGGAAATATCACTTACTGCATAAACAGGTGAGTTAGTTGTTGCATAAGCACAAACTCCACGGAACAGATACATGGTACAGATTGTAACAATGAAGCTTGTGATTTTTCTCTTAACATTGAAGTAACCATTGATCAGTCCGATCAGTCCGCCTGTTACCACACCACCCAGAGCTGCCAGAACCATGTTGTAATGGGAAAGGTAGCAGACTACGATGGAAGCAACACCAAGCATGGAGCCCTGGGAGAAATCCAGGCCACCCATTGTCATTACCATGAACACGCCGATAGATGAGATCAGCAGCATGTATGACTGGCTCAGAAGCAGTGATATATTTTTCGGCTGAAACAGTCTGCCGTCTGTGAGGAATGCAAATAATACACAGATGATCACGAATCCTGCAATAGGAAGGATAGTACGCACAATGGGACGTTCCAGAAATGGTACTTGCTCAGTTGATTTTTTTGTTGTACTCATTTTTTTACCCCCTTAAATCATATTGTCAATCAGATCTGTGTCTTTCAGATCCGGAGAGCGAAGGAATTCACCATTGATCTTACCGTCTTTCATGATCAGGATACGGTCTGCCATACCCAGAAGCTCCATGATTTCTTCAGAGATCATAATAATAGATTTTCCTCTTTTTCTCATATCGTTCATCATGGCGTAGATATCAGCTTTAACTTTGACATCAATACCACGTGTAGGGGAGTCAAGGATGATCAGGTCGGAGTCCTTTCCAACCCAGCGTGCAAGAACGACTTTCTGTTTGTTACCGCCTGAAAGAGCGGATACAAACTGGTCAACGCCTGTCATTTTTGTACTCATCTGTTTTGCAAATTTATTGGCAAATTCATTCATTGTCTTTGCACGAAGGAATCCATGAGTTTTCAGATCCTCCAGAGATGGAAGACAGATGTTATCGCCAATTGTGTCATTGATGACCAGAGACTCATTGTCTCTGTCTTTGGAAGCATAGGCAATGCTGTGTTTGATGGCATCCGGAATGGAATTGATCTGTGTGCCGTCTCCCAGGGTTACACTTCCCTGGCGGAAATAGGAAGCTCCGAAGAGTGCCTTTCCAACCTCATGCATACCACATTCGGAAAGTCCTCCGATACCAAGGATCTCACCTTTGTGAAGATCAAGGTTCAGATTCTCAATCTGTCCTTTTACTGTCACGTTCTTAGCGGAAAGAACAACTTCATCAGATACTTTTTCGCCGTAGTCTGTACGATAATAGCTGTCGCCGATCTCACGGCCTACCATTAAGGCTTTCAGTCTGTCAGGTGTAGCTTCTTCCTTTGTGATGGAACCGATCTTCACACCATCTCGAAGTACACTGATGTTATCAGACTGCTCAATAACTTCCTCAAGGTCATGGGAAATAAAGATTACGCAATTTCCTGTGTCACGAACTTTGTGCATTACCTTGAAAAGCTCTTCACGGCCTTTCTGGCCAAGTGCTGTTGTTGTCTCGTCTACAACCAGAACCTTCGGATTAAAGTAGGTAGATTTTACAATTTCAACTAACTTACGATCCTCGAAATTATAATCGTCGATTACTTTTGTTGCATCAATATAATTGAATCCATAGCTGTCCAGATATTCCTGGGCTTTCTTGTTCATTGCTGCTGTATTTTTGATACCATATTTGGTAAACTGATCCTCGTTTCCAAGGAAAATATTCTCTGCCACAGTCAGTCCGGAAAGTGTTCCGATCTCCTGTACGATGATGGCTACACCCTGATGGTTGGCTTCAACCTGGTTTGTTGCGGTGATCTCTTTTCCTTCAAGGATAAACTTACCGGAATCTTTCTGGTAAATGCCTGTCAGACAGGATGTCAATGTGGATTTACCGGAACCATTTTCACCGATCAGTGCGTGGATCTCACCTTTATTGAATGTAAAGGAAACGTTGTCCAGGGCGTGTGTGATGCCAAAATGTTTATCAATATTTTCTGCTCTTAATAATATTTCACCCATAATCGTTCTCCTTATTTTACTACAAGACCTTTAACCGGTTTGGTTGTCAGTGCAACGATTGCCAGCAGTGCAACACCTGTTACCACGTTCTGGATAGTAGTCGGAGCACCAAGTGCAACGAAACCGTTGAACATAAGCTGGATGATCATCTCACCGATCACGATAGCGATAACCGGATGGCCGTATTTCTTAAATGCCAGTCCAAAGAAGGTTCCCATCAGAGGAGTAAAGTTACGGCTCATAGAGGAAAGGTTGGAAGCTGATGTCATGGAAGTACCAAAGCTGATTGTCAGGATTGCCTGAAGTCCGAAGAAGAAACCTGCAAGAGTAAAGGCTACGATTTTATATTTGGAAACATTTACACCCATGTTCTTTGCAACAACTTCATTGCTTCCGATTGCGTATGTGTAAGTACCGATTTTTGTGTATTTCAGGATGAATGCACAGAGCAGATATGCGATCAGTGCCAGGATCAGGTTGACCGGATAATCACCGAATGCTCTGTAGCTTGTGGAAAGGATTACGTTCTTTCCGTTTGTGGCATATACACTGAACGCCTCGTATATCAGCGACAGGGCACATGTAACGATCAGGGAAGAAATGTGTAATTTGATATAAACCACACCATTGATGAGACCAATGATCGTACCACAGATCAGCGGCGCAATGATAAGACCGGCATAACCGAATTTCTCACTTGCGTTGCAGGCGATAATGGATGAAAGTACGATATTGGCACCAACGCTCATATCGAAAGGTCCCATTACGCAGATAAAGTAGAGTCCGCATCCGCCAACTGCGTAAATTAATGCTGATTTCATGTAAGTGGCCAGTTTCGCCGGGGATCCGAAAGTAGTCGGTGCAAGTACTTTAAATACTGCCCAGAAAACTACAAGCATAAGAACCAGAAGGCCGATCCCATAATACTGGCTTTGTTTGAGTTTTTTCATAACCATTCTCCTTATCCATTTCTTTGCCCGCCAAAAGCAGGAGGTCAGACGCTTCATCAGGGTTTGGCCTTTTGCTTCGAGCGGGCACTAACAATTACCTCTAAAAGTTTCTCCACTGCCTTTTGGAGGAAAGGCAGTGGAGCATGAGTTCATCATATTAGTTGCTGTGACGGGAAATAACATCCTCAATAGAAAGTGATGTAGCTGCTTTGTTCAGATCATCAAAGCTGTATCCTGCTAATTCAACAAGTTCTTCATCTGTGTATGGATCGTCATCTACAAAGTATTTCTTGTAGTTTTCATAGTCTTCAGAGGAAGATACATACAGGTATGGGAACTGGATCTCATATCCGAAGGATCCTTCATCTTTTACATAGTTGCCTTTGATTGCGTTATATGTGATAAGGAATGCATATAACGGGTCGCAGAAGTGTCCGCCTGATTCAGCAAACATTCCGCCTGATTCAAGCTGCTCACCAAGGTCATCAAGGAAGTCTGTGGAAACAACATCGATCTTTCCTGTAAGTCCTTCGTTTGCCAGAGCACCGATGGAACCAACAAGTGGGTCACCGCCGCCACCTGCAACGATCAGAGCGTCCATATCAGGGTTGGAGTTGTAAAGGGAAAGAGCTGCTGCTGCACCTTCTTCAGAAGATGTGTTAGCGTATACAGGCTCTGTGATTGTTGCCTGATCATCCGGGTTAGCTTCGTTCCATTCGTCAACTGCCTGTTTGTAACCTTTCCATCTCTGCTGGAAGGTAGCATCACCAACTGTCCATGCTTCAAGACCGATGTTTCTGTCACCGTTCTCAAGAAGCAGGTTAACCAGTGTATAACCATTTGTTACTTCGTCTTCATGAACTGCACCAAGGTAGTACTGGGAGTTGCATGCTGTCTGATATACTTCCGGGCTGTTCTCTTCGGAGATGATACGGTAGAACTGTGTAAGGTAAACCTGGTTTGCATCGCAGGTCTGGATTGCAGATGTCATTTCAGAGTCTGCGGAGTTACAGATTACGATACCGTTACATCCTGCTGCGCAAAGCTGTTCAACAGAAGCTGTAACCTGCTCAGATACGTGACCCTGGTCAACATACATTACATTAACACCAAGAGCATCAGCTGCTTTGTCGATGATCTTTTTACTCTGGCTTCCAAGTACGTCTGTGGAGCTCCAGATGGAAACACCAATTGTGATGTCGTCGTCAGCTGCCTGTGTTGTAACTGCGCTCATTGGCAAGGAACCAACCATTGCTGCTGTTGCTGCGATAGCAACGGCTTTTCTCATTCTTTTTTTCATGTTGTAAAACCCTCCTTGAAAAAATTTGCTTTTTTGATTTTTGTGAGCGGAAGTTTAAGTTCACGGGACTTCCGTTCCTCTGTGATTCTATTAAACCATACTTTGGCTTTGTTCAGTTAGGACATATTTGGAAAATTTTGTTGCACATTCTTGACCAGTTTGTATATAAAAGTTGGACAAATTATGAATAGCTTGTGCAAAATGATGCTAAATTATCCAATTTTTAAATCCTGCTATTGTTATTTTCCAATATATAATAATAGGAAAGAATCCTGACCGCACAGCTTTGTTATATCATAAAAAAACTATATCGGAATATTCCAGAATGTACCAGACATAGAAAAAGATCTTCTGCGTTAGAAGATCTTTTTCTATGCTATATTTAAATGAGCTCATTTATCATTAGACAAGATTATTTCTGTACTCCCGCGGGCTGCTTCCCATCTTTTTGCGGAATACTCTGCTGAAATAATTATAATCGTCATATCCCACCAGGAACGAAATCGTCTCAAGTTTCTTATCCTGATCCTTCATAAGTTCTGCCGCTTTCTCCATCCTGATTCTGGTAAGGAAAGCAATGATTGTCTCACCATATTTCTGGCTGAATATCCTTGAAAGATAGCTGGCATCCATATGATACTCCTCTGCCAATGCAGTAAGGGTGATATTTTCATGATAGGAGCGTTCAATATATTTGTGAATCTGCTCTACCTGCTGCACGATGGAATTGGAATCTGACTCTTTATCTTCTCCGTTCTCCCATAAACTGTTCAGCAGAATTTTCAGCGCGGCAAACAGAGATGGTGCATTGAGACATTTCATATAATAATCAATATTATCCATTGCCTCCTCTGCCTGTGCGGTAAGTTCCGGGCATTTTTCCTGCACATAACGGTACAAAATCCCGGTAATTCTGCCTACATACTGTTTCACATCCAGATAACTCCAGGTACCGTCATCACACGCACCGAACTTACAAGTCTTAAAGATCAGCTTCTCTGTCTCTGATCTCTGCCCTGTCTCCAGTAAATGATACAGTTCTGTTTCCATATGAACAGGTGCTGACTTCCCGATTGTCTGATTCTCACCACTTTTATCTTCCGGACACAAAAGAACACAATGACTTCTGCTGAACGGACGGGTAACCAGCGCAGAAATCAATTCTCTGTAAACCGTTCCGATGTCATCCAACGAGCTGGTCTGTTCATGAATGGCCACAGAAACCGGACCGTACTCTTCCATAGAAAATTCCTTCAGAATATTGTCGGCAAGTGTCTTGAGCGCTTTCGCATCCGCTGTCTCTACGATTAGAAATTCACTCATTTTATTACTGTTGTTAAAAATAATCGGATTTCCGGCATCACCTGTGAGTTCTTTTAAACACGACTTAATCTTCCATGACATCTGAAGATTATCATGGTCGAACCGCTCTGCAATTTCTGTAATGTTATAAAATTTCACCATCAGGGTAGCTACTTCTGAGAAAGTACTTGTGCTGGATACATGAGTCTGAGCCGCAGACTGACCATACAGCTTTCCGGAAAGTAATGCTGAGTATTCACTGTCCTCCAAAAACGAGGAAAGCTTATGCTCCTGAATACGGCTAGTCTCATCCTGCCTTTTTGCATTCTCCCGTTCTTCCAGAACTCCCAGTGCTTTGGTCAGAACTTTAACCATTTCTTCTTTTCCTACCGGCTTCAGAAGATAATCCAGGCCACCGGACACAAACACACCTTTTACTTTCTCAAAATCATCATAGCCACTAATTGCAATCGTTACAATATCCGGATATTCTGTCTGAAGTTTCTGCAGCAATTCCAGACCACTTAAGAATGGCATATTAATATCCGTAAGAATAATATCCGGATGCTCCTCCGGGATTCTCTCGATAACCTCCTCACCGTCGCAGGCTGGCTCCAGAAATTCCAGAGAATATTCTTCCCATGGAATCAGACTCCGGATATTTTCGCGGCTCCAAAATTCATCGTCCGCTGCAAGAACTTTGTATTTCATGGATTTCAATTTCTTTTCTCCCCTCCGTGTTATCTTCACTCTGTCAATCGGATATTCGCAGTGTTTTCCGTCGCAATAGCCGGCACAGTGATCGTTACCGTCGTTCCCTCTCCCATTGTACTCTCAATATGTAATCCATATTCATCGCCAAAGAGCTTTTTCAGACGCGCATTGACATTCAGGATTCCGATAGAAACACCAGATTCCACACGTTTCATATCATTTTGTTCCAGCAACCGGTTCATAGATTCTGCATCCATTCCGGCACCGTTATCAGAAACTGTGATGACCAGGTTTTCATCTATATGCTCTGAACGTATCAGAAGCTTCTTGTCTTTACGGCGTACATTTCTAAGCCCATGTGACAGTGCATTCTCCACAACCGGCTGGATGCAGATTCGCGGCATCTGATCCTGAAGTGTATCGCTGTCTATCTGGTAATCATATGCAATCGCAGAGCCATTTCTCACATCCATTACATAGAGGTAATTTCTCACATGAGCCATCTCATTCTGCATAGTGGAAAGCTCGTCCGTCATATTCAAACTATAACGGAAAATCGCAGACAGGGAACGGCACATTCCACTTACCAACGGACAATTCTGTGCATTCGCGATACCACTCATCGTGTCCAATGTATTATAAAGGAAGTGCGGATTGATCTGTGCCTGAAGCATTTTATATTCTGTGCGCTCCACCAGCATTTTGTGCTGTAGTTCTTCCTGTGCCATCACTTCCATACGGTCAAGCATTTCATTAAACTCCGTACCCAGAGTCGTCAGCTCCTGTGACCATCCGACCGGTTGCACACGAAGTGTGGTTTCTCCATTCTTAATCCGCGTAATCGTACTGCTCATTTCCTCTACCGGTTTTGTCATCCACTGCGATACAAACAATACCAGCACCATGATGGCAAAAATCATAGCCGTCATTATAATAAGAAGTGTTCTGATCAGTGCCTTCTGTGCCGCTGTAAGAAGTGACTGCGAAACAAGCACAAACGCTTCCAGATTATAATTCTCCTGTGGCACCTGGATCAGGTAATTTCCTTCATATTCCTGTTCCAGATCATTCGATTTATAATAGTCCTCAATTACCTTCGCAAGCTGCTTTTGGATTCTGTGCTGAGTTTCTGAAGCCTGACCGGTGATCGCTATTACCTGGTCATTCAATGGCTGAAGCCATAAGCAAACCTGCTCCACATCTACATATTTCGCCATAATAGAGGTAAATGCAGTACTGTTGATGTCACAGACAAGATATCCCAGACTGCTCCTGTCTGCATCATAATTATGAAGCTTCAGGACAAACCGGATAATATCTTTTTTCGCAACAGGATTATGATAACCTGAGATCATCAGGTCTGTACGGTCCCCATGTACATAATCATAAACCCGGTCTGCATTGTCATCATAATCTACCTTATAAATATTTCTCGGATAAGTAACTGAATTATAACGATAATTACTGATCAGATTATCCTTCGTATCATAGATATACATAGCCAGAACCTGATCCTCCTTCGTAAATCGTCTTCTCGCAAAATACCAGCTTCTCCAGTAATAGTCCTTCAGACTGGCATCCTTCTCTGCCGCATCGCGCATAGCACTTATCAGATCCTGTTCACTGTAAATTGTGAGCATTTCTCCACGTATCGTATGAATAAAATCAGACAGATCTGTCTGCATTTTATTCAACGACAGCTCATGGTCTGAAATACTCTCCACCCGGATTTGTCTGCGCAATGACTGATGAAACAGAAATGTCTGTAAAAGCAGTGCAAATACTACGCTGCTGATACACAAAACGAGCAGAGCTTTTCGCATCGTCCATCTTTTCTTCATTATCCGTATCCCCTCAAAAATTATCGTGATTTATATAATTATAATACAGAAATTTCCCCTTGAAAAGAAAAAAGAAAGCAGCGGGAACCCACTGCTTTCTAAAATATGAATCTATATATTTTTTACAGTTCGATATGTACTGCACCAACCGCGCGGATATTCATCGGATATACATTCTCTTTTCCTGCAAATTTAGAAATGTAGGAAACGTAATTCTCTGTCTCTTCTTCCGGTACTACGCACATGATAACTCCGGCAAATCCGCCACCATGAATACGGCAGATACCTTTTCCCAGTTTCTCAAGAAAGAGATCTGTAAGAGCAAGTGCGACAGAAATTTTCTGCTCTGTGTAGGCTTTGATCGGATAACAGTTCTGAAGTAATTCCCATGAAGATTTTCCGGATTCGCTGAGAAGTCTCAGTACAGTCTCTCCGTCTTTCTCCTCAACAGCCTTTGCAGCTCTTTCTACACGTTCATTCTCTTTGAAGAAATGAATCGCTCTTAAGATTGCTCTGTCATTCTCAATCTCAGACATATGCGCCAGCACATCTTCAAGAGTTGTCTCGCAGAGAAGTTCTGCACCTGCTGCTTTTGCTGCCTCTCTCATTTCCATCGGAATTTCAGAGTATTCCTGGCTTAAATCAGCATGGCCTTTTCCTGTATTTACGATTACAAGGTGGTGACCATAGTCATGGAAGGAGAAGTTTACTTTTTCATATTTCGGGTTCTCTTTATCAGAGAAATCAAGAAGAATCGGTCCGCCTACTGCACATGCAAGCTGATCCATTAATCCGGAAGCTTTCAGCCAGTATACGTTCTCAGCGTACTGTCCTGCTTTTGCATAGTTAATATATGTCATTGCACCATCATTAAAGAAATAGTTAATGATAGAACATACAAGCATTTCAAAAGATGCAGAAGAACTTACACCTGCTGCACGGATTACATTTGTTGTCACGTAAGCATCAAATCCTGCTACCTTGAAGCCAAATTTCTGGATAGCTTCTACCATACCAGCTACAAGAGATACTGTTCCCTGAGCCTTCGGTACATCAGAAAGCTTCTCAATATCAACAACAACTTCTTTATCATATCCCTCACTTGTGATGCGGATGATATTGCTGTTGTTCGGATAAGCGGCACCAATGGTATCCATATCAATACTTCCTGCGATTACGCGGCCGCCATTATGATCTGTGTGGTTTCCGATAATCTCTGTTCTTCCTGGTGCTGTGAAAAATTCTGCTGTATCATGATGGTAAATTTCTGCGAAGTGATCAGCGACTGCCTGAAAACGGGCTGCTGCTTTCTCTGCTTCGCCGTAAATACGTGTTAATTCATTTTTATTTGGAATATTCATTTCAAAAATCCTCCGGATATTTTCCGGTCTGGCCGCTGATATACAGGCTTATAAACAGCTGTATACTCTTACTTTTCGTTGTTTACAGTGGCAGTGTATGAAAAGCCAGCGGCAGACGGGAATATGTGTATGAAAGTTTGGAGTAACCGTTACTGTTACCAGTAACGAAGCAGCCTTATTACGGCTTCACTCTTGGAATTGAGTATACCTTCGTGAGCTGGAAAATTCCTTAATAATTTAAGGAAGAAATAGTAAAATCTTGCGTTTATCGCTCTATGCGTGTACAATATAAATATAGTTACTTTCAGTTTATCATTCATCAAGTCTTTTGACATGAATATAAGCTTCAAAGTATATAGAAAACCAAGATTGAACCGAAATATGTTATGTTGCATCAGGAGGATTTTTATAATGGCGGAAATTATAACAGATGGCTCGCAAAAAGAACTCAAAAAACACGGCAGTGACGAATTTCCTCTGCTGGTAAGCTACGAGCAGCTTTCCGGCTATAAATCCGGTTCTTTTTTATGGCACTGGCATCCGGAAATAGAGATCACACTTGTCTTAGACGGTCAGATTCTTTATAAAGTAAATCAATGTACTTACCATATGAAAACCGGAGATATCCTTCTCGGAAACGCCAATGTCCTTCATGCCGGTTTCATGGAAGATATGCAGGATGGAAAATATGTTTCCATTACCTTTCTTCCGAAAATCATTTATGGTTCTTATGAAAGCGTCCTGCGCCGAAAATATGTAGAACCATTTGTACAGAACTTCTCACTTCCCGCAATTTACATTGACCACTCCCAGCCATGGCATCAGCTTTTTGCCGGATATGTAAAAGACATCATACGTCTGTATGAAGAAAAGAATGCTTTTTATGAACTGGATATCACCGGAACTTTGCAGAAGCTGTGGCGCTGCATGCTGCAAAATCTTCCGGAAGATCTTCCCTATACTGAACACAGTAAACTGGAACGTAATCGTATGCGTGAAATCATGGACTACCTGGAACACAACTATATGAACAAAATCCAGATGAAAAATATCGCAGAGGAAATCCACCTCTGCGAAAGTGAATGCAGCCGCTTATTTAAGCGCTACATGAATGTATCTTTATTTACATTTTTGCAGGAATACCGCGTAGAACGAAGCCTGGAATTTCTCTTAAGTTCCGGCGACAGCATCATGGAAGTCGCTCAGAAATCCGGATTCACAGACTCCAACTACTACGCTAAGGTCTTCTCCAAGGTCAAAGGCTGCAGTCCACAAAAATATAGGAAGCAAAATATGAGAAAAGAATAGCACAATTTCCGGCGATTCCTATGAGAACCTTCCAGACACTTATGTCATCTTTATCTGTGATTTTGATCCTTTTGGTGATGGGCTTTATCGCTATACTACAAATACTGTCTGCAGAGAAACTGGTAATTCTATAAATGATGGTATTGTAACAATTTATCTCAATGCCCACGGCAAAAATAGCACCGATATTCCCGATGAACTATTACAGTTTCTGGATTACGTAAAAAACATCGGGCGTAAAGAAAACACTACAGAAGGAAAACAAAAAGTTCTCCTTGATTCTCTCGAATCTAAATTTGCCGTATCTCCTGAATTAAAAGAAATAATTTGCGCTGAGACTAACCCTGCAAAACTTAAATCCTGG